>DAOLCW010000015.1:0-50051 GCA_035327665.1 Kiritimatiellia bacterium
GGGTATGGGGTGTGGGGCGGGGGAGACGACGGAACTTCCGCTCCGGCCGGGCGAGCCGGCCGGGGGCGTGGGCTTGGGGTGTGGGGCGGGGGAGACGACGGAACTTTCGCTCCGGCCGGGCAAGCCGGCCGGGGGCGCGGGCTTGGGTTGGGGCGGCGGGGCGAGGACGGAACTTCCGCTCCGGCCGGGCGAGCCGGCCGGGGGCGTGGGCTTGGGGGGCGGGGCGGGGTGGCGACGGAACCTCCGCTTCGCGGCGAAGGCCTTCGGCCATACGCGCCCTTCACGTTCCTCTGTTTACCCTGAATGACGGGGTCTCACGCCAACGGCCTGTCGTCGCCTTGCTTGACCCTTTGCGGCACCAAGACGGTATTGTCGATGAGCCGGACCTCGCCGAAGCGCACGGCGAGGGCAAGCAGGGTGGGCCGGTCAATGCGCTCGACCGGGTCAAGGGTTTCGTTGTCGACCCATTCGAGGTAATCAAGTTCAGCAAGGGGAGCTTCGGCGAGGAGCTTCTTGAGGGCGTGGGCAAGGTTGCGGGGGGTGACTTCGCCCTGCGCGACGAGGAGGCGGGCATGTTGAAGCATCCGGTAAAGGCAGGTGGCCTGGGCCCGCTGATCGGGGGTAAGCCGGACATTCCGGGAACTCATGGCGAGGCCGTCGGGTTCGCGGAGGATCGGTCCGGCAAGAAGTTCTACCGGAAAATTGAGGTCCCGAACCATCCGCCGGATCAATCGCAATTGCTGGGCGTCCTTTTCCCCGAACACCGCGAGGTCGGGAAGGGTCAGGTTGAACAATTTGGCGACCACGGTCAGGACCCCCTGAAAATGGCCGGGGCGGCTGGCCCCGCAAAGTCCCCGCGACAACCGGTCCTCGTTCACGATTACACTGGCATCCGGCTGATACATGGCGGAGGGTTCGGGAGCGAAGACGATGTCGACCCCCTCGGCCCGGCACAGGTCGAGATCGCGATCAAGATTGCGGGGGTAGCTGGAAAAATCCTCGGCCGGTCCGAATTGGGTGGGGTTTACAAATAGGGTGACTATGACCCGGTCCGTCCGCTCGCGGGCAAGCCGGACGAGAGAGAGGTGTCCTTCATGAAGGTAGCCCATGGTGGGCACGACCCCGATCCGGTGGCCTTGGATTCGCCAGTTCCGGGAGGTTGCTTGCATATCGTTGGGCCGGGTAAGTACGTCCATGAGGGGGAACTGTAGGGGGCAAAGGGGCTAGGCTCAAGTCCGGGGTGAGGGGGGGAATTGGAGTGGACAAGGCGGGATTGATCTAGGAGGATTCCTTTATGAGCTCTAGGGTGAAAGAACCACATGTTGTGGCGGCCCGCCGTCGTATGGCCCTTCGTAGGAAGGCCAAGAGGGAAGAACTTGATAGATTAGCCGACCAAGCCTTGGCGGACCTCCGCGGCATCGTGGACTGGGTCGATTTTGAGTCGATTCCTGAACTCATGGCCCGTTTGGACAAGTGCTTGGCTTTGACGTCGAATATCGCATCTGCTTACGAAGAGTTCCTTGTCGGCGACTTTTTGGTGATGGGGCGGAAAACAACAAGTGCGATGGTGGTGTCGGAATTCATGGTCGATTATTACACCTGCTTGGAGACGTGTTTTCTGCGAATCTCCCAGTTTTTTGAAAATCACCTCTCCAAGGATCGCTGGCACTCTGACCTTTTGGAGAAGATGGCTCTGAAGATCGAAGGGGTTAGGGATCCGGTGATCTCGGATTCGACAGCGGCCGGACTGGGGGAGTTGATGAAATTTCGCCACTTTCGGCGGTATTACTTCGAGCTGGACTATGATTGGGACAAGCTTGATTACCTTCAGAAGGTGTTTGCCCGTGTTTTGCTGGCGATTCCCGCCGAGTTGAATGCCTTTAAGGATTTTCTGCGTCTTTTGCAGGACGAGGTATGACTGGGCGAAGAGGGTGCAGGGGAAATCGGGGATTCCATCAGGAAAAAATCCTTAAATTTCCCGATAGCTGTTGACGGGCTGAGGATTGTTCATTACGTTTTCACTGCCCTTGGATGGTAAAAGCTTGGCCCAGCCGTGCTTGGAAACGATTTCCGCCATGTCCACGGAATATTTTGATTGGTTTGGGGACTGAATGACACAAGTTTTTCACCCCGCGGCAAATATCATTGCCCGGCTCAGTATTGTAGTAATTTTAGGCGGTGCGATTGGAACGCTGGTGTTTTTTGACGCCCTCCAGCGTTCTCCTTACGTAACCGAAGTGAACATGCCCCGGGAGCAGATTGTTCCCTTCAGCCACAAACACCATGCGGCGCTGGGGCTGGATTGCCGGTATTGCCATACTTCGGTCGAAAAAGCCGCGTTTGCCGGCATCCCCCCGACCAAGACCTGCATGAACTGCCACGATGTGATCTGGAACGAGGCCCCGATCCTCGAACCGGTGCGGGAAAGCTGGCGGACCGGGGAGCCGATGGAGTGGAACCGGGTCCACGACTTGCCGGAGTTCACCTATTTTGACCATAGTGTTCATGTGAATGCGGGGATTGGCTGCGCGGATTGCCATGGCCGGGTGGACGAAATGCCACTGGTGTGGAAGCAAAATGACCTTTATATGGCATGGTGTTTGGACTGCCATCGCCAACCCGAGCAATTTGTCCGTCCCCGCGACCAAGTGTTCAACATGGCCTACCAGAAGCCGGCCAACCAAGCCGAGCTGGGCCAGGAATTGATCGAGGTTCACAACATCAACACCGCGAACCACCGTTTGTTGGATTGCTACATATGTCACCGATAACCGACACCCCTCAAAATACCCCCGCCTCGATCCGGGCGGCCCTCGACCGGCAAGCGGTCGCCGAACGCCTGAACGGCAAGACGGGTCGGCGGTTCTGGCGCAGCCTCGAAGAGTTGTCGAAGGAGGAGTCGTTCGGCACGATGTTGCAGCAGGAGTATCCCCGGTTTGCCGCAGAGTGGGATCCGATGCACCGGCGGGATTTTCTCCGGCTGATGGGGGCCTCCCTCGCCCTCGGCGGCCTGACTTCCTGTACCCGGCAGCCGGTGGAAAAAATCATCCCGTTTGTCCGCCAGCCGGAATACCTCGTGCCGGGCAAAGCGATGACCTACGCGACCACGATGCCCGTGCAAGGCTATGGGGTCGGGTTGCTGGCGACCAGCCACATGGGGCGTCCGACCAAGCTGGACGGAAACGACCTTCACCCGGCCAGCCTCGGCGGAAGCGATTCGCTGGTGCAAGCGGCCATCCTCACCATGTACGACCCCGACCGGGCCAAGACGGTCAAGTTCAAGGGCCGCACCAATGTGAAGGGTTGGAAGGATTTTTATGCCGATCTCGACAAGGAGATGGCCGGGTTCGCGGAAACCGGCGGCGAGGGACTTCACCTGCTGACCGGCACCATAACCTCGCCTTCGCTGGCTACGGCGATCGAGCAGGCGCTGGAGACCTACCCGAAGGCCGTGTGGCATTCCTACGAGCCAATCAACCGCGACGCGGTGTACGCGGCGACCGAACAAGCGTTTGGGGCAAAGCTCGATCCGGTGTACGATGTGGCCAAGGCGGATGTGATGGTGTCGTTCGATTCCGACCTGATTGGAAGCGGTCCGGGCCATCTTCGTTTCGCCCGAGATTTTGCCGCCCGCCGGAATGTCGAAGCGGGAGGCATGAACCGCCTGTATGTGGCGGAAAGCCAAATGTCGATTACCGGCGCGGCCGCTGACCACCGGTTGGCCCTGACCCCGGACGAGCAAGAGAAACTCGCCCGGGCGGTGGCCCGGGAGCTTGGGGTCGCGGTGAACGGAGCCACGGATACGGTTCATGCCGACTGGGCAAAGGAAATCGCCGCTGACCTTGCCGCCCATCGTGGATCGTCGCTGGTCGTCGCGGGTGAACACCGCGCGGCGGGATTCCAGGCCCTCGTGTTCGCGATCAATCATGCCCTCGGAAACATTGGATCCACGGTTTCCTTCATCGAGCCGGCGGCGGTGCGTCCGGGCGGCCAGATGGAAAGCCTCCAAGCCCTGTCCGACGCGCTGGGGGAGGGCAAGGTCAAGGCCCTGTTCATGTTCGACACCAATCCGGTGTACCATGCCCCGGCCTCCATGGACTTCCAGAACAAGTTGCGGGGGGTCAACTTCCTGGTTCAGCACGGATTGTTTGAGGACGAATCCTCGGAATGGTGTCATTACCACCTTCCCGGCACCCATTTTCTTGAAGCGTGGGGCGACTGCCTCGCCTACGACGGCACCGCCTCCATCGTTCAACCCCTCATCGAGCCCTTGTACCAAGGAAAATCCGCATTGGAGATCCTGCACCGGATCGCCACCGGCAAGGAGGCTTCGGGCCACGACCTCGTCCGCAACCGTTGGGTGAAGTCGCTGGGGGATTCGCTTGCCTGGAAGCGGGCGTTGCACGATGGCGTAATCGCAAATTCCGCCGCCGCTCCGGTTCAGCCGGGCTGGGCCTGGTCCGATACCGGCCCCGCCGAAGCGCCCGCTCAATCCGGCAAACTCGACCTCGCCCTTCTTCCCGACTACTCGGTTCTCGACGGCTTTTACGCCAACAATGGCTGGCTCCAGGAAGCGCCCCGACCCATCACCACGTTGACCTGGGACAACGCGCTGTTGATCAGCGAAGAAACCGCCTCGGCCTTCGACCTCGCCACGGGAAACCTCGTCGAGGTCGGTTCGGGCGAGGGAATGGTTCGCCTGCCCGTGCTGGTCACGGTGGGCATTCCCGAAGGAGCGGGGGTTGCCCACCTCGGCTATGGACGGACCAAGGTTGGCCGGGTCGGGGAAGGGGTGGGAGCCTCGGTCTACCCGCTGGTCGATCCCGCGTCGCCCTTCCGGGCGTCGGTATCGGTGACCAAGGTCCGGGGGCGCCACGCATTCGCCCTCACCCAGGAACATCATTCCATCGAAGGTCGCAACCACCTGCGGGTGGGCACGGTGACCGACTTCCAGAATGATCCCCAGTTCGTGTGGAAACTGGATGAGTATTCCGCAAAATACGGGCGCAACGAAAACGCCCCCTCGATTTATCCCCATCCCCACGATTATTCCCAGGGACCGCAGTGGGGGATGGTCATCGACCTTTCCGCCTGCATCGGCTGCAACGCCTGCATGGTCGCCTGCCAGGCCGAAAACAACATTCCCGTGGTCGGCAAGGAACAAGTTGCGATTGGCCGGGAGATGCACTGGATCCGGGTCGACCGGTACTACGAAGGCCGCTCCGCGAAGGTCGAGGTGCATCACCAGCCCATGACCTGCGTGCATTGCGAAAACGCGCCCTGCGAGGCGGTTTGCCCGGTCGCCGCCACCGTCCACAGCACCGACGGCCTCAACCAGATGGTGTACAACCGCTGCCTCGGCACCCGTTATTGCGCGAACAACTGCCCTTACAAGGTCCGCCGGTTCAACTTCTACAAGTTCGCCGACCACGAGACCCCCAGCCTGAAGCTCCAACGCAACCCCAACGTGACCGTCCGGGCTCGCGGGGTGATGGAGAAGTGCACCTTCTGCGTCCAGCGGATCAGCGAGGGCCGGATCAAAGCCCGGGTCCAAAACCGCCCCATCGCGGATGGCGAAGTGGTCACCGCCTGCCAGCAGGCCTGCCCGACCCAAGCCATCACCTTCGGGGACATCCGCGACCCGATGAGCAAGGTTTCGGCCAAGAAGGAAAGCACCCTCGACTACGGGGTGCTGTCTTCGCTGGGCACCCGCCCGCGGCTGACCTATCATGCCCGAATCAAGAACCCCAATCCCCGGCTCGCCGCCGCCCTCGTGACGGAGTCCTGACCCCATGGCATCCCAACCTGCATCCACGGCTCAAGGATTCGTCGAGGTCGAAACCGTCCTCGATGAGAATCACACCTACGAGTCGGTCACCGAAAAAATCAGCAGCCTTCCCCTGACCCCGACCCTGCCCAAGCCGGTGCTGGTGGTTCTTCTCTTCGCGATGCTTTTGCTTCTCGGCATGGGGCCGTCCTTGATCTTCCTTCTGGTTGAAGGAACCGGGGTGTGGGGGATCAACCAGCCGGTCGCGTGGGGCTTTGCCATCATCAATTTCGTGTGGTGGATCGGTATCGGTCACGCCGGAACGTTGATTTCCGCGATTCTGTTGCTTCTCCGCCAGGAATGGCGGACCAGCATCAACCGGTTCGCCGAGACCATGACCATCTTCGCGGTGGTGTGCGCGGGCATGTTCCCGCTGCTTCACCTCGGGCGTCCGTGGCTGGCCCACTGGTTCTTCCCGTATCCCAACGTCATGCAGATGTGGCCGCAATATCGCAGCCCGTTGAGCTGGGACGTCGCCGCGATTTCCACCTACGCCACCGTGTCCATCCTCTTCTGGTTCACCGGCCTCATCCCCGACCTCGCGACCCTCCGCGACCGGGCCAAAAACAAAGTGGTCAAGACCCTGTACGGCGCGGCCTCGATGGGATGGCGGGGTTCGGCCCGCCACTGGCAACGGTATGAAGTCGCCTACCTCCTGCTCGCCGGCCTATCCACTCCGCTCGTGGTCTCCGTGCACAGCATCATCGGTCTCGACTTCGCGGTGTCGGTGATTCCCGGCTGGCAAGTGACGATTTTCCCGCCCTACTTCGTGGCCGGGGCGATCTTCTCCGGGTTTGCCATGGTGCTGACCTTGTCGATTCCCCTCCGGGCCCTGTTCGGGTGGAAGGACATGATCACCCTCAACCACCTCAACAACATTTCCAAGGTCATGCTCGCGACCTGCCTCATGGTCCTCTATGGCTACGGCATGGAAGTGTTCTTCGCCTGGTACAGCGGCAGCGTGTACGAGGGGTACATGAAGTTCAACCGCATGTACGGTCCCTATTGGTGGTCGTATTGGGGCCTCATCCTCTGCAACGGGGTCATTCCCCAGCTCCTGTGGTTCAAGAAGGTCCGGACCAGCCCGATCATCCTCTTCTTCCTCTCCATCGTGATCAACATCGGGATGTGGCTGGAACGGTTCGTGATCGTCATCACCAGCCTCCACCGCGACTTCCTGCCCTCGTCGTGGGGCATGTACACCCCCACGATTTTTGACTGGGGCCTCTACCTCGGAACCATCGGTTTGTTCCTGACCCTGATGATTGTCGCCCTCAAGATCCTGCCCATGATTTCTCAGTTTGAAGTTCGCGAACTCCTCCACAAGAAGAAGCACTCCAACCATCATTAAACCGGCATGAGCTCTTCCCCCACCAACCCCATTTTCGGAACCGTCGCGGAGTTTGCCGACGGCGAAACCCTCCTCGCCGCCGCCCATGACGTCCGCAAGGCTGGCTACACCGCGACCGATGCGTTTTCCCCGATTCCCGTGCATGGCCTAACCGACGCCCTCGGCATCCGGCGCAGCCGGCTGGCCAGCCTGGTTTTCATCGGGGGGCTCACCGGCTGCCTCGGAGCCCTCGCCTTCCAATATGTCGTTTCGGTCGATTTCTACCCTCATGTGGTCAGCGGTCGGCCCTTGTTCAGCTGGCAGAGCTTCGTGCCGGTGACCTTCGAGCTCACCATTCTCCTCTCCGCGTTTGCCGCCGTGTTCGGAATGTTGATTCGCAACCGGCTTCCCGAGCCTTACCATCCGGTGTTCAACACCCCGAACTTCGACCGGGCCACCACCGACAGCTTTTTCCTTTGCGTTCAAGCCACCGATCCCAAGTACGACGCGGCCGCGATCAAGACCCTGCTTGAACAAGCGGGCGCGGTGGCGGTAACCGAGGTCGCCAAGCACGCCGATGATCCGGAATGATACGATGACCAGCACCCTCACACCTTCACGCCGGGCCCTGCTTGCCCTCGCCGTCGCCTTCACCCTCACCGGGTGCGAGCTGCGGCAGGCCATGTACAACCAGCCCAGCTACCGCCCGTTCCAGGAAAGCGACTTTTTTGAAAACCGGATGTCCGCCCGGATGCCGGTCGAGGGAACGGTGGCCCGCGGGTTCCTCGAAGACGACCCCCACCGGTTCGACGGCTTCGAAAACGGCGCCCTTGCCTCCACCTTTCCCTTCGAGATCACCGCCGAGGTCCTCAATCGCGGCCAGCAACGCTACGACATCTTCTGCTCGCCCTGCCACGGCCAGGACGGCTACGGCAACGGGATGATCGTCCGCCGCGGCTTCAAGGCTCCCTCCTCGTTCCACGAGCAGCGGCTGGTCGATTCCCCTCCCGGCTACTACTACAACGTTATTAAAAACGGATTCGGGGTGATGATGGATTATTCCGCGCAGATTCCGGTGGACGACCGGTGGGCGATTGCCGCCTACATCCAGGCCCTGCAATTGAGCCAGCGGGCGACCCTTGCCGATGTCCCCGAATCTCTCCGCGCCGAACTTCAGGGGCCGCGTTAAACTTATGGAAACCCATACCGATTTAAAAACGTTACGAACGATCGCTCTTCCCGTGGGCGTGCTCGGGCTCGCCGCGTGCGGGTTGGGCTTCACCCAGGACCGGGAGGCCTTTGCGGTGTCATGGTTGATGGGCTGGACCTACTGGTTCTGGCTTAGCCTCGGGGCCCTTGGCTGGCTGATGATCCACCACCTGACCAGCGGACGCTGGGGCTTTGTCATTCAACGCCCGCTCGAAGCGGCGGCCCGGATCATGCCGGTGATGGCCCTGCTGTTCATTCCCGTCGCGTTGAGCATGCATGAATTGTACGAATGGACCCACGAAGAGGTCATCGCCAACGACCCGCTCGTCCAGCATAAGGTGTCCTACCTCAACGAAACCGGCTTCCACACCCGGGCGGTGATCTACTTTGTGATCTTCACCGTTCTTGCTTACGCGCTGAGTGGAATGTCCCGGAGCGCCTCGGCCGACGGAAACCCCGAAACCGTCAAGCGGCTGCGGGTGGTCTCCGCTCCCGGCCTGGTGATCTTCGGTCTGGCCGCCACCTTCGCCTCCTTCGATTGGCTGATGTCCATCGAGCCTCATTGGTTCTCTTCGATCTACGGGGCGATCTTCATGGTCGCGGGCGGGCTCTCCATCATGCTGTTTCTCGCCGTGGTCATGAACACCCTCGCCAAGAGCGAGCCCATGAAGTCGGTCATCACCCCCCAGCAATTCCACGACCTCGGCAACTGGTGCTTCGCGTTCACCGTTTTGTGGACCTACATGAACTTCAGCCAGTACCTCATCATCTGGTCCGGCAATGTGTATGAGCTGACCTTCTGGTACCTGCACCGGATGGCCGGGGGCTGGGTTGAATTCACCACCGTCATGGCCATCGTCCTCTTCGGGGCGCCGTTCATGCTGCTCCTGTTCCGGGCCAACAAGCGCAACCCGAAAACCCTCGCCATGATCGCCCTCCCGATCTTGGTTTTCCGTTACCTTGAAGTATATTGGCTGGTCGGTCCTTCCTTCCGCAAAGACGTGCTGTCCGTTCACTGGATGGACGCGGCGGCGCTGGCCGGAATCGGCGGCATCTGGTTGTGGCTTTTCGCCATCGGGCTCAAGAACGCCCCCTTGCTGTCCGGCGATTTCCGGTTCACCGACTTTGCCAAGGGCCACTCGACAGGGCATTGAACATGAGCGGACATTCGACAACTGGAAAAGATTATCAGGACCGGGACATCCGGCTCAAACCCCTCGTGGTGTTCCTCGTCGCCACCCTCGTGGTTACCGTGATCGCGGTCTTCGCGATGAAAGCCCTGTTCGACCATTACACCCGGGCGTCCAACATCGCCATCCTCACCAAAGCCGAGCGGTTGATGGAAAGCAATCGCCCCACCGAAGCCGTTCTCGAAGGACTTGGCGAGGCGGCGATCGGCCTTGCCCAGGTCCGGGCCGAGGCGGAGGCCCGGTTGAATCACTACCGGATACTCGATCCCGAGGCGGACCGGGTCCAGATTCCCGTCGCCCGGGCTATGGAACTTATGATCGAGCAGAACCGGTTTGCGGTGAGGGAGGCTCCGTGAACCGAATTGCGGTCAGCCTGAGCCTGCTTGCCCTTGCCGCTCCCCTCGCATTCGGGCAGGCCCGGTTCACCGAGAAACCCGATTACTCCCGCACCGTCCGCGAGTTGCCGGATGCCCTTCAACGCTCCGGGTTCGAGCAAAAGCTCAACAACCCGCTTCCCCTCGACACGGTTCTCCGCGACGAGCAGGGAAACGAGGTGACCTTCGGATCCCTGTTCAACGACCGCCCGGTCATCCTCACCTTCGTCTACTACAACTGCCCGATGCTGTGCACCATCGTGCTCAACAGCCTCACCGACACCCTCAAGGACATCTCCGCCTACCAGCCGGGGCGCGACTACCAGATTATCACCATCAGCTTCGATCACACCGAGGGCCATGAACTGGCCGCCGCCAAACGCGCTGCCTATGTCCAACATCTTGGTTTGACGCCCGAGCAAAAAGACGGCTGGCGCTTCCTCACCGGCTCCGAGGAATCCGTGCTCGCCCTCACCGAGGCGGCCGGGTTCACCTTTGCCTGGGACGAAGCCCGCAACGACTACGCCCACGCCAGCGGCATCATGCTCGTCACCCCTGACGGGCGGCTCTCCCACTACTTCTTCGGCGTGGTGTTCGATCCCCGCGATGTGCGGCTCGGCCTCGTCGATGCCTCCGCCGGTCGCATCGGCACCGCCGTGGACCGCGTATTCATGCTGTTTTGCTATAACTACGACCCCGCCATGGGCGCCTATTCCTTCGCCATCTTCCGGGTTCTCAAGCTCGGCGGGTTGCTGACCATGCTTGGCCTCGCATTGTTTATCGGCCTATCCCTGCGCAGCGAAAAGCGGGCGGGGCAACCTCCGGCCAACCCATCGCTTCAACGGGCCTGACGAGTTACGATACCATGAACGAAACGCTCAAATTATTGCCGGCTCAAGCCACCGACTTCGCGGGGCAGGTTGATGCCTTGTACCTGTTCATCCTCGCCGTGACCGTCATTTTCACGGTGCTGTTTTTCGTCCTGCTCGTCGGCTTTTCCATCAAGTACCGCAGACGGAAACGCGCGGAAGGCGCGGCGGAGGAAAAGGCTCCCGAGCCGCCTCACGAGCACTACACCCTCGAGATCTTCGGCGGGGCGTTCCTGCTTGTCCTGCTCATGATCATGTTCTTCTGGGGGGCGAAATTGTACTTCAAGGCCCAGACGCCCCCGTCCGACGCGATGGAAATTCTCGTCACCGGCAAACAGTGGATGTGGAAGATCCAGCATCCTTCCGGAAAGAAAGAAATCAACACCCTTCACGTCCCGGTCGGACGCGCCGTCCGCCTCAGCATGACTTCCGAGGACGTCATCCACAGCTTCTTTATTCCCGCCTTCCGGGTGAAAAACGACGTGTTGCCCGGCCGCTACACCCAGTTGTGGTTCAAGCCGACCAAGGAAGGCACCTTCCACCTGTTCTGCGCCGAATACTGCGGAAACGAACATGCCCGGATGATCGGGTTCGTGAAGGTGATCAGCGAGGAGGAGTATGAAGCATGGACGGGGACCGGACCCGTGGAGGGCGAAACCCCGGTGCAAGCCGGTGAGCGCCTGTTCGCCGAACTCGGTTGCCTTGCCTGTCACAACCCCGCTTCCGGCGCCCTCGGCCCCAACCTCGCCGGACGCTTCGGCTCCATGGTTCAGCTTATGGACGGAACCACCGTCCTCCACGACGAGAACTACACCCGCGAATCCATTTTGAATCCCATGGCCAAGATCGTGGCCGGCTACGCTCCAATCATGCCCACCTTCCAGGGGCAAGTCACCGAAGAGCAGCTCGGACACCTCGTCGCCTACATCAAGAGCCTGGCCACCCCCTCCACGGAACCCTAATCCCATGACCAGCGTAACCGACACCTCCGCTTCGCCCCCCGAGAAAAACTACCTCAACGAGAAGATCACCGTCTCGTCGTGGCTGCTGTCCCTCGATCACAAGCGCATCGGCCTTCTCTACCTGATTTCCCTCCTCGTGTTCTTCCTCATTGGGGGAGCCGCCGCCCTCGTGTTCCGGCTCGAGCTGTTGACCCCCGAAGCCAACCTCCTCCGGTCCGAGACCTACAACAAGTTCTTCACGACCCACGGCATCGTGATGATCTTCTTCTTTCTTATTCCCTCCATTCCCGCCGTGCTGGGGAACTTCCTTCTCCCGATCATGCTCGGGGCCAAGGATTTCGCGTTTCCCAAAATCAACCTCGCGAGCTGGTATGTCTTCATGGCCGGCGGGTTGCTGGGGATCATCGCCACCATCGCCGGCGGGGTCGAGACCGGGTGGACCTTCTACACCCCCTACAGCACGATGTACGCGAACTCGAATGTCATCCTCGCGGTCAGCGGCGCGTTCATCGCCGGGTTCTCCTCGATTATGACCGCCCTCAACTTCATTGTGACCATCCACAAGATGCGGGCGCCCGGCCTGACCTGGTTCCGGCTGCCCCTCTTCGTGTGGGCGATGTACGCGACCGCGCTGGTCATCCTCCTCGGCACGCCGGTGGTCGCGATTACCCTCGTGATGATCTTCGTCGAGCGGGCCTTCGGTTTCGGGATCTTCGATCCCGCCCTCGGCGGCGACCCCGTGCTGTTCCAGCACTTGTTCTGGTTCTATTCCCATCCCGCCGTGTACATCATGATCCTGCCTGCGATGGGAGTGGTCAGCGAAGTCATCAGTTGCTTCAGCAAACGGCGGCTCTACGGCTACAAAGTCATCGCCTTCTCCAGCCTCGCCATCGCGGTGATCGGGTTCTTCGTGTGGGGCCATCACATGTTCGTGAGCAGCCAGTCCACCTTCGCCTCCCTCACCTTCTCCTTCCTCACCTTTTTCGTCGCCGTGCCCACCGCGTTGAAGATGCTCAACTGGATCATGACCCTTTACAAGGGATCGGTGTCCCTCGCCTCCCCCATGCTTTATGCCTTCGGCTTCCTCGGACTGTTTGTGATCGGCGGGCTCACCGGCTTGTTCCTTAGCACCCTCGGCACCGACATCCACTTCCACGACACCTACTTCGTGGTCGCCCACTTCCATTACGTCATGGTCGGGGGAGGTGTCATGGGCTTCCTTGCCGGACTTCACTTCTGGTGGCCCAAGATGACCGGCCGCAAGTATCCCGAAGCCATCGCCGTGTTCACCGCCATCGTGATCTTCGTCGGGTTCAACCTCACCTTCTTCCCTCAATTCCAGCTCGGGGTCCACGGGATGCCCCGCCGCTACCATGTCTACCCCGAGGAATTCCAACTCCTCCATATCTTCTCCACCTCGGGAGCGATGGTGCTTGGGTTCGGCTACACCATCATGGCGATCTACCTCCTGTGGTCCCTCAAGTTCGGACAGAAAGCGGGAAGCAACCCGTGGGATGCCCGGGGGCTCGAGTGGGAAACCTCCTCGCCTCCGCCCACCCATAACTTCCACCAGACTCCGGTGGTCCGCCAGCCGGTGTATCCTTACGAAGCCCCATCGGTGACCGCCCCTCCCGCCAACGACTCCCCGGAGGCCTCCCATGGCTGATTCCCATCCTCCCTACCTCGCCCATCACTTCGAGGATCTTGAGCAACAGAAGCAGTCCGCCACCCTCGGGATTTGGTTGTTCCTCATCACCGAAGTCATGTTCTTCGGCGGACTCTTCCTCGGCTACATCGTGTACCGCGGCATGTACCCCGAAGCCTGGCACCTCGGCAGCGGCAAGCTCGACATCGTGCTCGGAACCGTCAACACCGTGGTCCTCATCGTCAGCAGCCTGACCATGGCCCTCGCCGTGCGCAGCGCCCAGATCAACCGGCCCAAAGCCTGCGCCAACTACCTGCTCGCCACCATCGTGCTCGGCACCGCCTTCCTTGGCATCAAGGCGGTCGAATACAGCGCAAAATTCTTCCCCGGCGAAGACGCGGCCTACGTTCTTATTCCCGGCGCCAACTTCTTTCTCGACAGTCCCTTCTCCAACGGAGTCCAGCTCTTCTTCTCCTTCTACTTCACCATGACCGGCATGCATGCCATCCACATGATCATCGGCATCGGGATCCTCGCCTGGCTCTACGTCAAAGCCCGGCAGGGAACCTACCATGAGCACTACTACAACCCGGTGGAAGTCACCGGCCTGTACTGGCACTTCGTCGATATCGTGTGGATCTTCCTCTTCCCCTTGCTCTACCTGATCGGGAGACACTAATGGACCATCCCATCGTACCCGTAAAAACCTACCTCGCGGTGTTCTTCTCCCTCATGGTGCTGACCTTCCTCACCGTGTACGTCGCGTTCCTCGACTTCGGCCACGGCCTGCTCAACGACCTTGTCGCCATGTCCATCGCCACCGCCAAGGCCCTGCTCGTGCTCGTCATCTTCATGCATCTCAAGTATTCCGCCCGCATCCTGTGGCTGATCGCCGGATCCTCCATCGTGTGGATGGTGGTGATGATCGGCCTCACCCTCGCCGACTACCGGTCCCGCGAATGGATCGAGAGCCAGATGCACCGGGCCGTCCCCTGGGTCGCCCATCCCGTCGAAGCCCCGCCCGCCGAGTAGGCGGGGAGGGGAAGGGAGGGATTGCGGATCGCGCTGAAGCCTGACACCAACGCCTCAGGCTATACCGACATTGTCTTGAAGGCGGATGAGGCCGCTGACTTACAGGTCATCGGAGAGTTCGTGGCATCACTCGGGCAACTGGGTAAAGGCTAGCCCTACGCCCGGAGCGGCGAGCCACGTAGACTTGTCGACACCTACTTTTTTCCATGTCATACGGCAGTTTAATCAACCCGGCACATCCGGCCTTGGTCCATTTGCCCATCGTCCATCGTCTAATTCGCCCCCTCCCCCCGCAATTTGGAGGAGTCCGGGCCGGGACCGCGTTGTCCCCAACGCGGCTACCCGTCGGATCTCTGCGTCCTCTGCGCACTCTGTGGTTAAAAATCTTCCCCTCCCTCCTGCACTACTTTTACACGCAAATCTCCTTGTCCCCGGAAATCCTCATGGGGTGTTTGGGGCGCGTTCTGGTCAGGCAAAAGGATTGATGACGGTGACGGTTTCGTAGATCTGGCCGGGGTTCAAATCTTCGGAGAGCAATTCCGCGCAGCCCGCGCCGATGGCGGCGGCGAGAATGGCGGCGTCCCAATAGCCGATCTGGTAGCGGGCCTTTAAGCGGAGGGCGTTTTGCAACAGGGGGACGGAGTTGGGCACGATGGTAAACCGCAACCAGAGGTTGATCAGGGCGACGGCTTCGTCGTGGGTCAGCGGCTGGGTCCGGGTGGCGCGGGTGGCCTGCACATAAAACTCCTGGAGGACTTGCACCGAAAGGGTAAGGTCATCGCGCCGGAGAATCGACCGGGCTTTTTCCGCTTTTGCGCGATCCGATTCGCCGGGGCAGACGGCATAGAGCAGAACGTTGGTGTCAACAAAGGTCATGACCGCTCATGGAGGGCCTCGCGGGCCTGATTTTCGGCTGCGGTGAAACCGGGATGTTTTTGCCAAATGGCATCCAGCAGGGTTTCCTGTTCTTGCTTAAGATCGCGGGGGGGCGGCGATTCCTCGGTGAGGGAAAGCAGGTATTTTTTCACGAGGGCCGAAACCGAGGCGTCCCGCTGGGCGGCCACGATGCGGGCCTTGCGGTAGGTTTGGTCATCCAGGGCAATGGTAATGTTTTTCACATGATCACAGTATCACGTTTTCACGAACCCACAAGCGCAATCAGAAGCTGTGCGGTGTCTGTCCCCAGAAATTCCCTCCGCAACTTGTTCCCTGGAGTCTTCCCCGAACGTTACAGGATATCCGGTGTCCATTCGGTTACCGGGCGGACCTCAATTCCTTCCTCCAAAGGGTAGGCGGTGGAAACGGGGGCGACAATCCACAGACGATGGAGGTTCAAATCGGCCATCGCTACGCGCATGGAGCGGGTGATGCGGGGGGCGTCGGAAAATTTGCACTCGATCCCATGCCAACGCCCCTCATGCAAAAAAAGCAGGTCCAGTTCAGCGCCTCCGTAGGTTGCCCAGAAATAGGGGTCCACAACGTTCAGGGCACGGATGACCTGCTCCAGGGCAAAACCCTCCCAGGAAAAGCCGGCGATGGGGTGCCCCATGACCGCATCCCGGTGAGGCAGGCGCAACAGAGCGTGCAAGAGTCCGGTGTCGCGCAGGTAAATCTTCGGAGCCTTGACCTGTCGCTTACCCACATTGACATGCCACGGCTGCAGTTGGCGCACCATGAAGGTTTCGGTGAGGATATCAAGATACCCGCGCACGGTTTTGTCGCTGAGTCCCAGAGCCCGGGACAACTCGGAGGCATTCCAGGTTTTCCCGTGGTAATGGGCGAGCATGGTCCAAAAGCGGCGCATGGCAGGAGCGGGAATGCGAAGCCCCAGTTCCGGCAAATCTCGTTGAAGGTAGGTGCGGATGAGACCTTCCCGCCACGCCACGCTATCCGTTTCGCTCCGGGCAAGCAGGGACCGGGGGAAGCCGCCCCGAATCCAGAGCTTTTCCCACTGCTCAGGACCGGTCTCGAATAGATCAAACCCGTGCAAGTCGATGAATTCGACCCGGCCAGCCAGAGACTCCGAGGCGCCTTTCATCAAGGTCGGGGATGCGCTGCCCAAAATAAGAAAACGCGCAGGATGCCCCGGCCGGTCGGCGAGGACGCGAAGGACAGCAAACAAGTCTGGACGGGCCTGGATTTCATCGATGACCACCAAGTGCTCAATTCCCCCCAAAACGAACTCCGGATTTTGAAGACGCTGAAGGTCGGCCGGGGATTCCAGATCGAAATAGGTGGTGGGGACCGTGGCGGCAAGATCCCTGGCCATCGTGGTCTTGCCGCATTGGCGCGGGCCGAGAAGTGCCACCACCGGCGATCGCACCAAGGCGTTTCGGAGCGCCTCAAGGTACCGCTTTCGCGTGATGTGTTGCTCTGGTTTCATGCTCGACTATTCGGACCATGACTCCGAAAAGTCAATCATAAAGGCCATGCCTTTGCGTTAAAATCCCGTAGTTCATCCCTCGTCCTGCCGCTTGCCCCGGCGCATTTTCCTGACGATGCCGGGTTCCCTTCACCCCCCGCAACTTCTTGCATGATGTCCGGTTACGCCGACTCAGCACATTGCCTGACCCCGGAAATCCATCACGTTACGATTTCTCAACAGATTCTCTGTCCCCGGATTTCACTGGTTGGAGCGTAACCGTGAAGTGGATTTTGTGTTGGTATCCGGGCGCACGGTATCAGCGGTGGAGGTCAAGAGCACGGCGCGCCCCACCTGCTTGCCCGGCATGGACGCGTTTCGGCACCATTATCCGTCCGCCCGCCCTTTGCTCGTCGGCGCGCAAGGGATAGATGTTGCAGACTTCCTGTCCCGCCCGGCAAGCGCTTGGCTGGACCCCTCTTGATGGCCTTCGGGTCTGGTTTCATCCGGTTACACGTACTCCACAGATTCTCTGTCCCCAAGTTTTTGGATAAGGTCACCACGTTGCGTATTGACATTTCAACATGAAGAGATACCTTGTCATGCAGATGTTGCACGAAAGCGGCATAAGCATGCAGGGAAAACACAATAAGTGGAAAGTCTGTGATGATTACGCAATCCGCTCTTCATTTAAGCGCTGTGGCAAAAAGCATCCTCGAGAGTATGAGTCCTGCTTCGAAAACCTTGATCGCGTATTGGAATATTTGGACAACGGATTCAAGTGGTTGTCATTCCAGTTCAACTACTTGAGGACCGAGGGTGGCGGTGTTTTTCGGATCGGCCAAACAGGCGTGCCGCATGCTCAAGAAACGCGCCTGTATATTTATTGTTTAGAAACGGAAGCGACCATTTACCTGCTCAGCATGGGGGACAAAGATTCCCAGCAGGAGGATATAAAGAACGCAAAAGATTTAGTCGAACGAATTGAACGAGAAAGAGCTGCCGAAGGAGCGACCGATGAAAACAAACCGCAAGAATCTGGCCAAACTGGCGGCTGACCTCGCCGACGATCCCGCCGTCGAGCAGGGGATCCATGACCTGATCGAGCGAAGCAGCATGGTGCGCCTGCTCACCCAATACCGTATGGCCAAAGGCTTGACCCAAGCCCAGGTGGCCAAGGGCATGGGGTGCGATCCCAGTAAGGTTTCACGCATGGAAAGCGGGTATGACGACGACCTGGGCTGGATGGATATCCTGAAATATCTCCAGGCCACCAAAACCTCCGTCAGCCTTCTCTTCCATGATCTGGATGCCACCATCGAGGACCGAACCAAGCAGTTGGTCTATGCCATTCACCAAAATCTGGAACAACTGGCGGAGATCGCCCGCAGCTACGACGGCGATGACGAAGCGGTTGAAAAAATCAATGAATTCTGCGGCGAAGTCTTGCTCAATTTCATGATCCGCTTTGATCAAAGCTACAAAAAGATTCAGCACGTGAGGCCCACCGCAAATACCGAAAAACGCGCCTCGCTTGCCGCATCACCGGAGTAGTAATCCCTTCACCGGCAAACGCCAGTAAAGATGCGCCTATCGCCCATCGTCCATCGCTGCCCCCACTCCCAACGAGGCGCAAAGGACTAAGCACCAAGCACGAATCCCCATCGCCCATCTTTCCGCGTTCATCCGCGCCTTCCGTAGTCGTAACCACTTCTCTGTCCCCTTCATGGCGCGATTCACGTCCTTTTGGCACAATTGGAGCCTCGCACCCTTGGGATGAAGACGGATGAATACTCCGACCGGGTTTTATGATGCGCTTACCAGGTACGAACCCGCCGTGCTGGATGATTTCCAATCCTTGGACACCTATTTCCCCACGCTTTCCAATCGCTGAAATACAACGGGTTACAACGACCACCGTTTGTTTTTCCCCGACTCATTCACCGGCCACAACTTGTCTGTCCCTGTTCATTTCGCCACCCTTACCCGGATACCCTTAAACGAAAAACTTGCGTCCTCCCTTCCGCTTCACCCCCCCGCAACTTGGAGGAGTCCGGGCCGGGACCGCGTTGTGACCAACGCGGCTACCCGTCGGATCTCTGTGTCCTCTGCGCTCTCTGTGGTCAAATCGTTCCCCTCCTACACGTACTTCTACACGCAAATCTCTTCGTCCCCGGACCAGGAGAAAGAGGCTGTTCAGGAAGGAAAGGGGAGGGAAGGGGGGGGGCGACGTGCAGAACGACGTGTTGGATTTGGCTTTTTGCTCTGTCTCCGCAATCCCGTTTACCCTTTCCCTTAGCCGTGTCATTTTATACACTTTGGCCCCTTGCTGAGGAGGCATTATTAAGATGGCGGTCAGGAAGAACTCAAAAACGAATCGGGACTCGTCGGCGAATATCGGCTTTAAGGCGAAGCTCTGGCTCGCCGCCGACAAGCTCCGCAACAACATGGACGCGGCGGAGTACAATCACGTCGGCCTCGGCCTCATCTTCCTCAAATACATTTCCGACAGCTTTGACGAACACCACGCCAAGCTTGTCGTCGGTTCGACCGCAAAAATAGGCGAGTTCGCCGGGGCCAATCCCGAGGACAAGGACGAATACCTCGCCGCCAATGTCTTCTGGGTGCCGAAGGAATCTCGCTGGGCCCACCTCCAGGGCAACGCCAACTTCGCTTGGATGCAGCACTTTATCCACCACCTAGCGCCGCAAGGCATGACGGGGAAAATCTCAGCCTTTAACTAAACGACTCCCATCATGCCATTCAACGAAGCCGAAACACGCTACGAGCTGATTGACCCTCTTCTTCGGGAAAAGGGTTATCGCATGCCCTACATCAAGCTCGAAACCAAAGCTCCGGTGGAGCCCATCGGTTTCAAAGGCCGCCGTCGTGCGGGTGCCGGGCGCACTGACTACCTCCTTTGCGTCGAAACGCCTGCCGGACCGGCACCGCTCCCGGTCGCAATTCTTGAGGCAAAGAAGGAGGACGAAGACCCATTGAAAGGAATGCAGCAGGCCAAAGGCTACTCGGACTGCGACCGCTTCGACGCGAAATACATTTTCTCCACCAACGGCCATCGCTACGCGAAGTTCAACAAGTTCACGGGCGAGCAGACAGGCCCGTTCCCCTTCGCCGACTTCCCCGATCACAAGCGACTCACCGACTGCTACCATCGCCACACGGGAATCAATTTGGAGGCTCCTTCGGCCTCTCTGCTGTTCCAGCCGGACAGCTCAGCCTATCCCGAGCCGCGCTACTACCAAGATGCGGCAATCCGGGCTGCCTTCGAGAAAGTCCTGCAATCCGATGCCAAAGGCGAAGCGCCCCGCATCCTGCTCTCTCTCGCTACCGGTTCGGGCAAAACTATCATCGCCGCAAACCTTCTCTGGAGATTACACGAAGCCGAGCGCCTGCCAAAGCCCGCGATGTTCCTCTGCGACCGCGACGAACTGCGTGAGCAAGCCTACACGAAACTGAAAGCCGTCTTCGGCGACAACGCCCGAATCGTCGAAACCAAGAACGGTGAGAACGCCGCCAAGAACGCCCGCATCCACATCGCCACCTACCAAACGCTCGGCCTCGACGACGAAAAGGACGACTTCGCCAGCTTCCTTTCCAAGCATTACGCCGAGGATGCCTTCAGCGTCATCATCATCGACGAGTGCCACCGTTCCGCTTGGGGCAAGTGGTCGGAAGTCCTCAAGCGCAATCCCAACGCCATCCACATCGGCCTCACCGCCACGCCGCGCCAACTCCATGAGCGAGCGGACAAGACCGCAGAAGACGCCGAGATCACCGCCAACAACCACAAATACTTCGGCGAGCCCGTCTATGAATACACGCTGATCGAGGCGCAGGAGGACGGCTACCTTGCCGCCTGCGAGATCATCAAGCGCAAGGCCACCATCGACGCCAAAGTGTTCACCAAGGCGGAAGTCCTCGCCGCCAAGCCCACCAACATCAAGACCGGCAAACCCATCACCGAGGAAGAACTCAGCAAGGACGAATACACCGGCAAGGACTTCGACGACGAACTGTTCATCGACATGCGCACCCCGGCCATGTGCGCCGACCTGTTCAAGCTGCTCTGCGAAAACGGCGGCCCGGAGCAAAAAGTCATCATCTTCTGCACCCGCGAGATTCACGCCGACCGCGTCGCCATGCAGATGAACAACCTCTATGCGAAATGGTGCCGTGAGGGAGGCCATGAGCCGAAGGACCACTACGCCTTCAAGTGCATGGGCGGCGTGAACAACGGCGCGGACATGATCGAGCCCATGCGCGGCTCCGGCGAGCGTGCCTTCATCGCCTGCACCGTGGACTTGCTGGAAGCGGGCGTGGACATCGAGCGACTGAATGCCGTCGTCTTCTTCCGTTACCTTAAATCCGCCATCAAGTTCTACCAGATGGTCGGGCGCGGAACCCGCATCCATGAGGAGACGCAGAAATACAAGTTCTGGCTCTACGACTATACCGGCGTCACCGATCTTTTCGGCACCGACTTCATCACCAATCCGCCACGTCCCGGTGGCGGCGGAGGTGGAGGCGGCGAAGGCCCGGAACCTCCCGGGCCCGGTCCCGGGCCCGAAACACCGCCCGTGCCTGAGATCCCGGGCAAGACGCTCATCACGCCGCAGGGCCGCTTCATCCTCAGCCGTCGCGATGGGCGGGACGTGCCCATTCCTGTGGATGAATACCGGCGCGATATGATCCAGCGCGTCCTGCGCGAGGCGCACAACCTCGACGAGTTCCGTCAGGTCTGGATCGAATCCCAAAAGCGCCGCAAGCTCATCGACCACCTGCTGGGCGACAACTTCAGCCCCGAACTCATCCGCGAGATCGACCAGATGACCGACTACGACATCTACGATCTCTTCGCCCATCATGGCTACCACGCCCGCGCCCTCAAGCGCCCGGAGCGGAAGACTGTTTACCTAGCGGACAATCAATCTTGGTTCGAGTCCATCGACCCCAAGGCCGCCATCGTGCTGAAAGGTCTAGGCAACCAGTTTGAACTTGGCGGCACCGAGGCGCTGGAGACAACCGCACTTTGGCATGTCCCAGACATCAAAGACGCTGGCGGATTCGATGCACTTCGGAAAATCGGCTCGCCTGTCGCGGTGATGAAGGAAGCAAAGACAAGATTGTTCGCCGCATGACCAACAAAGAGACAACCTTAATTAAAGCGATCGGAGATGGCGGCATCATTACCGATGGGGATTGGATCGAATCACGCGACCAAGACCCTTCTGGAAACGTCCGACTTATCCAGCTGGCTGACGTAGGTGACGGGCAGTTCCTGAATAAATCACGGAAATATGTGAATGCCCAAACGGTTGAAAGGCTCCGCTGCACTTTGCTTGTTCCCGGCGATGTATTGGTAGCTCGTTTGCCAGACCCGCTTGGCCGAACCTGCGTTTTCCCCAATCTTTCACAGCCCGCTATCGCCGCTGTAGATGTTTGCATCATACGGCCGGATCCGAATGAGCTTCACCCCGATTGGTTGGCGTTGTTTCTGAACTCACCTTCAACGAGAGCCTTGATTGCTCTGGAAGCGCAAGGAGCTACAAGGGCACGCGTTCCCACGGGAAAACTTAAGCAACTAAAATTGGTGCCTCCGCCAATTGAAGCCCAAAAGGAACTTGCCGCGAGCTGGGCGAAGATGAACGAGTCCTTGAATCGTGCTGCGACCAGCGTCCGACTTCAAACGGAAGAAGTGGACAAGCTGGTTGGTTCCATAGTCTTCGACAGCCTTCGCCGCGCAAAGGCGAAGGCACACTCAATTGGAAATGTCCTCGATGAGGTTAAACACGGTATTGGCGACACCTGGAAAGATCTCTCGGTGTTGGGCGCGACACGCTCCGGATTGGCTCCAGCCAAAGAACGCCCCGGCAAGAATCCGGAGCGTTACAAGCCAGTAGATGCCGGCACGGTCTTCTACAACCCGATGCGTATCCTCATCGGCTCCATCGCATTTGTAGACGAGGCCGATGAACCGGGCATCACCAGCCCAGACTACGTTGTATTGAAGGGCAAGCCTGGTGTGGTGGACTCGCGTTGGTTCTACTACTGGCTCCGATCACCGTTGGGTGAGCGCTGCATCCAGTCTCTTGCCCGTGGAGCCGTGCGGGAACGTATGCTTTTCAGCCGCCTTGCCGAAGGGGAGATTGAATTACCCGACTACGATACGCAGGTGAAGGCATCCAAGGCGCTCGCGCAAATCAAGCCGCTGCGTGCCGCCATCCAAAAACAAATCGCCGAGCTTGAGCTGCTGCCGCAGAAGCTCCTCGCCCAAATCTTTGAATCCTAGCCCCATGCCAGCCGCCAGAAAAAAATCAAAGCAGAAAGCCCCAAAGACCATTGCGGGAACGCGTTCGCTGTCGTCCTTCGTCAAATCGATCTGCGACATCATGCGGCGCTCGAATTGCGCGAGCGCTCTGCAATACGTGCCGGAGCTGACGTGGATTCTCTTTCTCCGCATCCTCGATGCACAGGAGAAGCGCGACCGCGAAGCCGCCGAGGCGGTGGGCGGGACGTTTACGCCCGCGCTGGCCAGCCCCTTCCGCTGGCAGGATTGGGCCGCGCCGTTCAACGATGAACTAACGCACCCGAAGACGGACGAGGGCAAGCCCTACGGCTGGAAGCGGCAGGAGCTCTTTTCCAAAGGCGACGGGAAGCTCTTTGACTTTATCAACACCGAGCTGCTGCCGCATCTACACTCACTGGATTTTGACCCCAAGACCAAGCTGCCGAACCCGACCGCCAGCCGGAAGCAACGCGTGATTGGCCGCATAATGACCGCCGTGGAGCGCGTGCGCGTGGATAGCGAGACGAACCTGCGCGATATCCTCGACAAGGTGGATGAGATCAGCATCGACCATGTGGACGACACGCACTTCTTCACGCTCTCCCAAGTATACGAAGACCTACTGCTGAAGATGGGCGAGAAGAACTCCGACGGCGGTCAGTTTTTCACCCCTCGCGAGGTCATCCGCGCCATGGTGCATACGATCCAGCCGAAGCTGGGCGACACAATCTATGATCCGTGTTGCGGCACAGGAGGCTTCCTCGCCGTGGCTTACGAGCACATCGCGCGCAACATGGGCAAGTCGCCCGCTGCCACAGAAATCGACACGCTGAAGCACGACACCTTTTTTGGCCGCGAGAAGGAGAACCTGGTTTTCCCCATCGCACTCGCCAATCTCGTGCTTCACGGCATCGACCAGCCGAATCTCTGGCACGGCAATACTTTGACCAAGCGGGCCACCTACTCCGCGCTGTTCGACAAAGCCCCAAAGTTCTTCGACATGATCCTGACCAACCCACCCTTCGGCGGCAAGGAGGGCAAGGACGCGCAGAAGAACTACGCCTACGCCACCGGCAGCACGCAGGTGCTCTTCGTGCAGAACATCCTCGGCGAACTTGCACCCGGTGGCCGCTGTGCCATCGTGCTCGATGACGGTTTCCTATTCCGCAAAGACGAAGACGCCTTCATCGAGACCAAACGCAAGCTGGTGGATGAATGCGACCTGTGGGCCATCATCAGCCTTCCCGGCGGTTGCTTCTCCGGTGCAGGCGCGGCGGTGAAGACGAACCTGCTGTTCTTCACCAAGGGGAAGAAGACAACCAAGATTTGGTATTACGACCTCACGCATGTGAAGGTGGGCAAGAAGTCGCCGATGACACTGGCACATTTCGGCTTTGGAAAAAACGGTGAAGTCCTTGATGACGCCGATCTGCCCGCCGCGCACACCGAGGCATGGGCCGAAGACGAAAACAGCACGGGCGAGTTCCCCAGCTATGCCCGCCTGCTCCCCGCACGCGGCAGCCCCGCCGCTGAAAGCCGTTACTCCTGGACCGTGGACTTCGCCGCTCGGCGAAAGCAGGCCCGAGAAGACATGAAGCCGCACATCGAGGAGGCGGCACGACTGAAAGCGGAAGTGGTTTCCCTGAAGGAGAAGCTGAAAGCCCTCAAAGCTGCCAATCCGAAGGACAAGAAGATCGAAGAGCTTCAAACGAAAATCGGCGAACAGGAGAAGGCCGCCAGAGAATCCGAAGCCAAAGCCTCCGCCATCGACGCCGCCGTCTTCGACCTGAAAGCGGTAAATCCAAACGCCATCGTGAAGATCGATACCCGCACGCCGGAGGAAGTTATTCAAAGCATCGACGACCAAGGGAAGATCGTGGCGAATGCGCTCGCGACGTTGCGGGGGCTGCTACAAGCGGAATAGATTTATAAACGCGCAAATACAATGAACACACCACCAGGAGCACTCAACGAGGCCCCGAAGCCGCCCGCGCCCGCGCCGCCAACGGCTTCGATACCTGTGACGGTTCCAGCGCCAGCCGCTGCCAACGTGTAGAAGAAGCGCAAAACAAAAGCGAAACCTCCTCTGTTATTCATCGACACAAACATCCTGCTCGTTTTTACAGGGCACGAAACGACGCGGGCATTTCACTCTTGGCAAAGATTGATGGAGAAAAGGGGCGAGGTAGTTTGTTGTCCCCATCTTCCCCTCGATTAGCAAAGCCGCCCTAAGATTCGCCGACCGGTTTCGCCAACAACTCAAGGGTAGATGTCTCGCCTTGAGACGCTCCTTCCGCCCCGGCTTGTCACCGCCATAGCCAAGGCTGGCAAGCTCACCAGTGCGACAAACACTGTGTTGTGCGGCGGATGGCCAAAGCCGCCGTGGTCGCCATAATCGCAAATTATAGGATGCTTCTGCTTGCCTCGCGCCGCCTACAACCCTATTTTCGCCCTCACAGGACGGGTTTCGTCGATAAACGTGAAGTCACCAATTCCAAAAGGAAGGCATGAGCATGGAAAGGCAATCGGACCGGTAATCATAATAAAATGACCCCTTTCGTTATAAGCGAAGTCTTGTAATCCAATAAAACTGTTAGCAAATAAAGGACATGAAAGCCATACTGTTAATCGTATCATTTGCACTAGGCATTATAGCCGGAGCCAACGTCTTCAAATGGCAACATGACCAAAAGCTGAAAAGAATGATCTACTCCACCCCAGCCGAGCTGCAACTGGGCTATGCCGAAATATTGCTTCACATGACACAGGCCGACCTTCGCGATACCCTGGCCGGCATCGCGGTTTATGCAACGAATGTTCCTCACGAGAATGACATTGTATTTGTTTCGCAAGCTTTCTTGGCGGCACGCGTGGAGAAGCACCTCAGTGCAGGCGAGAACGACAAAGCACATGAGGCGCTGGACAACGCGATTCATAACTTTCGAACAACATACTCAGCTAACAAGAATTATGGTCTTTTATGGCAAGTACAGGCCAAGAATCTATTTAACTATCTTAATGAATAAAGGTTGCTAACATGCGCCTCCTGTGGACGCCCGTAGCCGGGCGCCCCAGAGGCTTGTCGTTAAACAAAAAGAGGTGATAACTGAAGGCCCTGATTGAAGCAGTCTTGAGTCGTGGATCTTTTGTTGCGCAAAGCGATGCACATTATCGCGTCGGCGGTAACGAAGTCATCACGTGGAATGATGCAGGCGAGGAAGTTCGGGAGAGGATTCCCGTTGTCGCCGACCTCCAGCAACCAGGATGGCCAGCAATTCAGAGTGCACTCGACTTTAGACAAAGTGTCCGGCAGATGTACGCAAACATTGGCCTCTCTAGCATTTCGGGACACGTCATGATCAGCGAGGTCGTGCGAGCCGTGGACTGCCGTCTAGCGGAATTGCTTTTCTACGTGGGGCGATATCCTGAGCATTTCTGGATTGCGAAAGGTCAACAAATGAGTCTCAGCAAGAAAATTAAGGTGGCAAAGAGCCTCTTTCCTAGAGTCGCGATACCTCGCACGCTGATGTTCCATGTTGCTCACGTGCGAAACCTTGCTGAGCATCAGTACGAAACACCAAGCGCGGAGGATATTCACAGCGCCTACGAAGTCATGGAGTTATTCTTTTTGGCTACCCAGCAATTCAAAGACGTTTTGAGCAATACGAGTGTTTTCAGGTACAACACCCCGTTGTCAAAGAACCCCATTGTAATCCAAGTGCTACGAGAGAGGGCGCGACTATTTGTCTGTATTGATGGATCTCCATTTGCTGAGGACCAGACCGTGGAGACCGCAGACCCACATGGGCAGCGTATCGTCCAGAAGATATTGACGGACGTTCAGTGGCATCTCGATATGGACCCGGGTTTCATGACGAAGATGGGCTTTGTTTAAGCAAGTGGATGAAGCGAACAATCAAGTCGTGCTTGGGTGCAATACTGTAGGCGCATGTTGTGCCGAACGGGGTCATCATGGCGACTCTTTCCAATACCGCGCCTTATCCGGAAAGATCCGGCGGACGCCGCCGCGGGGGTCGGTTTGATCTCCCTGGTAGCGGGGGATGATGTGGATGTGGGCGTGGGGGATGGTTTGGCCGGCGGCGGGGCCGTCGTTGAGTCCGATGTTGAAGCTTTGGGGATGATGGCGCTGGAGGAGGATCTCACGCACCTCGGCGACTACCGTCCACAGCTCGGCCTGTCGCCCTTCGGACAGATCAAAGATGGAGACCACAACCTCTTCGGGAATCACGAGGGTATGGCCGGGCGACACCGGGTAGGCGTCGTAAAAGGCGAGGCAGCCCCTGGCCTGATGCACCATGCGTGATGCGTCGATGGGAAAGAACGGCGAGGTCATAAGCCATTCCCCGGGTTGGCGACGGTGAGTCTGTGCCTGCAGGTCATGGTCGTGATTTTCGCCCAACCTCCATCCGTTGTCCATCCCATTGCCGGGCCCTTCGTCCTGTTTATCCCATGCACACGTAAGCGCCCGCAAGTTGGGCCGCGTTGTGACCAACGCGGCTACTCTTCGGGTCTCTGTGTTCCTTGCGTTATCTGTGGTTAAAATGTCTTTCCTTCTGGATGCAGATCTCTTCGACCCCGATTCAACCTGGCTTGGCGGGTCGTTGGAAGCGGGTCGGTGAAGTGTATCCGGGTAAGAGTGGCGATTAAGGGTGGTCAGAATGCACACGTAAACGCCACACTTCATCGGATACCCTTAAACGAAAAACTTCCGTCCATTCTTCACCCCCCGCAACTTGGCCGGGGCGGGCCGGGGCCGCGTTGTGACCAACGCGGCTACCCTTCGTCTCTCTGTGTTCTCTGCGTTATCTGTGGTTAAAATGTCTTTCCTCCTGCACGCAGATCTCTTCGTTCCCGGTTCAGCCTGGCCGGGAGAGGCGTTGGAAGCGGGTCGGTGAAGTGTATCCGGGTACGAGTGGCGGTTAAGTGTGGGCCGATTGCACATGTAAACGCCACCTCCAGACCGAAAAGTATTCGTACTTGGTATGAATCACGATTCTCCTGATCCGTGGAGATTCGTGTCCATCTGTGGGCCAATCCTCTCCCCCTCCTCATCGTAATCGACGAGGTTCGAGGAGGTGGTGTCGACTAGGTGTAAACGATTAGGTGGGTTACGTTTTTCAGCTTCCTTTTCCAAAAGATACGCGATCGCAGATCAAAAGGCCAAGCTGCAGATCAGACAAATGCCGGTCGGCGGGATTATACGGTCTGGATTCGATCGATGATCTGTAGGAAGAAATCGGTGGACCAAACGTCCAGTGATGCCTGGTCCCGAACAAACCGGGACACCTCCCGGCGGGCTTGTTCGACATCGAGCGATTGAATCGTATGGGTGAGTTTGGTGATCAGGGTTGATTGATCCAAGGGCGCGGGTCCGGTCCAATCGCCCGATTGCCTCATTCGTTGTTCGAGATGGTGGAGGCGGAGCTGGGGATGACGGGCGAGATACCACACGAGGTCGTACCAGTCCCGTCCCTTGACCCGATTTTTCCACCTGCGGCAAAGAATCGCGTGCATTTTGCCGGCGAAAAGATCCGGAAGCGAATAGGCGCTGACCGAAAAGGGTATGGGCAAGAGCACGGGTCGGCTGACCGTCTGGAAGCCAGCGGGCGGATCGGTGTCCACCTCTAGCTTGATGGAGAGGACTTCGCGGGCATGCTGACCTTCGAGCACGGAAGCGCCAGCCTTGATGACGATCAATTGACTCAAGGTATTGGCCTTTAGAAAGGCCGATTCAATGGGGGTATTCACTTTCTTGGAGCGGGATTCGAACGCAACGTCGAACCCGAAGCTGGCCAATTCCCGGCACAAGGCGTTTCCATAGGGTTGGAGCACAAAGGCGGGATTTGGCTTGAGCAAGGAAAAGTCGAGGTCCTCGGAATATCGATCCAAGCCATGGAGGATGCGCAAGGCCGGGCCGCCGTAAAAGGCGGCATGTTCAAAGAACTTGCTGCGCCACAATCCGAGCAATGCGAGTTG
This sequence comes from Kiritimatiellia bacterium, assembly GCA_035327665.1. Lineage (GTDB taxonomy): Bacteria > Verrucomicrobiota > Kiritimatiellia > CAIVKH01 > CAIVKH01 > DAOLCW01. The sequence continues at coordinate 29,105 of DAOLCW010000015.1, forward strand.
TTGCAGGATTTCGCGGAGGGCGTTGGTGTAATCGTCCCGCGCCTGGCAGGTGTAGGCATCCAGCATTTGGCGGATGGCGTTGTTCATGCCGAACTCCTGGAGAAACGGTGAATGGATCGGACCAGCATGGTGATTCTCTTGGAGGCATAGGCGGAGGCAATGCGTTCAAGCAAGGTCTGATCCAGGGACGCGACCCGCGCGGGGTCCAACCGAAGGTCTTCAACTAGATAGTCTGTAAAGTCGGTGAGGCGGGCGGGCTTGAATCGTTTGTCGCACCAGACCTTGTCGACCAGGGCCTTTTCCGGCGAGGCGATAAGAAACCGGCCGGGTTCGGCGCCGCCAAAGGTGATGCCGGGCTGGTAGCGCCCGGTGAGTAGTGGACGGTAGGTGAAAACGCCAAAGCCCGTTTCAAAGCGCCGCGACTTTCCGGTCGTCACCGAGGTGACTTCGTCCACGCGCTCGGGAATCAAGCCATGGAAACTGAGCGCATAGTCCAGGCTGACATAAGATGGACCGTAAATGAGGTTGGCGAGTTGCTCCCGCACGACGGGACCCCGCCGATACTGCTCACCCAGAACATAAAGTCCCTTGCGCACCCGGACCAAGTCGCCCTTCTCCAACAAAAGACTGATCCGGTCCCGTGGCTTCATGTAATCCCCCAGCATCAGGACCACCTGCTGATAGTCCAGAATGTCCTGACCGGGTGAGCGCCTCATGTCCAATCGTGAGTTCATGGCACCAAAATGTCATATTATGACCAGTATGTCCATGATTAATGGACATACTGGGCGATGAGTGGGCTTCCTCAGCATTGTTTCTGCCCGGAGCTGCTCCTCGTTGTTGCCAACGGGCGGGGGTATGGCGAATGACGAAAGACCCAATGACGAAGGTTATGGGGAAGAACGACGGAGAATGGAGGAGGTGGGGGGGGGAGGGTATGGGGAGGGATAAAGATTAAGATTAAGAGTAAGAGTAAGGCCCGTTCGACGCGGCACGTTGCGCCTTGCTCAGGGCGGTATAGGATTGTGGGGGGAGGTGTGATAGAGTTTGGGTTTTTAGCACGGAGTGGACACGTTTATGTCGAAGGAATGGATTCTGGTTCAGGGGGCGCGGGAACATAACCTCAAAAATATCACGGTGCGGATTCCCCGGAATCAGTTGACGGTGATTACAGGGTTGAGCGGGTCGGGGAAGTCGTCGCTGGCGTTTGATACGATCTATGCGGAGGGGCAGCGGAAGTACGTGGAAAGCCTGTCGGCGTATGCGCGGCAGTTTCTGGAACAGATGCAGAAGCCGGAGGTGGATCATATCGAGGGGTTGTCGCCGGCGATTTCGATCGAGCAACGAACGGCAGGGTCGAACCCGAGGTCGACGGTGGCGACGACGACGGAGATTCACGATTATTTCCGGTTGCTGTATTCGAGCATCGGGCGGGCGCATTGTCCGAAATGCGGGCGGGCGATTACGCGGCAGAGCGCGGAGCAGATCGTGGAGCGGATTTTGTCGCTGCCGGAGGGGTCGCGGTTGATGGTGATGGCGCGGAAGGTGGATGGGCGGAAGGGGGAGCATGAGGAGATTTTGGACGGGTTGCGGAAGCAGGGGTTTGTGCGGGTGAGGATCGACGGGGAGGTGTATGAGCTGGAGAAGACGCCGAAGCTGAACAAGAAGCAAAAGCACACGATCGAGGTGGTGGTGGACCGGCTGGTGGTGGAGGGGAAGTCGAGGTCGCGGTTGACGGATTCGGTGGAGACGGCGCTGCGGCAAGGGGAAGGGGTGATGCTGGCGCTGGTGGAGAAGGAGAAGGGGGGGGCGTGGGAGGAGTCGATTTTTTCGGAGAAGAGCGCGTGCATTCCGTGCGGGTTGAGTTTTGATGAGCTGACGCCGAGGCATTTTTCGTTCAACAGTCCGTACGGGGCGTGTCCGACGTGTCACGGGCTGGGGACGATGATGGTGTTTGACGAGGATCTGGTGGTGCCGGACAAGTCGTTGTCGCTGGCGAAGGGGGCGATTCATCCGTGGCGGCGGGCGGGGCGGCGGATGATTCTGTATTTCAAGGGGCTGCTACGGGCGGTGGCGGAGCATTACGGGATCGATTTGGATACGCCGTATGAGGAGCTTCCGGCGTCGTTCCGGGAAATTTTGATGCATGGGTCGGGGGAGGAGGCGATTGATTTGGGGTTCTGGAGGGGGGGCAGGGTACACCGGTACCGGAAGCCGTTTGAGGGGGTGTTGCCGAATTTGCAGCGGCGGATGGAGGAGACGGACAGCGCGTACATGCGGGAGAAGTTGAAGGACTATATGACGCGGCAGCCGTGTACGGCGTGCGGGGGGGCGCGGTTGCGTCCGGAGTCGCTGGCGTGCACGGTGGCGGGGAAGTCGGTGGTGGAGGTGACGCGGATGTCGGTGGAGGAGGCGCTGGTGTTTTTTTCGGGGCTGCCGCTGACCGAGCAGGAGGAGCGGATTGCCCGGGAGGTGGTGAAGGAGATCAGGGAACGGTTGCGGTTTTTGGCGGATGTGGGGTTGACGTATCTGACGCTGGACCGGGAGAGCGGGACGTTGTCGGGGGGGGAGGCGCAACGGATCCGGCTGGCGACGCAACTCGGGGCGGGTTTGGTGGGGGTGTTGTATGTGTTGGATGAGCCGAGCATCGGGCTGCATCAGCGGGACAATGAGCGGTTGATCGCGACGCTGAAGGGGCTGCGGGATTTGGGGAATACGGTGATTGTGGTGGAGCATGATGAGCAGACGATCGCGGAGGCGGATTATGTGATTGATCTGGGGCCGGCGGCAGGGCGGCACGGGGGCGAGGTGATGTTTGCGGGTACGGTGGAGGGGCTGCTGGCGGAGTCGCAGTCGCTGACTGCGAAGTATATGAAGCGGGAGCTGGTGGTGGAGGTGCCGCCGGTGCGGAGGCCGTCGACGGGGAAGAAGCTGGTGATCGAGGGGGCGGAGGAGAATAACTTGCGGGGGGTGGATGTGGAGATTCCGCTGGGGCATCTGGTGTGCATTACCGGGGTGTCGGGGAGCGGGAAGAGCACGTTGATGGATGAGATCCTGCGGAAGGCGACGTTCCGGCATTTTTACGGGAGCAAGGAGCGGCCGGGGAAACACAAGCGGATCCGGGGGCTGGAGCATCTGGACAAGGTGATTTTGATCGACCAGTCGCCGATCGGGCGGACGCCGCGGAGCAATCCGGCGACGTACACGGGGGCGTTTGATTTGATCCGGACGCTGTTTGCGCAGCTTCCGGCGTCGAAGGTGAGGGGGTACAAGCCGGGGCGGTTCAGTTTTAATGTGAAGGGGGGGCGGTGCGAGACGTGCAAGGGGGACGGGATTATCCGGATCGAGATGCACTTTTTGCCGGATGTGTATGTGACGTGCGAGCAGTGTGCGGGACTGCGCTATAACCGGGAGACGCTGGAGGTGCGGTACCAGGGGAAGAACATCGCGGAGGTGTTGGGGATGACGATCGACGAGGGGTTGGAGTTTTTTAAGAACATCCCGAAGGTGGCGCGTAAGTTCCAAACGCTTTCGGAGGTGGGGCTGGGGTATTTGCAGTTGGGGCAGTCGGCGACGACGCTGTCGGGGGGGGAGGCGCAGCGGGTGAAGTTGTCGTCGGAGTTGAGCCGGAAGGATACGGGGCGGACGCTGTATCTGCTGGACGAACCGACGACGGGGTTGCATTTTGCGGATGTTCACCGGTTGATCCATGTGTTGGAACGGCTACGGGACGCGGGGAATACGCTGGTGGTGATTGAGCATAATCTGGATGTGATTAAGATGGCGGATACGTTGATCGACCTGGGGCCGGAGGGGGGAGCGGGAGGAGGCCGGGTGGTGGCGACGGGAAGTCCGGAGGAGGTGGCGGGGTGCGAGGATTCGCATACGGGGCGGTATCTGGCGCCGCTGTTGACTCCGGTGAAGAAAAAAGCGGGAAAACGCAAGTCGAAGAAGGCATGATACGGGAATGAGTTGGATGTTGAACATGGTACGGGGGAGCCGGGGGCTTTGGCTTGCTGTCGCGGTGGCGGCGTGGGCCAGCCCGGCGGCGCGGGGGGAGGAGGTGTCTGCGGCGACTGGTGGGGCGGAGCTGTCGGCGGCGCTGGCGGCGATGGAGGATGGTTTTTTCCGGGAGGCGATTCCTCTTTTGGAGGAGGCGTTGCGGGAGGCGGAGTCGCGGCAGGAGCAGGAGGAGGTGGCGCTGTTGCTGGTGCAGGCGATGCATGCGGTAGGGGAACATGAGCTGGTGGTGGAGTGGATGCGGGAGCACCGGAGGCTGGTGGCCCGGCCGGAGGTGGAGTCGTCGTTTGTGTATTGGCACGCGCTGGCTCTTTATGAGTTGGGTCGTTTCGACGCGGCGCTGGGGGAGTTGAGGAATTTTGAGCGCACGTACCGGGATCAGCCGTATGTGGAGGCGGCGGTGCGGTTGCGGGGGCTGACGTTTGAGCGGTTGCGCCGGTTTGAGAATGCGGAGGAGGATTTCCGGCGGGTGGACCGGCGTTTTCCGGATCATCCGGAGGCTCCGGAAGCGCTGCTGGATTGGGCCCGGGTGTTGGACCGGCAAGGGAAGGCGGAGGAGGCGAACCGGAAGCTGGAGGAGTTGGTGGAGCGGTACCCGGATTCGGGGGCGGCGGGGATGGCGAGGTTGTACCTGGCCCAGCGGTATTTCGGGGAGGAGGAGGGTCGCTTGAAGGCGCCCGCGCTTCTGCAAGGGGTGGTGGCGTTCGGGCCGAGGGTGGCGAACCCGGTGATGGCGGAGGCGTTGCTGCTTCAGGCGATGTTGCACGAGGAAGGGGGCGATGAGGGGCTGGCGATTCAAACCTTGACCCGGGCGAAGGGATTGCTGCCGGTTTCGACGCGGAGGTTTGAGCTGACGACATTGCTGGTGCGGTGGATGATCGAGGCGGGGCAGACGGCGGAGGCGGACGCGCTGGTGCTCGCGGCGATTCAGGAAGATCCGGACCATCCGTCGGCGGCGGCGCTGCAATTGGAGGCGGCGAATTTGTTGCTGAAGCAGGGGGCGGTCTCGCTGGCTCACGATGCTTATCAGCGCTATTTGGAGACGTTTACCCGGGCGGAGGGGGAGCTGGAGGCAAGCATGGGGAAGGCGGAGGCGCTGTTCCGGCTGGGACGGTTCGTGGAGGCGGCGGCGCTTTACGACCGGATCGCGTTGCAGGCGGAGGGGGAGATGAAGGATCTGGCCTTGTTGGGTCATGCCGAGGCGTATTTCACGAACCGGCAATTCCGGCTCGCGGCGGCGGCGTTTGCCCGGGCGGAGACGGAAGCGGGGAGCCGGGAGGTGAAGCGGAAGGCGCTCCGGCAGAAGGCGGAGGCGCTGGACCGGATCGGGGATATCGAGGGGTCGGAGGCGGCCCTGCGCGCGTTTGCGGCGGAGCGGCCGGATGAGGAGGCGTCGCGGTTGGCCTTGATTCGTATCGCGGAACTGCGGGAGGGGCGGGGCGATTGGGAGGGAGCGCTTTCGATTTTTTCCGAGTACATCGAGCGGCACCCCGGGTCGGGGATCGCGGCGAATGCGGTGATGGGCCGGGGGGTGTTGTATTACCGGCTGGGCCGGTTTGATGAGGCGCTGGTTGATTTTGACCGGCTGATGGAGGCGCAGGCGGGAACAGCGTGGGCGGAGCAGGCTTTGTTCATGCGGGCGTGGACGTTGTACCGGCAGGGGGATGCGCGGGGAGCGGTGGCGTTGGCCGAGGCGTTTCTGGAGCAGCATCCGGAGTCGGTGTGGCGAGGGGATGTGGAGTTCTGGTTGGCCCAGCATTTGTTCAACACCGGGGACCATGCGGGGGCGGAGGCGGCGATGGCGGATCTCGCGACCCGGTTTGCGGGAACGGCGCGGGCGGCGGAGGCGTGGTTCTGGGCGGGTCAGGCGGCGGCCTTGCAGCGTCGCCATGATGCGGCGATGGCTCATTTCAACCAGATCGTTCGGTTGCATCCGGATAGCCCGCGGGTTCCTGAAGCACGGTTTGCCCAAGGGGAGGTTTTGACCGATCTGGCCGAGTTTGCGGGGGCGATCCTCGCGTTTGAGGATGTGGTTCTGCGGCAGCCGGGAAGCCTGCTCGCGGCGCGGGCACTGGTTCGCAAGGGGGATTGTCAATTTGCGCTGGGTGCGGACCGGCCCGAACGTTTTCACGAGGCGATTTCCACCTACCGGCTGGTGGCCGACGATCCGGCCGTACCGGCGGGGCTGCGTTTCCAGGCGCGGGTCAAGTTGGGGCGTGCCCTCGAAAAGATCGGGCGGGAGGCCGACGCCTTTTCCGCGTACACCGAGGTGGTTTACCAATGGCTGGCCGCCCGCGAAAAGGGGGAGGGCATTCCCGAGACGTGGTTTGTGCGGGCCGCGTTCCATGCTGCGGCGCTGAAGGAGGCGGGAGCCCGGACCTCGGCCGATGATTTTGACGCGGCGGTGAGCTTGTATGAACGGGTGATTGCTTCCGGGGTGCCCGCCGCCGAGGATGCCCGGTTGCGCATCCAGCGCTTGCGCGAGGAGATGATTACGCCATGATGCCTATTCACCCCGCCGGAGAACCGAACGTATGACCTCCATTCCCCAAACCGGTAGTCTTGTCTTGTGGCTGATCGCCGCGATTAGCTTGCTTGCCACCTACCTCTTTTTTCAGCGCCTGTTTCATTTGCACCGGGCCCAGATCAAGACCAGCGATTTTCTTGCGGGCATCTTCAACATTCTCGGCAAGGGGAATGTGGTGGAGGCGATCAGCCAGTGCGACGATACCCCGGGGCCGGTGGCCCGGATGGCCAGGGCGGCGATTCTCGCCCACCAACGGAATCCGGTTCACGTGCGGCAGGCGATGGAAGATGTGGGCCTCGCGGAGATTCCCCGGCTTGAGCGGCATTTGTCCCTTTTGCTCAGTCTGGCCCAGATCGCTCCGCTGGCCGGTTTGTTCGGGACGGTGATCGGCATGATGGATGTGGTGAAGGCGATCGAGCTTCAGGCGCCGGTGCTTTATGCGGGCGACTTGAGTCCGGGGCTTCAGCAGGCGCTGCTGACCACGGCGGCGGGGATCTTCGTGGCGATTCCCGCGTATGTGGGCTACAACTTTCTGGTCAGCCGGGCCGAGGCGATCCTGTTGGAAATGGAGCGGGCTTATGCCGAGATCAGTCTTTACCTGGATGGCCATGTTCCCGGGGAGGGGACGCGTTGATGCTGCCGGTGATCCAGCGCCGGGAGTCGCCGTTCCGGATGACCAACCTGCGTCCGCGCTGGCGGCTGCGGGCCCGGATTTCCGGGGGGTTGCTGGGGGCGGCGCCGTGGATCGATGTCGCGTTGATCGGATTGATTTTTTTTATGGTTCATTCCGCGAACATCGTGCGGCCGGGGATTGAGGTATCCTTGCCGGTGGCCGATGCGCGGGGGGGGGCGACCTACCGGGCCAAGGTGCTCACGGTGGTCCACGATGGCCAGTTGTTCTTTGACGATGAACGCGTGGCGCCGGGTCAGCTTCGCGACGTGCTCGCGGCGGCGGTGGAGCGCGATCCGCTGCTGGAAGTGGTTCTCGAGGCCGACCGTTCACTTTCCCATCAGCAGGTGATGGGGATTTACGAGGCGGCGATGGAGGCGGGGGTTCGCAAAGTGGTCATTGCCACCCGGCAACGTCCGCCGCCGGTGATGATTCCTTGAGGCAATGGCATGACCCTTGTTTCTCCAGGCCCGGTTCGTGAAGCGTCGCGGTGGTTGAGCGTTGCCGCAGTGGCGGTGGCGGTTCTGCTTCATGCCGGGTGGTGGGCGCTGGCGACGCGCACGGTGTCGCCGGCCCCGATGGCCGGGCCGGGATTTCGCACGGAATTGGTTGCGCAACCGGAAGGACTGGAGGCGTGGCTGGAGGTTTGGTCTTCGGCGTTGTTTGCGCTGCCGCCACCCCCCGCAACTTCGCTTGCCCCGGCACCGCCGCCTGCGTTTCCCGTCTATCCCCGGCTGGAGGAGGCCCGCGCCCCCGATTCCCGCACCTGGATGACGCCGGGCAAGGAGGTCGGTCCTGATCTCTCACTTCCCTCTGCGGATCCGGTGTTCGATGTGCGGGTGCTGCGCGGGTTTCGTGAACCGCCCCCGGTGCGTCCACTGGCGGGCGAAGTTGCCGGGTATGTGATGGATGTCCTTTGGTCGGATGCGGATGGAGAGCGGCGTCTCGACCAGCTCAACGGGGTTGATCAGCCGCCGTGGCGCGACGACCAATCGTGGGAAGCCCGTTTTTCGGTGACGTTGGGACCCCAGGGTTGGGTGCGGGACTATTTCATGACCCGCTCGACCGAGTCACGCGAGCGCAACTTGACCTTGATGCGAGTGATCATGGCCATGCAGGTTCCCGGCGGGGAAGAGAACCAGTCCGGCACCATCATCGTGCGGTATCGTCCGGTGTGGACGTCTGGTCCCGGCGGGCTTGAGCCGGACGAGGAGGGCGCATGACCCTGTCCCTTGTCAACCTGCTGGTGTTTCCGCTGGTGGGAAACCTCGCATTGCTCTTTACCCTCTGGCTGGTTTACAGTCGCCGCGAGCGAAAGCTGGCAAAACCGGCGCCTGAGGGTAGATTGTACCGTTGCGAGGCGTGCTCCTGCGTGTATATGGGCAAGCAGGATCTACCCGGCGCGCCATGCCCCCGCTGCGGACATTACAACGATGCAATCAGACGCTGATTTATTTACTTATGGATCCCGACGCATGACCGAATCCCCGACTCCAATTACCCTTCGCATTGAAAAGTGGACCCCGAGCCAACCGTCCCCGGCGGTGGTGGACTTTCTCCACCGGCCAGCCTTCCTGCCCGAAGCGGAGGAAGTTGCTCATGAGGTTCTGGCGGCGATCCGCGACGAAGGGGATGAGGCGGTGGCCCGCTACACCCGTCAATTCAATCGGGTGGAGTTGACCCCCGACCGGTTCGAGGTGACCAAGGCCGAGCGGATGGCTTCGATCGACAAGGTCGACGCCGACTTCAAGCGTGCGGTCAATGAGGCGATTGGCCGGATCACCAAATTCGGACGGGCCGGTCTCCGCAAGAACTGGGAAATCCTCAGTCCCAAAGGGGGCAACCTCGGCGAATTTTTCACCCCGCTTGACCGGGTGGGTTGCTACATCCCCGGGGGGGCGGCTCCACTCGCCTCGACCGCCTTGATGACGGTGGTGCTGGCCAAGGTCGCGGGGGTGGCCGAAGTGATCGCCTGCTCCCCGAGCAACGAGAAGGGCGAGGTCGATCCCCACATCGTCTATGCGCTCGACGCCGCCGGGGTGAATCAAATCTACCGGATCGGGGGCATCCAGGCGATCGGGGCGATGACCTACGGCACCGCCACCATCGGCGCGGTGCAGAAGATCGTCGGCCCGGGTGGCCCTTACGTGACTGCGGCCAAGCGGCTGGTCTACGGGATGGTCGATCTCGACCTCGTGGCGGGTCCGAGCGAAGTGGCGATTCTCGCCGACGAAACCGCACGGGCCAATCATGTCGCCGCCGACCTGCTCGCCCAGGCCGAGCACGGGACCGGCCATGAAAAGGCGTTGCTGGTGACATCCTCCGCTCCGCTGGCCCAGGCGGTGGAAAAAGAAATCGTTCGCCAGCGGAAAGAGCTTCCCGCCTGCCCCGAGCTCGACAAGGTGCTCAACGAGGGCACCTTGATTGTGGTCGTGGACAATCTCGACATCGGCATGGAGTTGTGCAACGCGTTTGCCCCCGAGCATTTCGAGGTGATCGTGCGCGAGCCGCGGATGTGGTTGAAGAAGATCCGCCGGGCGGGCGCGGTGTTCGTGGGGCCGTGGACCCCGGAAAGTGTAGGCGACTTCATTGCCGGTCCCAGCCATGTGTTGCCCACCGGGGGAACCGCCGCGATGTTTTCCGGGCTCACCGTGGATGCCTTCCGCCGCCGCACCAGTTTTATTTCCTACACCCGGGCGGACCTTCAGGATGTGCTGCCCCACATCGAAACCTTCGGCCGGGTCGAGCAATTGCCCGCGCATGCCCGGTCCGCAGCCATCCGGTTTGACCGCGAATGAACCCGGCGAACCTGATCCGCGAGCATGTCCGGGCCCTTGCCGCCTACACCCCCGGCGAGCAGCCCAAACAGCCCGGGCTCATCAAGCTCAACACCAACGAAAATCCCTATCCGCCCTCCCCGGAGGTCGGCAAGGTTCTCGCCGGGTTTACTCCCGCCGACCTTCGCCTTTACCCTGATCCGGTCAGCCAGGAGCTTCGCGACGAACTGGCCCGGCTCAACCGGGTCGAACCCGCGCAGGTTTTTGTCGGCAACGGCTCCGATGAGGCGCTCGCGTTGTGTACCCGGGCGTTTGTCGAGCCCGGCCAATCGATCGGGTATCTCGATCCTTCCTACTCCCTTTATCCGGTGCTCGCGGCGATCCAGCATGTGCCCGTCCACCCGGTTGCACTCGACGACGCCTTTCAGTGGACCCGCTTTGACGTCGATCCATCCTGCCGGTTGTTTTTTATTACCCAGCCCAACGCCCCCACCGGCATGCTCCACGACCGCGAGAGCATCCGGGCTTTTTGCGGCAGCTTCCCCGGGGTGGTCCTGATCGACGAGGCGTATGCTGATTTCGCCCGCGAAACCTGCATGGATCTGGTCCATACATTCGAAAACGTTCTGGTCAGCCGTTCCTTCTCCAAGTCCTATTCACTCGCCGGGCTCCGTCTCGGCTACGTGGTGGGGTCCGCGCCGTTAATCGCCGCGCTCCACAAGATCAAGGATTCCTACAACGTGAACATGCTGACCCAGCGCCTCGGCCTTGCCGCGGTTCGTGATCAGGCCTACATGAAAGCCACCGTGGCCAAGGTGCTGGCCACTCGCACCCATGTGGCAACGACGTTGACCGAACGCGGCTACCAGGTGTTTCCGTCGGAGACCAATTTCCTTTGGATCAAACCACCCCGCGAAACCGCCGCCGACCTGTTTGTGCGCCTGCGCGCGGCAAACATCCTGACCCGTCATTTCACCGCCCCCCGCATCGCCGATTACCTCCGGGTGACCATCGGGACCGACGACCAGATGGCGCGATTCCTCGAACTCGCCGCTGATTAGAGTCTTCCCCACCTCACGGTAGCGCCAAAATCTGTTCGGCGGAGATCCGGGACGTTGCGTCAGGCTGAATATTCGGGCAGGAAGATGGTGAGGGTGGTTCCCTTGCCGGGCTCACTCGTGACGCGAATCGCCCCCTGATGGTGGCGGACAATCCCCTGCACCGCAGCGAGGCCGAGACCCCGGCCAAGGAATTTCGTGGAGACGAAGGGATCGAATATGCGCGGCATCAGATTGGGGGGAATCCCGCATCCGGAATCAGCCACGGATAGAGCGATGTAAGACCCGGGCTTGTTTGCCCAGCGAAGGGCCATGGTCTTGCCCAGTTGTCCGGCATCGAGGTTGATCCGCCTCACCGAGATGACCACTCGACCGGTTTTTCCTTCGTAGGCCTCCGCGGCGTTTTCAACCAGATTCGACAAGATGTGCCGCAATTCGACGGGATCTACACGAACCACGAGGGGCTCCCCTTCAATGTCCAGTTCCAACCGGGCATAGCCCCCGCTCTTTTTCTCAAGGGTATCCTTGTATTCGTAGAGAAGGAGGCCGAGGTCGACGGGTTTTTGCTGCGTCCCCCCTTTGCCGGCATAGGCGAGCATTTGCCGGCACAAGGAGGAGGCCCGGTTGGCGGCGGTTCGAGCGTCCTTGAGGTTGGCGGCGAGCGGGTCACGGGGGTCGAGGACGGCAAGGGTCAATTCAAGATTGCCGAGGATGGTGGTAAGGAGATTGTTGAAATCGTGGGCGATTCCCCCGGCCATTGTGCCGAGGCTCTCATACTTCTGGGCCTCCCGCAATTCCACGGCCAGCCGCATTCGTTCCGCTTCGGCATGGCGGTATTCCGTGAGGTCGACATCGATGCCATAGAACCGGGCTGGATGTCCATGTTGCCGGATGCCGACATGGCCGGAAAAAACATGGATCCGGTCACCGTTTTTTTTGCGCAGGACCATTTCCCGGGCCGGGGGAAGGGCGCCATCTTGACCGGCTTGATCGAGCATTCTCCGGGCGCTTTCCTGATCCTCGGCGGGGATGAGAAGATCGACGATGTTTTGCCCCAGCGCCTCCTCGCAGGAGTACCCATAGAGAATTTCACTAGCGCGATTCCAATAAAACGTCTGGCCGGTGGAGTCGTAGCCTTGAATGGCAAGGTGAGGCACTTGGTCGAGCAACAGGCGAAGATCGCGTTCGTTATCCAGCGCTTGTTGCTCCCTCGCCTTGCGGTCGGTGATGTCTAGGGCGGTGGAGACCATTCCCAGGCCGGGTTGGTCCGGGTTCACGAGAACGGAACGGAGCATGACGTCGATCATCCGTCCGGATTTGTGAACAAACCGGGACTCGGTTTGGCCTTGCCCATCCTTGGCGACAAGTCGGCCTAGATCCTTGCCCACTCTCCGGTACTCCCTTCGGTCGGGAAACAGAAACGCGGTGGGCTTTCCCACAAGTTCGGCTTCCGGGTAGCCGGTCATTTCGGCGAGGGCGGGATTGACCTCTTGGATTACGCGGTTGCGAACGAGAGCGATTCCCGCAGGTGCAGACCGGAACAGGGTGGTCAGCTTGCGTTCACTGCGCCGGAGGGCGGCGGTAGTCACGAGGGCATCGAGGGCGGCCGACAAATCCTCGGCGATGCTCTGGAACATGCTCCGGGTCGCCTCATCGGCGTAAAGGTGTTCAGGGATCGATGCGCAAAGCACCCCGTACACGCTGCGGTTGTGTTCGAGGCGGCAGGCCAGGCCGGCCCGCCCCTCGTAGGCGGTGGAGAGAGGACATGAATGGCAATCCTTACAATAGGCCCGGTAAACCGAAACGTCGCAAGCAGCAAGGGCCTCCTGCATGCACGAAGGGTAATGACCTTCGAGGATCTGCTCCCTGAGTGGTTGGAATCCTTGATCGAAGCTGGAGACCGCGAGGGTCCCGCTTCCCGGCGCGCAGTGGGTCATGACCACCCACGCATTGTAGGCGCCGAGCGATTGAACCAAATTCGTATAATGATGGCCGATCAGCTCGCGGGCCGATGTTTCGAGGTCGGGATCCTGCCCGAGCATGGGAAGCAGGTTGAGGATGTCTGTGTGCTGGTTTAGGGCCAAGGTACCGGACGGCATGCCCGGGAACGAAACTCCTCCACCTAAACTCCCGTGACTCGCTTGCATCCGCTCAACTCCCTTCCCATATTAAATTTAGCAAAACTAAGGAAGGTGGGCAATTCAAATAATTCACACTCAAATAAATCACAATTCCCTCACGTCCCCATGCTTCCCATTGATCTCGGGGGGAGGGCGTGTTAAACGTGTCCGCGCATATGAACCACGACTGGATTGCCATTCTTGATTTCGGCTCTCAATACAGCCAGTTGATCGCCCGCCGGATCCGCGAACAACAGGTGTATTGCGAGTTGATCCGCTTCGATACCGACCCGGAGGAGTTGCGGCGTCGCAACCCGCGCGGGATCATCCTTTCCGGTGGTCCGGCCAGCGTGTATGCCACCAACGCGCCGCATTGCCATCCGGGGATTTTTGAGCTCGGCTTGCCGGTGTTGGGAATCTGCTACGGGATGCAATTGATGACCCGGCATTTCGGGGGAACGGTGATCCCCGGCGAGTCCCGCGAGTTCGGGCATGCCGAACTTTCCGTGACCGAATCATCCACCCTGTTCAAACACCTCGGCGAGCGGCTCCAAGTGTGGATGAGCCACGGCGATCAAGTGACCGATCTTCCCCCCGGCTTTCACGTCCTTGCTCAAACCTCGACCTGTCCGGTTGCGGCGATGGGCGATCCCGCCCGCAAGGCCTACGGTCTCCAGTTCCATCCAGAGGTCGTCCACACCCCCCAGGGGGTTCCGTTGCTGCGGCACTTTCTCTTCGACATCTGTCATTGCTCCGGCGACTGGAAAATGTCCCAGTTCATCGAGGAAGCCTGCGACTCCATCCGCAAGCAGGTCGGTTCCGGACATGTCCTGTGCGGGCTGAGTGGCGGGGTCGATTCCTCGGTGGTTGCCGCTCTGCTCCACCGGGCGATAGGCGACCAGCTCCATTGCGTGTTTGTCGACAACGGTCTCCTCCGGGCGGGGGAAGCCGAACAGGTTGAGGATATCTTCGGCGATGCGTTCGGGATCGATCTTCATATCGCGCGCAGCGCCGACCTCTTTCTAAGCCGTCTCGCCGGGGTGGTCGATCCCGAGCAAAAGCGCAAAAGCATCGGCAAGACCTTCATCGATGTGTTTTCCGAGGAGGCCCGGCGGTTCGGCGAGGTCGATTTTCTCGCCCAGGGCACGCTGTATCCCGACGTCATCGAAAGCGTGTCCCCGCTCGGTGGTCCTTCGGTCACCATCAAAAGCCACCATAACGTGGGGGGGCTTCCACCCGATCTCAAATTCAAACTCATCGAGCCACTGCGGGAGCTGTTCAAAGACGAAGTCCGGCAGGTCGGCCGCGAACTCGGCCTGCCTTCGACCCTCGTCGACCGCCAGCCCTTCCCGGGTCCGGGGATGGCGGTGCGCATCCTGGGCGAAGTCACCCCCTCCCGCGTCGCATTGCTTCAGCAGGCCGACCTCCGGGTTCAGGAGGAAGTCCGCAAACTCCCCAACTACGCGGACATCTGGCAGTCCTTCGCCGTCCTCCTGCCCATCCAGACCGTCGGGGTCATGGGCGACGACCGCACCTACGAGAACGTCATCGCCGTGCGGGCGGTCCGTAGCCTCGACGGGATGACCGCCGACTGGTACCGTTTGCCCTACGAAACCCTCGACCGCATCGCCGGGCGCATCATCAACGAAGTGCGCGGCATCAACCGCGTCGTCTACGACATCAGCTCCAAACCCCCAGCCACGATTGAGTGGGAGTAATCATCCATGCCCAAGCGAAACGACATCCATAAGATCCTCATCATCGGCTCGGGGCCGATCGTCATCGGACAGGCGTGCGAGTTCGACTACTCCGGCACCCAGGCCTGCAAGGCCTTGCGCGAGGAGGGCTATGAGGTCATCCTTATCAATAGCAATCCCGCGACGATCATGACCGATCCCGAGACGGCGGACCGGACCTATGTCGAGCCGATCACCCCCGAAGTGGTCGAAAAAATCATCGCCAAGGAGCGGCCCGACGCGATGTTGCCCACCCTGGGCGGGCAAACCGCGCTGAACACTGCCCTCAAGGTTGCCGACCTCGGCATCCTTGAAAAATACGGGGTCGAGTTGATCGGGGCCCGGGCCGAGGTCATTCGCCGGGCCGAAGACCGCATTCTCTTCAAGGAATGTATGGAACAGGCGGGCATCGCCTGCCTCAAGAGCAAGCTCGTCCACGATCTCGACGAGGCCCGGGCCGCCGCCGAAGAGATTGGCTTTCCCATCATCGTCCGTCCCAGTTACACCCTCGGCGGCACCGGCGGCGGAACCGCCTATGACATGGACGAACTCATGACCATCGCGGCCGGTGGCCTCAAAGCCAGCCTGAACCACACCTGCTTGCTCGAGGAATCCGTCCTTGGCTGGAAGGAGTTTGAACTCGAGGTCATGCGCGACAAGGACGACAACTGCGTGATCGTCTGCTCGATCGAAAACGTCGATCCCATGGGCATCCACACCGGCGACAGCATCACCGTGGCCCCCGTCCAGACCCTTACCGACCGCGAGTACCAGGAGATGCGCAACGACGCCATCAAATGCCTCCGCCACATCGGGGTGGAAACCGGCGGCTCCAACGTCCAGTTCGCCCTCAACCCCGCGAACGGGCGGATGGTGGTCATCGAGATGAACCCCCGGGTCTCCCGCAGCTCCGCCCTTGCCAGCAAGGCCACCGGCTTCCCCATCGCCAAGATCGCCGCCAAGCTTGCTGTGGGGTACACCCTCGACGAACTCTCCAACGACATCACACGGGAAACGCCCGCCTGCTTCGAGCCCACCCTCGACTATTGCGTGGTCAAGATCCCCCGCTTCACCTTCGAAAAATTCCCCGGAGCCCGCCCCCTCCTCGGGGTGAGCATGAAGTCCGTGGGCGAAACCATGGCCATCGGCACCAACTTCCGCGAAGCCTTCCAGAAGGCCCTTCGCGGCCTCGAAATCGGGGTCGATGGCTACGATGAAAAATACGAAATTCCCGCCCGCTCGGTTCCCGACCTCGACGCCGAACTCAGCAAGCCCCGGGCCGACCGGCACCGCTACATCAAGTACGCGATCAAGCAGGGCTACTCCATCGAGAAGCTCCATGAACTTACCAAGGTCGATCCGTGGTTCCTCGACAACTTCGTTCAGATCGTCGAGCGGGAAACCGAATTGAAAACCTCGCCCCTCACCCCCGAACTGTTGCAGGCGGCCAAGCGCGACGGCTTTTCCGACCGCCAGATCGCTTTCGCCTCCGGTCGCGGCCTCACCGAGGCCGACGTCCGCGACCTCCGCAAGAAGCACGGCATCCTTCCCGTGTACCGGCTCGTCGATACCTGCGCCGCCGAATTCGAGGCCTACACGCCCTACTTCTATTCCAGCTACCAGACCATGGATCAATCCCGGGTCACCGGAAAAAAGAAAGTCATCGTGCTCGGCAGCGGTCCCAACCGGATCGGGCAGGGGATCGAGTTCGACTATTGCTGCGTGCATACCGTGTTCGCCCTCCGCGAGATGGGCTACGAAACCATCATGGTCAACAGCAACCCGGAAACTGTAAGCACCGATTACGACACCTCGGACAAGCTCTACTTCGAGCCCCTCACCTTCGAAGATGTCATGAACATCTACGAGATCGAGAAGCCGGAAGGCCTCGTGGTGCAGATGGGCGGCCAGACCCCCCTCAACCTTGCCGTCCCCCTCATGAAGGCCGGGGTGCCGATCTTCGGGACCTCCTCCGACAGCATTGACATCGCCGAAGACCGCAAACGTTGCCGCGAGCTTCTCGAAGGTCTGGGCATCAAGCAGGCGGAAAGCGGAACCGCCACCACCCTTGAAGAAGCCCGCCGGATCGCCCACCGCATCGGCTTCCCGGTGATGATCCGCCCCTCCTACGTCCTCGGCGGGCGGGCGATGATGGTCGCCAACAACGCCGACGAGTTCGACCCCTTCGTCATTGCCGCCTTCGAGGCCAGCCCGGGATTTCCCGTCCTCCTCGACCGCTACCTCGACCGGGCCACCGAAGTCGATGTCGACGTCCTCGGCGACGGCGAAAACGCCCACATTGGCGGGGTGATGCAGCACGTCGAACAAGCCGGCATTCACTCCGGCGACAGCGCCTGCGCCATTCCCCCGCACTCCCTTCCCCCCGCGATTGTCCGCGAAATCGAGGACTCCTGCCTGCGCATCGCCAAGGCCCTCAAGGTCAAAGGCCTCCTCAACGTCCAGATGGCGGTCAAGGACGACGAGGTCTATGTCATCGAGATCAATCCCCGGGCCTCCCGCACCGTGCCCTTCATCAGCAAGGCCACCGGGGTCCCACTGGTTAAACTAGCCGCTCGCGCTTCCGTGGGCCAGACCCTTGACCAATTCGACCTTACCGTGAAGCAGAAATTCCCTCAATGGTGCGCGGTCAAGGAAGCCGTCTTCCCCTTCAATCGCTTCTCCGGGGTCGACCCCGTCCTCGGTCCGGAAATGAAATCCACCGGCGAGGTCATGGGCATCGACACCTGCTTCGAGCTGGCCTACTGGAAGAGCCAGATCGCGGCCGGCCAGATCCTTCCCGCCAAGGGAACGGTCTTCCTCAGCGCCCGCGACGCGGACAAGGAATGGATGGCTGGCATCGCGGCCAAGCTCGCCGCACTCGACTTCGCCATTGTTGCCACCGAGGGCACCGCCGAAGCCCTCAAGGCGGTTGGCATCCAGGCCGAGGTCGTCCATAAGCTCGCCGAGAAAGTCAGTCCGAACATTCTCGACCTCATGAAAGAGGGCCGCATCGACCTCGTCATCAACACCCCCAGCGGGATCCTCGCCCGCTCCGACGAAGTCCTCATCCGCTCCGAGGCGATTCTTCGCTCCCTGCCCATTGTCACCACCCGCGACGGCGCCGAAGCCACCGTCGCCGCCATCCATCACATGATCGACCGCGACTGGACCGTCCACGCCCTTCAGGACTTCTACGCCTGACCTGCCGAGGAACACTATGATACCCCGCTACACCCGCCCCGAAATGGCCCGCATCTGGGAGGACGAAAACAAATTCGCGATCTGGCTCAAGATCGAGATCCTCGCCTGTGAGGCGATGTCCAAACTCAAGATCGTTCCCCCCGCCGACCTCAAGCGAATCAAGGCCCGGGCCGGTTTCTCGGTGGCCCGGATCGATGAAATCGAAGCTCAGGTCCACCACGACGTCATCGCCTTCCTCACCTGCGTCGCCGAGCGGGTCGGTCCTTCCTCCCGCTACATTCACAAAGGCCTCACCAGTTCCGATGTCATCGACACCGCCCTCGCTGTGCAGATGGTCGAGGCGGTGGACCTTCTCATCGACGGGGTCAAGGCTGTTCGCAAGGCCGCCGCCGCCAAGGCGAAAAAGTACAAGATGACTCCGATGATCGGACGTTCCCACGGGATCCATGCCGAACCCATCACCTTCGGGCTGAAGATGGCCCTCATGTACGACGAATTCGGCCGGGCCCTCGAGCGTCTCCAGCGGGCCCGCGAAATCGTCCGGGTCGGGCAGTTGTCCGGAGCCGTCGGCACCCACGCCCACCTCGACCCCTTCGTCGAGGATTACGTGTGCAAAAAGCTCAACCTCAAGCCTGCCGCCATCTCCACCCAGATCCTCCAGCGCGACCGCCACGCCGACTACATGGCCGCCCTCGCCCTCGTCGCCTGTTCCATCGACCGCTGGGCCACCGAATTCCGTCACCTCCAGCGCACCGAAGTCCGCGAGACCGAGGAGTTTTTCGACGAGAACCAAAAAGGATCCAGCGCCATGCCCCACAAGCGCAACCCGATCATCGGCGAGCGCCTCAGCGGGATGGCCCGGCTGATCCGGGGGTATGCGGTGACCGCGATGGAGAATGTTGCCCTGTGGCACGAGCGGGACATCTCCCACTCCTCCGCCGAGCGGGTCATCCTCCCCGACGCCACCATCGCCCTCGACTACATGCTCCACAAGCTCGCGGTCATGGTTCGCGACCTCACCGTACTTCCCGACAACATGCTCGCCAACCTCAACCGCACCCGCGGCCTCATCCATTCCCAGCAAGTGCTTCTTCTCCTCACCGAAAAAGGGGCGAGCCGCGAAGCCGGCTACAAGATCGTCCAGCGAAACGCCATGAAAGCGTGGGCGGGGGAGGGCGAACTCAAGGACCTCCTCGCCGCCGACCCCGACGCGAAAAAATGGATCCCCCCCGCCGACCTCGACCGCGTCTTCGACCTCGCCACCCATTTCCGCGACGTCAACCGCACCTTTAAACTCCTCGGACTTTAGCCCCATGCCCGCCCCCAAGCCCGCCTCCGCCTACGCCGCCGCCGGTGTCGACATCGACGCCAAAATGAACGCCCTCAAGCGGGCCAAACGCAGCATCCAGTCCACCACCACCCCCGGCGTCCTTTCCACCATTGGCTCCTTCGGCGGCCTCTTCCAGTCCCCCGGTTCCGACTCCGTCCTCGTCAGCAGCATCGACGGCGTCGGCACCAAGCTCAACGTCGCGGTCATGGCCGGCCGCCACGACACCATCGGCCAGGACATCGTCAATCATTGCGTTAACGACATCCTCGTTCAGGGCGCCACCCCGCTCTTCTTCCTCGACTACATCGGAACCTCCACCCTCGATCCCCGTGTCATCGCCGACATCATCGCCGGGGTTGCCCGGGCCTGCAAAGCCAACCATTGCGCCCTCATCGGCGGCGAAACCGCCGAACTGCCCAACCTCTATCCTCCCGGCGAATACGACCTCGTCGGCGCCATCATCGGTGTGGTTAAAAAGAAAAAGATCATCACCGGCCAGTCCATCCGCCCCGGCGATGTCATCATCGGCCTTCCCTCCAGCGGCCTGCATACCAACGGCTATTCCCTCGCCCGCAAAATCGTCTTCCAGCAGGCCGGGCTCACCCTCAAGGACGTCATCCCCGGCACCACCACCTCCGTCGCCGCCGCCCTCCTCGCCGTTCATCGCAGCTACCTCAAACCGGTCCTCAAGCTCATGTCGACCGTTCCCGTGCGGGGCATGGCCCACCTTACCGGCGGGGGCTTCTACGACAACATTCCCCGCGTCCTCCCTGACCACGTTGATGCCGTCATCGAACAGGATTCGTGGACCCTGCCTCCGCTCTTCCGCTTTTTGCAGGAAGCCGGAAGCGTCACCCCCGAAGAAATGCATCGCGTCTTCAACATGGGGATCGGCTACGTCGTCATCGTCCGGGCCAAAGACGCCCCCGCCGCCCTCGCCGCCCTCAAACCCGCCCGCCCCCGCCTCATCGGTCGCATCGTGCCGGGTCGGCGGAAGGTTGAGCTGATTTCCGGCTGACGCCTCTCAACCACCCCCCAAGCCGCGAACATGAAGGGGGAAGATGAGATGACACGGCTGAAGTAGCGAGGTATAGTCGTGATGTGGGACATTTTGAGGACATGATGAATGAACGAGGGATACCGGCTGAATGGGTTCAAGGAAAAAACATGAGAATTAAGTTAAATAGAGATAGTGATGTCTTGTATTTTCGGCTGGACGAAGGCCGGATCGTTGAATCGGAAGAAGTTCGTCCGGGAGTTATTCTGGACTACGACAAAGATGAACAGGTCGTGGGTGTGGAATTCCTCGGTATCTCCACGCGCGCCACCAAAGAGGAACTATCCACTCTGCAGTTTCAGACCGCATAAGGTGAGGTTCTTTCTGTGAGGGCGCCGTCGGGGACCCGGTGAAGCAGGCGGTGGCGTGGTGGGTCAAAAGCCGAAGCGTGGTGAACGACGAGTGGGTGAGCGCGAAACTGGAGATGGGCAGCCGCAGCAATATCCACCGG
>DAOLCW010000016.1:0-49102 GCA_035327665.1 Kiritimatiellia bacterium
AGCTCCGCGAGACCGGGCTTGGCCAATAGAGACTTCGGTCTCGCGGAGCTCGACCAATTTCGCAACGAAACGTTTCTTTATACCGTAAAGTAGTAGGGGTTGGTATTACTCATAGGCTTCTTCTCCTGTTTTGTTGCCTTTTTCGACTCCGGGAAGGACCACCCTTCCCGAAATCAAAACTCTTTTGTACGTCCATGAATCGGTCGAAAGCCGATCGCGGATATACCGGAAAAGATAATCGCTAAAAAGGTCAACCCATTGCTCCGGATCTCTCATCGCCATTCGGTGGCTCCGGTCCTGTTGTACCCATTGGCAAGTGCATCATGCGAGTCTAGCGTAAACGTCACATGGTTTTCAATCTATACCACCCTTATTCATCCATTTTCATCGTGCTACGCATGGCTCTGCCCCGACAGATCCGTGGTTAAACATCCCCTTCCCCCAGCTTGCACCTTCCGCCCCCTCTTCTGACCCCCTACTTGTTAAAGGGTAAATATGGCTGACCGGTCTACATTGCTTCTCTCATCTGATCCGGACAATAATCGGATAAGGAGTGGAAAATCAACTTGCACGGCCGTTCTGGCGGCCTGAACAGTTTTGTTGATTCATACAAAGGCATGACTGCAAAAAATATAACTCCGGAGGTCTTGGAGATCCTCTCGGATCCAGATATCGGCCGGGATCTCCACGACCTTTTCCGGGCTGGAGTCATGCAATCGATTGACGGCATAGCCCTCGCCGATGAAAATGGATGCCTGATCTTCACCAACGATGCCTGGGCCGCCATGCACGGATTCAACGCGGAAGAACTCAAAGGACAACACTTGTCGATGTTTCATTCTCCGGAACAAATGGAAAAGGAGGTCCTTCCCGCTCTCGATCAACTCAAAAGAACGGGGTCCTTCAAGGGCGAAGTAGGACACATTCGCCGTGACGGCTCGGCGTTCCCTTCCTTTATGACCACATCCCGTCTTCTCGATGAAGACAGGAGTCTCAACGGAATGATTGCCGTCATGCGCGACATCACCGAGCAAAAACAAAAAGAGGAGATCCTTCATCACAACAAGCGGGTTTTCTCCGAAATCACCGCCTGCTTGATCGAATTGGGTTCTGAGTATGACCAAAATGTGAACACCTTGACCGCTCTGTGCGGGAGACTCCTGGGTGCCACTTGCGCCTTTTACAACCGGCTGCAAGGAGATTTGCTCTGTTCTTTGGGTCAATGGAGAGCCCCCCCGGACTTTAATCCCGTGGACCGGCCTCACGGCCACCTCTGCCATGATGTCATACTGGCCGGTAGCCGCGAAAGCGTTGTCGTCCGTGACCTTCCCCGGACAGCTTATGCCCGTACCGACCCCAGTATAACCCGGTATGACCTTAAAACCTATGTCGGGCATGCCGTGTTTTCCGGCGGAAAGTCGGTGGGCTCACTGTGTGTCGTTTACCAAAAGGATGTCGAACTTTCCACTGAACACCGGGGAATCCTTGCCGTAATTGCCACCGCGTTGAGCAGTGAGGAGCAACGGCGACTCCACTCTGAAACCCTTCGGGAAACCGAAATCCGGCAGCGTAACCTTCTTGACTCCCTGCCTGACATGATATGCGAGTTTCAACCCGACAGCACACTGACCTTTGTCAACCAGCCCTTTTGCCGCCATTTTCACCGCGCGCCTGAAACACTCCACGGCACACTCTGGCTCGAGTTGTTTTCTGAATCGCAACGGAACTCCGCTCGGGAGGCCTATGCCCATTTAACCCCAAGCCATCCCGTCGCCATGATCGAATTGCAACCGGAAATTGACGGGCAAACCCGGTGGCAAACCTGGGGAATTCGCGCCCTCTTTGACGCCAATGAGTCCATGACCCAGTTGCGGCTCATCGGCAACGACATCACTGAACGGAAAGCAAGCGAAGTGGTGGCTCGCCGTGAACATGCAAACCGAGAACTGATCAACGCTCTCTCCAGCCGGGCCATCGAATCCACGGATCTCATTGCGTTTGAAAAGGAACTCCTCTCCATGCTCGGGGAGGCCCTTGATGTCAGCCGAAGCTACATTTTCACCTACCGCCATGAAACCAACACCATGGACAACACTGCGGAATGGACCGCACCGGGTGTTTCTGCACAGATCGACCAATTAAAGCAAATGGAATGCGATAAACAGCTCTGGTGGATGCAGCAACTCCGCGCCGGAAAGGACGTCGTCTATCCGGATATACGGGAAATTCCCGACGCGGTGGCTCGGAGCATTCTTGAACCTCAGGGCATTCAAGCGATCATGATCATCCCCCTCTACATGGGTGGTCGATATTATGGCTTTATGGGGTTTGATGAATGTCGGCGAACTCGCGAGTGGTCGGCACGCGAGCGTAACCTCCTCGCCGAAGCCACTCGCATCCTTATGACCGTTTGGGCCGAACAGGATTTATTGATCAGTGAGCAGCGGCTTCAAAGCTTGCTTAAAAACGTCGCCTCGGTCGCCGTTCAGGGATATTCACTGGAGGGTACCGTCCTGTACTGGAATCAGGCATCGGAATCCTTTTATGGCTATTCAGCGGAAGAGGCGCTAGGACGGAACCTGCTAGAGATCATCATCCCTCCCGAGATGCGGGATGAAGTCCGACAGGCCATGAAGAACATGGGCGAAACCGGCATCGCGATTCCCCCTCAAGAGCTTGAACTGATGCGAAAAGACGGTTCGAAAATTCCAGTCTTTTCCTCGCATGTGATCGTCGGAGTTCCTGGTCGCAAGGCTGAATTGTTCTGTATCGACATCGATTTGAGCGAGCATAAACGCATTGAACAGGAGCGGGAACAACTTCAAGAACAATTCGCCCAACTTCAAAAGATGGAGTCCATCGGTCGCCTCGCCGGAGGCGTGGCCCACGACTTCAACAACATGCTCAGCGTAATCAATGGGTACGGACAAATGATCCTCACAAAACTGGAACGTGAAAGTCCGCTTCGCGAGTATGTCTCGGAGATACTTGCCGCCGGAGAGCGTTCTGCGGGGTTGACCCGCCAACTCCTATCCTTCAGCCGAAAGCAAAAACTGTCCCCCCGACGCCTTGACCTCAACGAACTTGTCATGAACTTCGACAAGATGCTTCGCCGCCTGATCGGCGAGGACATTGAACTCATACTTCAGCTTGAAACGCCGCTCGATACGGTTGTGGCCGACCCCTTGCAACTTGAACAAGTCCTCATGAATCTGGCCGTAAATGCCCGCGATGCCATGCCGTCCGGGGGCCAACTGGTCTTATCCACCCGACGGCTTGACGCTTCTCCAGATGACCGCACCCGCCCGCCTGCGGTCATCGAGACGGGTTCGTATGTCCTGCTTACCGTGACCGATACGGGAACCGGCATGGATGAAAAGATTCAAGCGCGCATATTCGAACCCTTCTTTACGACCAAGGAGCAAGGGCGGGGAACCGGATTGGGGCTCTCCACCGTTTACGGAATTATTCAACAGTCCGGCGGCTTCCTTCAGGTGGACTCCCGCCCCGGCAAGGGCTCCACGTTTTCAATCTACCTGCCTTGTAAAGATGTTAAGGTGGCCTCATCCTCACTCGAAACATCTAATCCTTTCCGGCAAGGAAACGGCGAAATTATTCTTGTTGTCGAGGATGAAACGCGCGTTCGGTTTATGCTTCAACGGTTGTTATCGAAAATCAATTACAACGTAATGCTTGCCGCCAATGGCGAAGAGGCCCTGGACATGGTGCTAAAACAGGGTATCCGGCCCCACCTGCTTCTTACCGATCTCATCATGCCGCGCATGAATGGGCAACAATTGATCGATGCTTTAAGCATCCAACAACCCGGGCTCAAGACCCTCGTTATGTCCGGTTACTCCGACAATCTACCGCTAGACGACGAAATTCCCTTTCTTCAAAAACCCTTCACAATTCACCAATTGTATTCCAAGGTCGGGGAACTACTCGGATGCGCTGCCGGGGTTGCCGGAACCACGGGTTGACTGCAGCGCCTCCGCCACCTTGCCCACCAGATCGTTCAGGCTAAAGGGCTTGGCCAGCAAGACCGTATCGTCCGGCCAGTCGGAAGGACGTTGCAGGTTTTCCGTATATCCCGACATAAACAGACACCTGAGGTATGGCTGACGCGCCCGGAGCGTTCGCGCCAGCTCCCAGCCGTTCGCGCCCGGCATCATTACATCCGTCACCAGAAGATCGATGGAACGGTTCAGGCTCACCGCGATTGCCTCGGCCGCGCTCCCCGCCGACAGAACCTCATACCCCTGCCGGGAGAGTGCCGCAACCGCTCGTCGCAAGATCGCTTGCTCATCGTCGACGACAAGAAGGGTTTGCCCCGCTCCGGCCGACTTGACCGGGGGCCGCGACTCTTGACCCGTCGCATCCCGAGGCAGGGCCCGCGGAAAATCGATCGTAAATCGCGTGCCTACGCCAACCTCACTTTTTACAGAAATAAACCCGGCGGCCTGCCTTACGATCCCATAAACCGTCGACAACCCCAGGCCCGTTCCCTTCCCTTGCTCCTTGGTGGTATAAAACGGTTCGAAGATTCGTTCGAGCACCTCCGGCTTCATCCCGCAACCTGTATCTTCCACGGTTAGCCGGAGGTAGTCGCCGGGCTGCTGACCGGGAAGGCGGGTGTCCTCTTCGCGCAATCCAACATTCCGGGTGGCAAGTACAAGTTGGCCTCCTTCCGCCATCGCATCGCGAGCATTGATGCACAAGTTCGCCAGCACCTGATCCACATGCGTCGTGGCCATGGTGACCGGCCATGGATCCTTCTCTGGATGCCATTCCAAACGAATGTCGGGACCGATCAACCGCCCCAGCATTTTCATCATGTTTGATACGCATCCGTTGAAATCAACCACCTCCGGTTTGCCTACCGGCTGCCGGGCAAAAAGCAACAACTGACGGGTGATCGCCGCCGATTTATTCGCGGTAGCGCAGATCTCACTTAGTTCCGGATAAATGACCGAGGCCGGACCCGCCTCCTCCATCGCCGACTCCGCGCATGACAGGATGACCTGCAGCATGTTGTTGTAATCATGGGCCACCCCACCGGCCAAACGCCCGATCGATTCAAGCTTCTGTGCCTGAACCAACTGGGCATCCAGTGACAATTGATGGGTGATATCGCTTTTCGCTGCGACAAAATACTCGATGCAACCTTGCTTGTTGAAGATGGGCGAAATGCTCGCTTCCTCGGTATACAACGAACCATCCTTGCGGCGATTGATTAACCGGCCTTTCCACGTCTCTCCAGACGTGATGGTTTGCCAAAGATCCCGGTAAAAAGCCTTGTCATGGAATCCGCTTTTCAACAGCTTCGGGTTTTCGCCTAACACATCTTCGCGCCGATAACCGGTTACCCGTTCAAAGGCCGCATTCACATACGTGATCGTCCCGTCCGGCGTGGTGAGCAGGATGATCTCCCCGGTCTGCTCGATCGCCTGGATCAAGCGGTCGCGCTCAGCCCGGGCCAAAACCTGATCGGTGATGTCCTGAACCACCCCAAGCGACTGAATCACCTTGCCCTTGGCATCCCGGCGATGACGGCAACGTTCATGAACATGGCGGATCGCTCCATCGCTCTTTCGAACAATGCGGTGCTCGATATCATACACAAAGGAGGGGTCAGCCAGCGAGCGGGCAAAAACATCTCTCACCTCATCCAAATCCTCGGGATGAACCATTTCCTGAAATGCGGCATAGGTCTCGCGGAAGACCTTCTTGTTCACGCCGAAAAGACGATAGGTTTCATCCGACCAGGTCAGGCGATCAGCGATCACATCGTATTCCCAACTCCCGATGCTGGCGACCTCTTGGGCCTGCATTAGCTGCTCAAGAACTTTTCCTCGCTGAACCTCCATATCCTTGCGTTCGGTGATGTCGCGGCCCACCCCGATAACCGAACAAACCCGGCCCTGCTCATCCAACACCGCCCGGTCTGACCACGCCAGCCACCTCCATCCATGACGCGTCCACGCCCGCTGCTCCAACTCACAACGATACGGGGGGGCATGCAACAACATCATCGCTTCCGCAGTGCCGGCCCGATCCTCCTCGTGAACCAAGGGCATGAACTCGCGACCCAACAACTCGTCCTCATCCTTCCCAAACAAGTCACAATACGACGGACTGACAAATTCTAATCGCCCGTCTCCATCCACCTTGACGACCAAATCATTCTGATTATCCACCAGCAAACGGTAACGCTCCTCGCTGTCCAGCAACGCTTGGTGTTGCTGCTTGGACTCCGTGATATCCCGCACCACACTTACAACACGGTTTGCGTCCATCGGGGAGGCCCGGCTTTCGAAGTGTCGTTTCTCCCCGCCGATCTCCAACATGTACTCCACGGTCTGCAACGCCCCGCTTTGCCATGCCCGGCGATGCGAGTCGCCAAACAATCGAGCCATGTCCTCCCCGTGAACCTCCAACATCAATCGACCGATAAAATACTCCGGCGGGACCATCAACGGAGAACCGGCAGGCGCATGAAAGTCAAGGTACCGCCCTTCGCGATCCACCACGAAGACCATGTCCGGGATCGCATTCAATAACGCCCGGTTCCGGCGCTCACTTTCCAACAGCCGCTGCTCACGCGACCATTCCTCCGTCACGTTTCGCACGATGGAAAGCAAACGATCCTCGCTCATCCGAATGATGCGCGCCTCAAAATGCAAACTACGACCATCCATCTCCAGCTCATACTTCGCAACCTGCACCAAGCCGTTGCTCAACGCGCGGGCGCAGGCCTCATGAATCGCAGTAGAAGCTTCGACCGGAAGAACGTCGCTCAGGGTGCGGTTGAGAAACTCCTCTGGAGGGATCAGCAAGGAAGATTTATCGTTCACGCTGTAGTCGAGAAGAAGCCCCTCCCGGTTAAACACAAACATCATGTCCGGGATCGCGGCAAGTATCGCATTTTCCCGCGCACGGCGCGTCGAGAGTTCCTCTTCGGAATTCTTTTGGGTGGTGATATCGAGATCTACCCCACGATATCCGATCAAGCGCCCATCCATATCCACCACCGGATTTCCCGTCGTCGCCACCCATCGCAACGTCCCGTCCTTGCAGAGAATGCGGTTTTCAAACTGATGCAAGGGTTCCGCTCGACTGAACGTTCTCCGCGCCCCGGAGATCAGCTCGGCCCGGTCTTCCTCCGGGGCAAGCTCGTAGTAATGGCGCATGCCGACAAGCTCTCCCGGCTTGTATCCCGTAACCTTCTCCACCGACGGCCCGACATACGTGTAAAGTCCCTGCTCATTCACTTCCCAGGCGAAGGCCCCGCTTTCCAAGGCCAATTTATCGTAGCGTTCCAGCGCGTGCTTCAAATCCATCTCCGCCTGTTTTCGGCGGGTGATGTCCATTCCCATTGACCGGTACCGGACCACCTCCCCTTTCAGATTAAACAGAGCCCGGTCCCGGCGGGAATGCCAATGCCGATGGCCTGCACGCATCACTTCATGCTCATAATCAATCACCGGGTTCTCGGGGGTCAGAGCCATATAGCTGGCCTTGACCGCCTTCCGGGCATCCGGGGGAATCAAGTCGAGAAACCGCATACCGACCAGCTCTTCCGGGGTGGACTGGAAATACTCCGCATACTTGCGGTTGGCATAGATCAGGGTGCTGTCGGGAAGAAACTCGCATACCAGCGCGGGCAAGTCATCCAGTAACCCGGCATAATCGATCATCTGCAGATTATCGGACGTCATTCCACGATCCTTCCCCAGCGAGTTCATAAAGCATTTCCCGAAGTTTGGAAGGCGCAAACGGCTTGGCTAGAAACCCTCGGCCACCCAGCGCAATCACATCATCCTCGGTGCCGGAAACCGAAAGCGCGGAAATGGCCAGGATCCCGGCCGTCGGCTTGCCAGCATCGCGCAATATCCGCATGACATCCAGTCCGGTCATGTCCGGCAACTGCATATCGAGAACGATCGCATGATAACCAGTTTGCTCGACGCAAGCCAAAGCTTCCCGTCCGGTTCCCGCCACATCCACCCAAAATCCAGATCGATTAAGAAACCGGGCCAAAAAGGCCGCGCCGGTTTCGTTATCTTCAACCAGCAAAATCCGGGCAGGCGCGGGCAACCTGATCGATCCGTCGGCGAGGTCTTCAGGGGGGACTTCCGCGTCCGAGTCGGAAGGCAGGCATAGGGTAAACCGGCTTCCTTGCCCGGGCACGCTCGACAAATTCAAGGTTCCGTTTTGCCATTCGGCCAAACGAAGGGTGATGTACAAACCAAGCCCGAGGCCGTCCGCGTCTGAATCTGGAGAGGGCAAGCGATGGTATTTCTGGAAGATTGTCCGTTGATGTTCGAGCGGGATGCCCTCCCCGGTATCCCAGATCGTAACATACGCCCGCGACCCATCCGGCGCGGTATTCATCTCAATCCCGATCCGGCCTTCATCCGGGGTGTATTTCAACGCGTTCGAAAGCAAATTGACGAGAATCTGCTTCACTGCACCGTGATCGGCCAGCGCCCGCACGGCCTCGGCCCCGTAGTTCTCCTCGATCGCAATCGACTTCCGTCCGGCAATTTCCCGGAACATATCCACGCTGTCTCTGACCAGGGGCTCCAGAACCACCGACCGTCGGTTGAACAGAACGTCGGGTTGCTCCTTTCGTGCCTCCCGCATCGTCTGATTAATCAACCCGAGCAAATGGCCTCCCGTGTTGCGCAAGCGTCGAAGCGCCTCCTGGCTTCGAGCGGTCATCGGACCATACACCTCCGCCTGCAAGGCTTCTGAAATCATCAACATACCGGCCAACGGCGTTTTAATCTCGTGGTTGGCCGAGATGAGAAACTCATCCTTGGCCCGCATCGCCTGTTCGACTTCCATCGTTCGCTGGTTCAACAGTTCAAGCAATGCCCGAGAACGCGCTAGCTCCCGTTGCGCAGCCTCCCCTTGCTTGCGATCCGTCACATCCTCAACCATCCCGATCGCCATCCCTTCCCAACCCGAAGCCATGCTGCAGTGAAGATTCGCATGCATCACCGTCCCGTCGCGCCGTAGAAACCGCTTCTCCATCTGGTAGCCCCGGATGTCCCCGGCAATCATTTTCCGGAAATTCTCCAGATCGTCCCCGACATCCTCAGGATGGGTGACCTCGGCAAACGAAAGCGCCTCCAACTCCGAAACACCATACCCCAGCATCCGGGCCAGCGCCGGGTTGACCGAATGGGTCGTTCCGTCCGCATTCACCAGGGCAATCCCGATTAACGCGCTCTCGAAGACCGAGCGGAACAAACCCTCGCTTTCGGGTCGGTCCCCTGCCTCCACCCGCTCCGCGGGCAGCTCGCGAGGCGGTTGATCCGGTCCGGATGGTTGACGAGATGAAAAAATACCATTCTCCTGTCCAAACGTTCACCGGGCTTGCCGCAAACCCGGCTCCTCCTGGGCGGGAATCCCCCACTTCCGGGCATAGCGGATCAGGTCCCGGTCGTTATGCCCTCCGAGCTTCATCCGCAAGTTACGCCGGTGCGCGGCAACGGTATGAATCGAAATACCCAACGCTTCCGCGATCTCTTCATCCTGCTTCGCTCCCCCCAGCATTGATAAAATGCTCGTTTCACGGGGAGTCAGAATCTTGTGAAAAGCATCCGGCTCATTCAACCTGTCGAGCGCTTGGATGACTTCGTCATCATAGGCCTTGCCTCCATCCATCACCGCGCGCATCGCCTGCTCAAGCTCACTCAATGGGCTGGTTTTTATAATGTAGCATGGCACATGAAAAGCCATCACTCGTTGCACCCAAAAGGGATCCGAATGACAGGACAACACGACAATCTTTATTCCGGAAAAGTCCTTCTGAAAATACCGAATCAAATCCACTCCGTCCATGTCCGGGATGTCCAGGTCCAAAATAACCATGTCCGGCATCTGCCCGGAAACGATCGGACCGACCTCCTCGCCTCGCGATGCGATCCCTAAAACCTCCCACCCCATTTTCTCCACAATCCAGTCACGAAGCAGGGAAGCCAGTAACTGATCGTCCTCTACAATTACCACCTTTGGATTTTTCATTGATCTAGCCTATCGTGATTGCTCAAAATTCGCACAGACTTCAATTTACCATTAAAAAACTAGAACCACCTTGTTTCCAAACAGTTGCAGGTGCATCGGCAGCTTCCTTCCTCAGAAAGATTCGTTATAAAACCTTGCTCCGCAATGGATGCCGCGACCATTGGTAAACGAGTAAAAGCCGATCCTGTCCCATGCCCAAGCCATGGGAATACCACGTTCAGCAATCCAGTCCATCCTGTCTGCATCCGAAACCAGCCTTCTTTAAAAGTACCCACATCCAACGTACGTACTTTATGGTAATCAATAGTGAGCGGAAGGCCAGCTGAATTTCCCCCCGCAAGCTACGGAGTTTTCACCTCCAAGCGTAAAAACACCTTGGGCTCATCCCCGCCCGGCTCGATCACCACCGTGCCGGCGTTGGTGTGAATGCTGAATCCCGGCGGCGGCAGCACGGTCCATGCCGTCAAATTTGTCGACCACTGGCGAATCGTCAGAACCCCGGCATCTTTGGCATCTTCGCCGACTGAATACTCGATCAACCCGTTCACCCCCCGCACATGTTGCGGGGGGTCATCCTGAACGGACGGATCGATACCGTAGGCCCAACGGAGGAGGTTGGGCAGGTTGTTTGTATAAGGATCATCCAGCCACTCGCGAGAACCTTCCGGGAGCGCGGTCGCCCACGCCTCGAAACGGCCCCGGGTTACCCCGGAACGGGGATGGTAGCGAGCGGTGTCCCATGCGACCTCCTGAAGCGCGGCGGCAAGCGCGGGATCGATGACCACAGGGTCATCGTTGTCAAATGCGGCAGAGATCGCGCCGTTGGTCAAGCCAACCGGTGACTGCCGGTAAAGGGTCGCATAATGAACCAAAGCGCTGAGGTAGTAACCGATGTCGCTGGGATGAATGTTGTCCTGATACAGATCGTCGCGGTCGAAGCCGGGAAGCGTGGCCTCCGCATTCGAGAACGCCACGCCGGCGGGAAGAATCACTACCGGGATGCCGTTGGTGGCGAGGAAAGCCCGCACGGTCTCGAAGGCCGCGTGGATGTCATCCTGGACTCCCGAACCTTCGTCGAGGTAGTTCCAGTAATGGTACAACCCAACCTGGGTTCGATTAGACATGGCGAGGGAAGCAAAACGATACGCGAAGTCGAGGAACGCATCCACGTTGACCGGAGTCCATTCCCGGCTCATCGGTTGCACAATGAGCCAATCCCACCCACCAGTAGCCAGCTCAAGCCGCGACGGGGTGCCCCGGGTCACCCATCCTCCGGAAAGACCGTTGGTCCAATGGTAACCGAGACCCTGGCCGTCGGTGAGTTGCTCGCCGAAGGTATGATCGTATCCCGCATCCGCGGCGAGGTTCTGGATCTGGAGCGGGAGATGCCCCCAGCGGGTGAAACTGTTCCCGACATGAAACACCGCGAGCGCGTTGGACGGGGCAATCGGACCTCGCCAGTCCGAGAACACCCATGCGCCATTCGTCGCACCCGCCAACGCCCGGGGCTGAACCGCCGCCCGGATGAATGCTCCCGGCTGATCGGGAACCACCCACGTGCGATTCGTCGTATTCAAGACCACAAACAGATTCGTAAACGGAGGCACATCGGCAAACCATTCGATCAGACTGCCGCCTTCCGGATCGCTTTCAGGATCGCTGTAGGCGTAGTGAACCGTCACCGTTCGTCCCACCACGGGAGCCCCGACCCAGAAGACGTCCGTCGCCAACGGTGGCTCATTGGTCGTGGTGGCCTCGCCCAACGGGGTAAGCCGGAGCGCGCCAAGATAGCCGAACGGTCCTTCTGCGACCTCCACCGAAACCGTGATAACCCCGCTTGCCGTAGCGCGGACATCTTCCATGACCGCAAGCAGAGCATGGTTGGCATTGGCTAGAGGTGGCACCCCAATGAGGGTTCCCGACGTTTGCACGGTGGCGGATGTCGTGTTGTTTCCGGCCACAGTGTACCGCGTGACTCGGGTATCGGCCGCGTCGCGCGATCCGAACCCCTCGATGCGCCACCAACGATCCGGGGGAAGTCCGTTGAAAACCACCCGGGCGATCGTACCTGACGCGACAAAGAAACTATCCCGCGTCGCATCCGCGACCGCAAGCATGCCCAACATCGGGTCAGGCGTGGTCGATCCATTCGCATTCGCTCCCGCCCCGAAACCGTCCACCACCATGGAGATCCCGGTCAGGCCGTTGGTGATGTTGACCAGGTTGGTAAGCGTACCGGATGGCGGAGTCGCGGAATCGGTGAACGAGTTGTTCCACGCTCGTCCATTCGCATCGGGCGAGGCGGCGAGATGGGTGTTGATGCCAAAATCGATCAAGATGCTCGGCGGCACCTCGTCGTCCATCTCGAAGAAAAGCGAACCTGGATCATTCAATCCGGTTAGAAACGCGGCCGGCTCCATCCCGGTGATCCCCACATTCGACCGCCAGACCTCCCCGGCATTAAACGCATTGGCATAGAGCCGGTTGTCCGGGCCGATGCGAATGCCGGTGGCCGCGCCAAACGATCCGTAAGCCCCGATCAACACCTGACTGGACGGATCAAGCCCTCCCGCATAGTCGCCGGGCGTGTTGAGTTCATACCCATAGATCCGGGCCTCGCCACCGATGGTGCGACTCAAAAACACCCGCCCATCGGAACCGAACTCCAGTTGCGACGCATCCCCCGCAAGATGCGCGCCGAGAAATGTGGACCACGAGGTCGCGGCGAGGTCGTAGGCATAAATCGCGCCATTCGAGCTATCCACCACATACAAGCGCCCGTCCGGGCCAATTCTGACCCCGTCGAAACGAACCGATCCCGCCGGGCCGGTTAGCGTCACGATGGATGTCGTGGTCAGGCAAACTTGATAAATCACATTGTATCCATACCGAGCGGCAAATAAATGGGTGTCGTTGCGGTCGAGATCGAGGAGATCATTCACCCCCAGATCGACGAACACCGGGAAGGAGGCACCATCGAGGCTGCGCCGCGAGATGGTGCCATCGCCACGATTGACATACAACCGTCCCTCCCCATCCCGGACCATGCCATCCGCACCCGAGGAATTTCCCCCCACCGGAGTATAGTGCGAAGGCAACGCAACCGGCGAACCGGTCACCGGATCATAAGCCCGGATATTCCCTGTTCCATATTCACTCACCAACAAACGGGAAGCTTCCGAGGGAAACATCACGACCCAACCCAAAAGACCCCAGCCCACTGCTCGTAAAAGGTTTCTCATGTGTAACTCCTTGGTTAATCAAGCATCATGCGTAGATACTGCTGATCGTGCTCGGCAGGTTGGAAATAGAACCCTTGGCTACCGGTAACGACTCCATTCACATTGCTCCAGACCGGATCGATCAGCCGGTCGGAGACCTGAAGTCGAAACACCCGGTCGGTGCCTCCGGACCAATCAACAGGAAACGCTTCACCCTCACCCAACTGCATGCGGATGCGCAGGTAGTCGGCAGGATCAAGGGCACGGGTTCCCGCCCGCCACTCGTCGATATCAAGTACGCCGTCCCCGTCGAGATCCGAGGTTTCGTCGATCATCTCAAGGCGATGGACATAACGGACCTCCCATTGATCGGGAATGCCATCGCCATCACCATCCCAATCGCTTTCGCCTTCGAGAAACACCTGTACCGCGGTGTCGGTGACCAAGTCGGTGAGGTGAAGTTCGAGGTCACCGGTGGCGGCGGAAAGTACGGTTGTCGTATGGGTGGGCAGGCCGGATTGTGTGTCGTACCACACCGCACGGTACGGAGCGTGAGGCCGCGACATGGGAAGCAAGATGGATGCGGTGGCTGCGACCACCGGCTGGGTGTTCACCACGTTCCACCAGGTGTGATCACGATGGTCAATCCACAGGTAGGCATGACCGGCGGGAATGTCCTTCTGCCCGACGAGGCGCAACGCCCCATGGGTCGACGTCGCTTCGCTATCCCGGTAGCGGGAGTTGTGAACGGGAATGCCCGCCATAAATCGATTCCAATTCCCGAAAAGGTGGTGCAGGTTATGTGTCCAGATGTTCTCCGCATCCCACCAACTCGGATAGACAAACGCCTCGCCGGAGCGGGCCCAGATCCATTTGTGGAGCCAAACCCCGTTGGTATCGGCGGCGGCCTGCGGGTGCTCTTGATAATTCGTGGTAAACAGCGACGCCTCGCCCCAGTGCCCCGGCTTGCCAAAATCCGCGTCGAGCCAGCTCTGACTGAACTCCAGATAGTAGTGGGCCGAATCGTGAAGGATCGCGGGGTCGCCGTCAGGATACAACCAGTTGCCGACCGTGTACGCATGGAAGTCGGTGGCGTGGACATCCGCGGCAAACTCCGCCTTCCACGCGTCCTCAGCCAAACCGAACCAGGTCGACGACGACACCGGTTTCGGATTGACCTGAGCGTCCCACCACCGGGCGAGGTGACCGAGTAGCCGGAAATGATCGGTCGGGCCCGGTGCTTCTTCATTTACGAACTCGATCCCCTTGAATGAACGAAATGCCCCGTAGCGAGCGGCGAGGTGCCGCCAATGCCATTCATGCAACAACACCGTGGGGGCATTTGTGGCAGGGGTGTTAAAATGAACCGCCCTCCGGTCGCGCAGACCGGACGAAGCGAGATGGTTCAGCGCCCACTCCTGCTTTTCGCTTATCACTGTGCGCAGGTACATACCGCGGGCTTGAGCTTCGCGGAAGATGATGTCCAGCCCCGCGCCGCGCCGGGCATGAAAATGCAAATGACCGGCCACCTTGGGTTGGCCATTAAGGGCGGGTCCAAGTGAACCGTCGGGGAGAACTTCGTGCACGGCGCATTCGTCCACAAACGCCCGCCCGCCCGTGACATTTTCCAGTGCGATCACGAGGTTGCGGGCGACCCAGCGGTCGGCGACAAAATCACCCCACGCAACATGCCATGGGGTGTCGCCATGAACGTGGTCAATGATCGACGGCGCGTGGCTGGTCTGGCCTGGCTCGGGCCATTCCATAAATTTCACCGTGACGCCGTGTGGCCCCGGCCCGGCCGGCCCGGTGAGGTTTTCGGTCCGCCAGCGCACGCGAATGCGGTAGGTTTTACCCGGTTTGAGGCTGGCCGACTGACCATTGAACCCTTGAAAGAGGATGGGATTGAAGGCGGGATCGTTCCAGTTCGCCGGATTTACATCGAGCTTGAACGCGCCAAGTGCGTCGCCATAAGCGCTATCAAGAGAGAGCAGATAGGCCATGACCGTGCCCTCAGCTGGCAAGGTGCGCGAACTCCAGGGTTGCCACGAGTTGCCCCAAACCAGGCCGGAGGCCCAAAAGCGGAAGTAATCGGCATTCCCGAGTCCGATCGACGCGAACGTGCTCGTCGCATTCAGCGAAAAACGATGGGCATCGAACGAACCGAGGCCAAAACCGTTGCCGAGAAACGGGGTGCCATCGGTGAACTCGTAATACCTCCAGTCGTTGGTGGAAACTCCAACCGGGCCCCGGTTGAGCGGATCGACCGGCGGCACCACGTTGAAATCAGCAAGGGCGGATATCGCGTGGCCCTTCGCTTCTTCGGCTTCGATACGCACGGACCACCTTCCCTCTTCCGGGGGCGCGAACCGGGCGGTCCACACCGGAGCCCCGGTCGGACTCATCCACTCGACACCCTCCCGCTCTTCTATCCAATACCCTTGGTTCAGAAAGGCCGGAACCCGGTACTCCATCGCTTCACCGTCGCGCATGAACACTGCGTCCACAGTAACCCCATCGACAAATTCCACCCCGCGTGGCAGGCCGGGGGTATAGGGAAGATGCGGATGGGTGGCCGCCGAACCCGCCAGTTCGAAGGTGATCTCAACCGGATCATGGCGCGCCACCTCAACCGGCAAGGGAACCGGTACGGACAGCTGCAAGGGTTCGGGCGGATTGTAGCGAATCGCTACATCATCCGTGGCAACCTTTCCATCCGAGGTGTGTGCCTGCATCAGAATACGGTTCAAGCCAGGTTGAAGCTGAATCGAGGCCGTCCAATTCAATGTCCCGGTGGCCAAACCCGCCACATCGCGATCGCTGCTGTACCTCACCGATAAACCCGCCCCGGAAGCACGACCCTGAACGTAGGCGTTGGACCCGGCAACCGTCACATTGGTAATTGTGATGCCGTATCCGGTACGCGGGATTGCGCTCCATGCAACATTGGTTTCCACCACCCCGCCATCGTCATCGGCAACCCGAACCCGGGCGAGGAATGTTCCGGGCACGGCAAGACGACGGGACCCGGATGTTTCCAGCGAATACATGCCATCGCCAAAGTCCCACTCAACCAGAGTAATCGCCCCGTCAGGATCATCGCCCACGATGGCGAACGTCTGGATTGCCGGCAGGTTCGTGGTCAGGACCGGATCCAGAACAACACGAATGTCCGGAAGAAGGTTCGAAGCGGTTCGGTCAAATGCGCCAACGTTGTCGGCATGGACGACCATCTCGCGACCAGGACCACCAAAGTAGCCAAGCCCGAGTCGCGAGGCGGAGCTGATCGCTTCGAACGTAAAGGCGATTTTGACCCAGTTGGTTCCGAATTCGGCGGTGGTGAGAATGGGCGATTCGCCAAGGAGTTGCCAGGACGGGTAGTCGGTTGCACGGACTAAAAAGCCTCCCCAGTCCATGCCACTTTCAGAAAGAATGCGTAAATGAAACACGACCTTGTAAGCCCGTTCAGGAACTGTCGCGAAGGTCTGGTTCATGGAAGCGTCACCGGTAAAGCGAACCGAAGCATCGCCTGCGTAAACGTTCGTTGAAACAACCATGGCCCCCGAACTCGACCATCCCGTCAAATCTCCGGTCTCAAAATCACCGTTGATCAGAAGATTGGCCGACACCAGAGCGGGAGCCATCACCACCAACATCATCCAACATCTATTTCTTCTTCCTCCCCTCCCCCAACGTAGCGCGGGCTTCCAACCCGCGCCCTTCCCCTCCCCGCCATTTCGGGAGAAAACGCCCACTTCACATTTCAACCATGGACTCATGGTGCGGCCCGGGCCCGAAAGAACATCCCCGGACCATCAAGTGGATGGGTCACGATCACCTCTGGCCCGGCGTTGGTGATCACCGATTGCCACATGATGAGATTGGTCGATTGATCGATGGCATAAAGCCCATGCACCGCGCCGGAGGCGATAATTCGAATCAAACCCGCCTCCCCATCCTCCGCCCGCAGGGCTGGAGGTTGCACCGCGCTCCACACCGGATCGCTGTAGGCGCCGATGGTCGCAGTCAAACGCTGGAGGTGAAAAAGGTCGCCGATACTGTAAGGCACATCGAGCCATCGGCGGAGTTCGTCGCCGCTTTCGCCGTACACCCAGGCACGGGTCATGAACAAGGCCCAAGGGGTATCGGGAGTCACCATGTGGTTTTCGCCGTAATAGCCCATCCATGCAATCAACGGGGCGTAGGGCCCGCGGGTGAGATACCACCCATTCCAGATGGACTCGACCGCGTAATCCTCCCCAGGTTCACCTTCACGGGGATTGAAGGTGGTTCGACGGTACACATTGCTGTAGGCGAACTCGCCGAGGAACCGTCCAACCTCCGGGGCAAGCATCGCTCCCACGGCATTTTGATTGCGCAGGTAGTGGAAGGGCGTCCATGCCCAATCGTGAGTTCCAAACAAAAACGTTTCATACGAATCATCAACCCAGACGCTGAAATCGGTCCCCGCCACCATGCCCGCGTGGATGCGATCCAGGGCCGTGGAATAGGGCGGGCCGTTGGTGAGCCCATAGTGTTCCAGAATGCGCGCATATCCGATGGCTGCCGCAAGGTGTCCATATCGGGTCGGCGGATCGGGGATGGCATGAAACATCGCGTGGATGCGATTCCAGCGTTCACCGACCGGCGGGGCGTGATCGCTGATGAAAGCCCAGTCCCCGGAGCGATCACAGTAACGCCAAATCATATAAAGACCTTCCGGTTGAACGGTCGGCGCAGGCCAAAGGTTCGGGGCAATCGGATCGGGATTGGGCGACGTTGGAATCGTGAAATACTCCCGTCGGTTCCCGGTCAACTCGCAGGCCCCCCATCCCCAGTCGCAATGCTCAAACCCAATCGTGGTGGGATCACGGGCCCGTAGTTCATCGTACAGGTAGGCCTTCACCCGCGCTTGCGTGTTCGACGGCAGAAAGGCAAGCGCATCGGCGAGGATGTAGGCCTGTTCACCCGGATACCCGTGAAGAATCCAGCTTCCGGTGATGCCAATAGAGAAGTAGGAGGGCTGAAGCCGGCCGTTTGCATCATAACGATCCAACAGCCGGTTGATTTCAACGTCGAGTTCCTCGCGAAGATCTAAAGACGCAGGATGAAGCGGCTGACGATGCCAAAGCCGTTCCCGGGCGATGCGTTGGGCATCATCGGGGGTTACCGCCGAGGACGTAGCAGCAAGCACAAGCAGCATAAAAAGTGGCCCGGGCTTCCAGCCCGCAGCAGCGCGGGCAAGGATGCCCGAGCCACACCCATCCTGCAGGTTCCTTTTAGGGTTCCGCCGCATAGCTTTTGATCCCTGTGGTGTCCCTCAAAATTACCCGGCCATTCGCAAGCACCGCCCCAGCCGCCGCGCCATACAGGGGCGCACCACCAAGATCATCGGAACTGTAATACCGGACATTAAACGTCTGCCCGGATTCCAGATCGTAGCCCCCGTCACTCACCCACGTCGTACTGATCAGCGCATTCGCGCAGCCGGTAAGAACCTCCCCCTCGTCCGACACCTTGTGAACATCCCCGTATACGGCAATGCAATCGGGGGGGGCTGCGCATGGAAAAGGTTCAAATCCCAGCCGTCCGGCCGAGGGGTTGGTATAAATCGCAGGGTCAAAATCCAGATGCAGGTTCACCAAATCTCCGTAGGGCCTTACGATACTTCCACTATCGAGTCGCGCATAGACCGTACGCAATGTCACCCAAGCCCGGCCGCTCTCATCATCCACCACCGGCGGGGTTCCCGCATGTCCTGACCCTGACGTCCACAACACCGGCAGCGGGAGGGAATACTTGTCCTCGCCGGTCGCCGGCTCCAGCGCCCATAAGGTCCGCCGGGAAGGATTCCCCGCCAATCGTTGACTGATCGCCCGCTGCTCGACGATCCATTCATTTGTGGTACCCAGTGGATTCCCCATCCAATTTGTGCCGGTTGCCTGTTCCAGAAAGGTTTCCTCGGAATCCAAAAGCCATGGCGGGGCGTAAATCGGCTGGGTGCGAAAGATGACCACACCCCCATGCTGCTCCGAAGCCACCGCCCAACCGGCGGCAAACGTGATCCCTGCCCGCTCATCATTGGACCCCACCGGATCACCGAAGACGAACGATTGTCCGGTAATCCCTCTCCGCCAGATCCTTGCCCCGGTTTCCGTGTCCAATCCATAAGCATGCATGTTTTCCGCGCCAAAAAAGACCCGTCCATCCATGACGGCCGCCGTACAAAGAATCGCGGCCCGGTCCGCCCCCATGTCTTCCGATCCGCCCACCTCAAACGACCACACCACCGATCCGGTTTCAAGGTCAATCCCGTGAAACCGCCCGTCCTTGGCCCCGACGAAAATACGCCCCCCGACAACCGTGGGCGCGGCGGCAAATCCATGACGGGAAAATGAAACCGACCAGATGGTCTCCCCATCCACCGCCGACAAAGCCCATACCGTCCCCCCCTGCGTCGCGACCACCACACGTCCATCCACCACGGCACATGAATTCAACACCGGAGCCCCCACATCCGTCGACCACACGAGAACCCCCGACGTTTCATCCAACGCAAAAACCCGGTTGGTCATCGAACCCACGATGACCTTGCCGTTACCCACGACGGGCTGGCCCGCCAACCACCGGTTCGTCCAGCCCCAGCTTTCCGGTCCATACCCTCCGGAGGTCGTGCGATCCGCGTGCACTCCGGTGCGGATGCGCTGCCCTGACGAAAACCCTCGATTCGCCCCGTCAAATTGCAACTGGGGCCAATCGCCACAGGCAAATCCGGCTGCAAAAACCATAACCATCCACCGGCAACGCATGAAATGTTTTCCCTCGATCCTGACCTGATCACGTAACCTCAAGCTACAATACACGGCATCACGAAACAGGAATAGGACGAATTCCCGCCACCACCCTCCCGGTTTTCCAAACCTTGGAAAACCCTGTCGTTTTCATTTCCAAACCTTGGAAACGCCATGCTAGATTCGTGCCCGATAAACGAGCGAACTTCTGGATCCATCCTACCATGCCCGGTCTTGCCATTCTCATCGCCTCCGTCCTCATGCAACTCGCGCTCGGGGGTGTGTATGCATGGAGCGCGTTCGTACCCGCCCTCCGTGAACACCACGCCCTCGATGGCTGGCAGGCCGGCCTGATCTTCGGAACCTCAATCGCCGTGTTTACCCTGACCATGGTTGTCTCCGGGAAGTACCTTGAACGGGTTGGACCCCGCCGCATGGCCCTCGGAGGAGCGTTGCTTTACGGAGCGGGCTATTACCTTGCCGGAAGTTCCGGCGGCTCGTGGACCAGCCTTTGGCTCGGCATCGGTGTGCTCTCGGGGATCGGCATCGGCCTCGGCTACGTCTGCCCCCTCACCGTGTGCGTCCGCTGGTATCCCCGGCACAAGGGCCTCGTGACCGGCATCGCGGTCGCCGGCTTCGGA
Organism: Kiritimatiellia bacterium; assembly: GCA_035327665.1. Taxonomy (GTDB): domain Bacteria; phylum Verrucomicrobiota; class Kiritimatiellia; order CAIVKH01; family CAIVKH01; genus DAOLCW01. Next base: position 20,692 of record DAOLCW010000016.1, read on the forward strand.
GGTGGAGCCATCATCCTCGCTCAGATCGCGGAGACCCTTCTCTCCGGCGGCTGGGATCCCCTCCGGCTGTTCAAGGTTCTCGGCATCTTCTTCTGGATCTGGCTCGCCGGATGCGCCCTCGTCCTCCGTTTCCCCCCCGGAACGGTTGCCACCCAAACCGCTGCGCTGTCCGGCTCGGCATTGTGGCGCGACCCCCGATTCCGCCGCATGTTCGCGGGTATGTTCTGCGGGACCTTTGGCGGCCTGCTCGCCATCGGACATTTAAAACCCATCGCTCTCACCGCCGAGCTTTCGTCCAATGCGGGAGCCCTCGCGGTGGCCGCGTTCGCTGCCGGCAATGCAGCAGGACGAATTGCCTGGGGCTTTCTCCATGACCGTTTCGGAAGTCGACTCGTACCCCTCAGCATGGGCTTCCTCGGCTTCGTCCTGCTCGGCCTGCTCGACTCCGGGGTCGCCTGGCGGTTCGTCACCGCGTCGCTGGTTGCCGGCTTCGGGTTTGCCGCCTGCTTCGTCCTTTACGCCGCCGAAACCGCTTCCACCTTCGGAGTCGGCCAGGTCGGTCGTATCTATCCCAAAATCTTCCTCGCCTATGGCTTTGCCGGCATCACCGGACCCTTCCTCGGCGGCTGGCTTTACGATATCACCGGCGCCTACGTATGGCCGGTAGCGACCGCAGCGGTGGTTGCGGCCAGCGGCGCGTTCTTCATGCGCAATCGTCCGGAACGCGAACCCGCCTCCGGTTGATTCAGGCCTAACGCAGCAAAAACCGCGTCAATAAAAGTCCTTGCCGGGCCCGGCGCAGACCTTCCGGCCCCGGAGCATCCAACATCCGTTCCACCCGGTCGAGAATCACCACCGAGAGAGCAAGCCGGCCCGCCGGAAGGGTTCGCCCGGGAAGCCCCCCGGCCTGAAGCGAGGAAACGGCACGAACCAAGGCCTGGGCGGCGAGAGTCGCCTCGGTGGCCCCCGAAACATCCCCATCGACAAGGGCACGCTCCGCCATGGTGATTGCCGCGACCGCCGCGCTCACGTTGGCATCGTAAACCTGACGGGGCACCCTCGGCTCCAACACCGTCACCCCCCCCACCGGAGACAACAAACCAAGCACCGCTCGCTGACCCGGCGTCAACACCGACTCCGCCACCGACGTCAGAAGCGCGCCGTGCGGCACATAGATTCGCCCCGCATCGTCAAGGCTCACCACTCCACCTCCCGAATCCGGAAGCGAGACCGGCGCAGCAAGCGGAAGACCGGTTTGCAGATCGAGAAATAGCAAAACGCTTTGAACCGGAAGGATCAACCGGCGGGCCGGGGGCCGCTCAACTGGAAAGCCCAAATCCGCCTGCACAAGAATCGCATTTGCTGCCAGGGTTAGCGCGCTCACAAACTGGAGATCCGCATCGACTCTTACCCCGTCGATCCATCGCGAACCCAAGGTCTGCGACGCCAACCATGAATAGTCCCGCGCCCATAAAACCTGCCCGACCGGAGAAACCACCACGATCCGGCTCCCCGCCTGCACCAGTACCCGGCCAGCGCCATCCACCGACGGAGACGCAAAACTCGGACCCGTAAACACCCTCCACCGCACGGCACCGGATGACCCATCCACCGCATACAACCATCCCGCCCCGTCCCCCGCATAAACCACCCCTCCGTCCGGACTCAACGCCGGACTGGTTCCGCTTCCCTCGCCCAACGTCGTCGCGAACCTCACCGAAACCGCCGCCCCGCCCACATCCAGTCCATACAACACCCCATTGCCGGCGAGAATGAACATCCGGTCCCCTCGTGGATGCACCGCCGGGGTATTTGCAATCACCACATCAAACCCGACCAAACCCGCAAAAACCGTATCGATAATCGCCGGGTCCATCAAACCCGCCCACAGTCCCGGAAACCGCGCCGGAGCCTCCGGCCCCGGCCCGCCAATCCGAAGCGGTGCCGCGCGATTCGCCCCCGTGTCCCGGTCCACCACCACCACATCTCCATTCACCGTAATCCCCCCCACCCGGTTTCCACTCAACAGCACCGGGGTAACCAGCGGCGCCGGGATCGTAGCCTGCCAAACAATCCTCCCATCCGCAGGATCCAGCGCCCGCAAAAACCGTCCGTCACCCGCATACAATCGTCCCCCCTCATCAAGAATCGGCGTTCCCGTCACCGCGAGTGAATCCATCGCCCCCTGCGACCATAAACGCCGGCCCTCCCGGTTAAACGCATGAAGGTTACCTTGCCACTGGTTCTTTCCCGTGGTCACAAACCAACGGCCCTGGGCATCGATCACCGGTGCAGTCAAAACCGCATTCCCACCCAACACATAGTTTTGAATCCGGACATCCGGTGACACCACCAGCGGCGACCGGTCGGAATTCGACCCGTCCCGGTGATGGGTCGGCCACGGGTGGCGATACCAAGCCCGCTCCCCAAACCCCTCGCCCAGGACCATCAAACAAAGTCCACAAACCGAACCCAACATCCTTTTCATCATGCGTGAAGTGTAGAAGATACCCCGCTCGATGAGCAACCATTCCTCAATCGTTGAAAAAGATCTTCCCGGTTTGCCACCCCCTCCATCCCCAACCGGGTCAGGGCAAAATCATACCGGGCCGGATCCTCCGGTCGCACCCTCCGGAAGGCCGCAGTAATCTCCTCTACCGTGCGCGCATCCGCCACCCGGCGCCTTGTCCAGCCCAGCCATCCCGCGATCCGGTGCATATGCACATCCACCGGCACCCATAACACCGAACAAGGAATCCCCTCCCACACCCCCGCATCAATTTCATCCTTCCGGACCATCCACCGTAAAAACAAATGAAGCCGCTTGCACGCGCTGTTCTTCCACGGATCGGAAAGCAAGTCGCGGCGGGTGAACTCCTTCCCCTGCTTCAACAACCCCACCCATCGAGCGAGGGCCATCCGCCCCCCCTCCCCCTCCGGTTCGCCCACCAACGCAAACGCCCCACCCAGCGACCCATACTCCCGCTGCACCGCCTTGACCCCCCGCAACATGTCCACCACCTCCCCCGGACCCGTCCACCGGTGCCGGAAGTCCTCGAACCTCTTCGCCAATTCCCGATCAGACACCTCCTGCAACCCTTCCGCCGGCGATTGCCCCAACCGCCACAGCGCCTTCTCCACGCTCGCCCGGATGCTTTGCACCTGCCCATACGCCAGCAACGCCGAAAACATCCCCGCGATCTCCCGGTCGTTTGGTTTTTCGTACCGGTAAATGAACTCCACCGGATCGGTCGACCGGAACCGGGTGTGATTGTAGGTTTGGTAAAGCGCCTCCAACCCCTCCGCCAACTCGGCCCGGTTCATCCGCCCCACGCCTCGCCTCCCGCTCATGCCTTCATCGCCTCGATCCGGTCCGTCATCACCGCGTCCACCCCCCATCCTTCCAGCTCGCGAGCCCGTTCGGGATCGTTCACCGTCCACACCGCCACCTCCAGCCCCGCGTCCTTTAGCTCCGCCAACTTGCGGGGGGTCAACCACCGACCGTCCTTTACGCTCACCCCCGCCAAACCCTCCTTCACCGTCCATGCCATCTGCCAACCCATCGTCGTCCACCACCGGGGCTCCAGATTCATCCACACCGGAATCTTGGGCCAGCGTGCCCGCAACCCCCTCGCCACCCGACGGCTAAACGTCAACCACCGACAATTCTCACCGGTGATTCGCTCCGTCTCCACCCACCGCGCCAACGCGTCCAAGGTCCGCATCCCCGCCTTGATTTCCAGACACATCACCCTCCCCTCCGGCAAGGTTTCCAACACCTGTTCCAGCGAAGGAATCGTCTCCCCGTGCCACTCCTTGCCTTTCCATGCACCCACATCCACCCCCCGCAACATCGACCACGGCACCGACCCCACCGCCTCGGTCAACCCCGCCACCCGCCGCAGCGTCCGGTCATGAACCACCACCGGAACCCCATCCGACGAAACCCGAACGTCGCACTCAATCCCATCCGCCCCCGCCTCCCACGCCCGACGAAACGCCACCAACGTATTTTCCGGTGCCGTAGCCGAAGCTCCACGATGTGCAATCCATTTCATACCCTCACTTCTAACCCACCTGAATCCAGATCGCCAGTCAAACACCCCGTCCTCATGCAAGGCTTCAATCATTTGGAGTGCGGTTTCTTGAAACCGCTCTATGCTTCGCTTCTTGAAGCGAAGGTCCGCGACGCCGCATTCGGACGCTGTGCGATTTGAACACCCGCATTACCCGCACGCTCTCCCCATCTCTACCAATCTCCCAACTTTCTCCTTCGCATCCCCGGAAATCCCGTTGTATGGTTTCCCGCCATGACCAATCCAACCGTATCCGAACTCAAGCGCCGGGCCGAAGCCGCCATGCCCGGCGGCGTCAACAGCCCCGTCCGGGCCTTCCGCGCCGTCGGCGGCTCCCCCATCTACGCCCGCCGCGCCTCCGGCGCCCACCTCGAAACCACCGATGGCCGTGTCCTCATCGACTACTGCCTCTCCTTCGGCCCTCTCATCCTCGGCCATGCCCATCCTTCCGTCGTCGAGGCCGTCCAACACGCCATCACCCAAGGCTCCAGCTACGCCGTCACCACCGAAGCGGAAATCGAAATGGCCGAACTCATCCGTTCCGCCATCCCCTCCATGGAACGCGTACGCCTCGTCAGCTCCGGCACCGAAGCCTGCATGACCGCCATCCGCCTCGTCCGCGGCTTCACCGGACGCAACAAAGTCCTCAAATTCAGCGGCTGCTACCACGGCCACGCCGACTGCATGCTCGTCAAAGCCGGCAGCGGCGTCGCCGGAATCGCCTCCGCCTCCTCCGCAGGCGTCCCTGAAGGCTGCGCCGCCAACACCCTCGTCGCCCGATACAACCACCTCGAAGACGTCGACGCCCTCCTCGCCGAACACGCGCCCGACCTCGCCGCCATCGTCGTCGAACCCGTCGCCGCCAACGTCGGCCTCATCCCCCCCGCCCCCGGCTTCCTTCACGCCCTTCGCGACCGCGCCGACCGGGCCGGCGCCCTCCTCATCTTCGACGAAGTCATCAACGGCTTCCGCTTCACCTTCGGCGGCTACCAGAACCTCGCCGGCGTCCACCCCGACCTCACCTGCCTCGGCAAGATCATCGGGGGCGGCATGCCCGTCGGGGCCATCGGCGGCCGCGCCGACATCATGGAGCGGCTCGCCCCTCTCGGCGACGTCTACCAGGCCGGAACCCTCAGCGGAAATCCCGTCTCCGTCGCCGCCGGACTCGCCACCCTCCGCGTCCTTCAAGCCGATCCGCCCTATGCCGCCCTCGAAACCCGCACCCGCCGCCTCGTCGATGCCCTCCGAAACCTCGCCGCCGAATTCGGCCTCTCCGTCCAAATCCCCACCCTCGGCAGCATCTTCTCTATCTTCTTCCACGACCAGCCCATCGCCGACTTCGACGACGTCATGCGCACCGACCGCGACACCTACGTCCGCATGTTCCATGCCCTCCTCCAACGCGGCATCTACCTGCCCCCTTCCCCCTACGAAGTCAGCTTCCTCTCCATCGCCCACCACGAGGCCATCCTCGACCAAACCCTCGCCGCCTGGCGCGATGCCTTCCACTCCCTCACCACCACCTGAGTCCCCCTTATGACCACCTCCCAACGCCCTTCCTCCGAAATCCCCGACCTCCGCGAACGCGGACGCGACGTCCACGGACAACCCATCTACAGCGACCGCCGCCTCTTCGTCCAACTCCTCGCCTTCGGCGAATGTCCCGACCCCGCCGCCGTCATCGCCTCCCTCGCCAACCTCAACGCCCCCCACGTCCTCTATGCCGACATCAACGACCCCCGCGGCATCGCCCTCGCCACCGCCTCCGAATCCCCCGACTTCTTCCTCACCACCCTCCGCACCTTCCTTGCCGACAGCCCCTTCTCCGACCTCTGGCTAAAACCTGAATACACCATGATGGGTCGCAGCTACTCCATCGGCTACGAAGCCGACCTCGACCACGTCCTCATCCATCGCGTCATCCAGCGCATGACCACCCCCGAATGGCCATGGGCCGTCTGGTATCCCCTCCGCCGCACCGGCGCCTTCGAGACTCTTTCCCCCGAAGAACAAAAAGAAATCCTCGGCGAACACGGACAACTCGGCATGAGGTTCAGCGCCGGCGGCTACGGCCACGACATCCGCCTCGACTGCCGCGGCCTCGACAAAAACGACAACGACTTCCTCATCGGACTCATCGGCAAGGAACTCTACCCTCTCTCCGCCATGGTCCAGGCCATGCGCAAAACCAAGCAAACCTCCCAATACCTCGAAAGCCTCGGCCCCTTCTTCATCGGCAAAGCCATCCACCAATCCCCTACCTAACTCTTACTCTTACTCCTAATCCGAATGCAGGCGACCTCCCGCAACCCAAACTTTGTCGCAATCTTTTTCGCGAGCTTTGCCGACAAAGTTTCCTACAAAGCTCGCGACAAAGAAGTGATTCAAGCGCCGGCGCATCCACTCGCGGGGGCAGGCCGGAATGAAGGCAACACCCGCCTACCAGATCCGCGATGCCCCAAGTTCTCCGAGCTGCTGGTCAGGGGATAGTATCGTAGCACCCTCTTCAATCGCGGTTGCAGCGATTAGGCGATCGAAAGGATCTTCGTGGTTCCCCGGCAATTCGTTACCGCGAAAGATGATCGACTCGGTCAGGGGAATCTCTTGCAATTGGAAAAATGCCCGACGACTGGGAATCCATTCGGAGGGCCTGAGCGGGAGTGGCAATTTGCCGACCCGGTACTTTAATGCGATCTCAAGCACGCTCACCATGGATAGAGAGGGCGTGGAATTCTGATCATCAAACAGACTTGTTGCCGCTGGCGACAAGCGATCAGGCTCCAGCGCCAGCCACAGAAACGTGCAGGTATCCAGGAGGATTTTCAACGGAGGCCCCACGAGCGCAACTCGCCGGGTGTCAGTGGCGCAAGCGCTTCATCGGGAATGTGAACGGGCTTGTCAAGTACCTGCCCAACCTTGGGTCGACTCGAAGTCGCAATGTCGTAAGCCACCAACTTGGCGACGGGCTTCTTGCCGTGGGCAATAATCACCGTTTCGCCCTTCTTCACTTGTTGCAGGAGGGCGGACAGGTGGGTCTTCGCTTCATTGGTAGCAACCGTTAACATGAAAGCAAGCATCCACAGGATGATTGACTAAGTCAACCATAATAGGCAACGCGAGCTACGCGGAAGAGGCCCCTCCATCCCCCGTAGCCACACTGGAAACCGTGCGGACTCCTGCCCCCTCCCGCCCATTTCCAAACTTTGGAAACCAAAACCCCCTCCCTTTCCAAGGTTTGGAAACCAACTTGCGGGGGGTCTCCTCCCCGCCCTCCTTAGCCATGAATCATGCGGGCTACAGGGAGTACCCCAGATCGCTCCAGACCTTAACGATCTCCTCCCGGCTGAGCATGCCGGTATGACGGTGAAGCTCACGACCTCGCCCATCCTTGAAAATCTGGGTGGGAATCCGTTCGATGCCATGGGCTTCCGCGCGGTCGGGATCGGCCCAGACATCGACCATGATCACCTCGAGTTGCCCCGCGAACTCTTCGCGCAGGCCATCGATCACCGGTTTCATCTGCTGGCAGGCATGGCACTTGTCCGAACCGAATTCCATCAAGGTCGGCAGGCCTTCGGCAACCGTTCGCTCAAGGGCACGCCCGCATCCAGCGAGCAAAACCAAGCCAAGGCCCATAACCATGGCCGGGACGATGGAAAAGCGGGATGCGGAGCGGAGGGATGGGTTCATGGTTCGATCTCGGGTTGGGGGTGGATGGTTCAGGTTGAGGGGAAAGAAACGCCATAGACATAGACGAGGGAGTAGTAGATTCCGGCGAGAACGAAAATCACCCCGGTGGCATACCGCATCCACCGCTCGACCTGAACCAGGCGGCTGAACGCCCGGCCGATATGTTGGGAGGCAAAGGCCATGATGAAGGCAAACACGACCACCGGCAACGCGGTACCGATGCCATACACGATGGGCAGGGCGAAAATTGATTCGTGCCGGGCCGCGAGGGGGATCAGCCCCCCGAAGAAAAGACCGGCGGATACCGGGCAGAAGGACAACGCAAACAACACGCCGAGGGCGAGGGCCCAGCGAAGTCCGCCCTTGGCTGCCCGGGCTTGAATGCCCGCGCCGGCAAGGTTCAAGGAGGCGGAACTGGTCAAGAGTCCCAGCAAAAGCATCCCGGCGAGAATAAGCAGCGGACCGAGGATCTGGTTGAGGTAGTTCTGGAGAAAGAGGGAAATCTGGCTGCTCGCAAGCAGGCCGGTGATCACGATCGCGGCCAGTCCGAGGTAGGCGAGGGTCCGGCCCAGGGTGTAGATCAACCCCGAGGCGATGACCTGGCGGATCTTGCCCACATCCCGGCTGATGAACCCGATCGCCGCGATGTTGGTCGCGAGGGGGCAGGGACTAATCGAGGTCATGATCCCAAACCACAAGGCGGAAGTAACCACGACCCAGCTCATGGGATGACCCCGGCGGCGGCAAGCCGGGCCTCCATCGCGTGGGCGACGTACGCATGGAACGCCGCCGGATCGCGGGTCAGCGTCCACACCTCGTCGAGCCGGTCGAAACCGACCTCCTCGCCGTCGCGCTCGTGAACGAGAAGCACGGTCGAGGAAACGATGTTGTAGCGATGGGCGAACGCAGGCTGGCGCTGAAAGTCGATCACCCGGAAGTCGACGACACCCCCCGCAAGTTGGTCCGGAAACCGCTGGTTCACAAGATCCCTCGCCAGACGCTCGATTTCCGTGCATTCCCAGCACCGGAACGTGAGGTGGGCGGAATAGACGATAAGCTGGTCGCCTGCCCGAACCCTCGCGGACGCCTCGGCGGCGACAGCCGGGTCGCCGGAGGCCTGAAGGGCGTTCAGCGCGCTATGTTTCCCCCACGCGAAGCCGAGGGTGATGAACGCGAAGCCGAGAAGAATCCGGGTTGTCCATGTCTTGATCATGATATGCCCTCGCGGTCGCGGGGAGTGGGAATCAGCAAAACGGAAACCGGGGCATGACGGGTTACATGATGACTCACGCTCCCCAGAAAAAGCTCGGCGAGAAAACCTTTGCCCTGGCTGGCCATCACCACGAGGGAAACCGACCGGTCCCGAACCGTCGCGAGGATATCCGCAACCGGATGTCCGTAGGTGAGAACCGGTTCGATTTCGCATCCGGAAGCCGTTCCAAGGTCCGCCCGCAACCCGTCCAGACGCTGCTCGTCAAGGGTGTTGAATTCCGGAAGGCGGTGAAGCAGATGGGGATCGATCCGGCTTTGGTCCTGCACATGAAGCAAGGTGACCCGCTTGGCCCCCGCTCCCGCCAGTTGCTTGAGCGAGCCGAACGCATGATCCGCGGAGGCAGAGAAGTCGGTGGGAAATAGAACATGGTCGAGCAACGACGGCGGGGCGGACGTGGATCCGGACGGACGAAACACCAGCACCGGCCGGGTCGCGGTGTGGATCACCGCGCTCGCCACCCCGCCGAGGAGATCTCCGGCCAGGCTCTCCCCCATCGCTCCCACCACGATTAAGGAAGCTCCCCGTTCCCGGGCCACCCGGTGAATTTCGACCTTGGGCAGGCCCGTGCGCACCTCGGCAGTTACGGCAAACCCCTGATCCACCAACAGCTTCTTTTGATCATCAAGATTGTGAAGCAGGAAGTCGCGACTGGGGGCGATGATCTCCTCGGGCAACTCCTGAAGACCGAGGCATTGAAGCAATACTATCTCCGTAGTTCCCCATGCTTTTAACTGGGCGGCTGCCTCCACCATCCGCTGGGAGGTGAGGGACAAATCGGAAGCAAGCAGAACCTTGGTGAACATGGGTGCCTCCGGATCAGGCGATGAGGACGGCAATTTCGTCCGGGCTTAACACCTTGCCCGAACTTTTGACCACCCCGTCCACCACGAGGCCGGGGGTAAGCAACACGCCCGACTTCATGATCTCCGTGATCGATTCCACTTTTTCCAGCTTGGCCTCCACCCCGGTTTGCTGGATCGCCGCCTCGGTGTTGGCATAGAACGTTTTGCATTTGGGGCAACCCGGCCCCAGGACTTGGATGTGTTTCATGGTGCTTCCTTATGGATAACGATTCATGGTGGACTCAATCAGGACATGAAGCCTCCGAACAACATTCCGGAGGCCGTGGCCATGATCACGACGAGAACAACAAAGGTCACCGTTTTCCTCGGACCCAGAATGCTGTTGATCACCAGCATGTTGGGGAGGGAAAGGGCCGGACCGGCGAGGAGAAGGGCCAGGGCCGGGCCTTGACCCATCCCGCTGTCCATCAACCCGCGGACGATCGGCACCTCGGTCAGGGTCGCGAAATACATGAACGCCCCCACCACCGAGGCAAACAAATTCGTCCAGAGCGGCCAGATCGCGAGCAGCCAGCCCGGAGCCTCTCCCGATCCTCCCGCCAAGGCATATAGCAGCCCCGGATCATCCCCGACCAGAGCCTGTATCCAACGGCTCGGGATGATTCCCGCATCGCTCGAATCAGGACTGCCGAGAAAAAATCCTGCCGCGAGAACCCCGAACAGAAGCAATGGTGTGATTTGCTTGGCAAACCCCCAGGTCTGATCCCGCCAGTCGGCCGCCTCCCGCGTACCATAAAAGGTGAGCACGGCCAGTCCCCCGAAGCCGGCGGTAAACGCGATGACCGGCTGACCGGGAAACAGCGCGGCAAGGCCCAGCACCGGGACAAAGACGGCCAGCACATGAAGAAGGTTGAAGTGGAGAATGCGCCACAAGCAAACCGCGAGCAGGGTCGCGAAGGCAAGGGTGAGGGTCCACTTTGCCGAAGCGATGCTGTACCAGAGGCCGGTCGACTCGGCGGCCGGGGCCCAATTGGCGAACACAAGAATACCGACCATGCTGAAGAAAAACGTCGCCGTTTTCCATAACGGGCGGGGGGGAGCGTCCTCTTCGCCAAGGTGGATGTCCCCGGCGGTGGCCGCCTTTTCCCGCTCCTCGCGAAGAAACAGCAGGTGCATCAGCCCCCCGATCACGATGCTGAAAAGAATGGCCCCCACCGCCCGGGCAAGGCCGATTTGATACCCGAGAATGCGGGCGGACATGACAATCGCCAGCACATTGATCGCCGGACCCGAATAGAGGAAGGCCACCGCCGGACCAATCCCCGCCCCCCTCATGTAGATGCCGCCAAAGATCGGAAGAACCGTGCACGAGCACACCGCCAGCACCGTCCCCGATACCGAGGCCACTCCGTACGACAGGAATTTATTCGCCTTCGCACCAAAGTATTTCATCACCGCGCCCTGGCTCACGAACACCCCGATCCCGCCCGCGATGAAGAACGCAGGAATCAGGCAAAGCAGCACATGCTCGCGGGCATACCACTGCACCAGCGTCAAGGCCTCCAGCACCGCCCCCCGGAACCGCGCCGAATCCACCGGCAGGAAATACGCAGCTAAAAATCCACCGGTCAACCAGGCAAATATTTTCGCTTCCTGCTTCATGCCGAAGCTCCGGCGAGAACCTCGCGGGTCCGCTCCGACTGCTGCCGGATCGCTTGCAGCGCGCAATCAAACGCCTTGAGGATGCACGGGGTTTGCAAATGATGATACACCTTCACCCCCACCCGGTACTCCCGGATGATCCCCGCCTGCTTCAAGATCGCCAGATGACGCGACACCCCCGACTGATCCAGCTCGAAAAGCTCGTTCAACTCGCACACACAGCAATCCCCTTTCGAAAGGTGATCCACCATCATCACCCGGTACGGGTGGGCCAACGCCTTCAAGATCCCCGCCCGCAACGTCGCTTGTTCAAAGTTCATGGCTTTGAATGTATGCACATATTTGCATCAAGCAAGATCCATTCCGCCCCACAACCACAAATAAGGGTTTGCCCGATCAGCAACCGCGTCACTCGATGCACTTTGGTGCGGGGTCGAGGACACCGATTTCCCCTTTGCCCCCCGCAGCAGAACTTGCGGAAATTAAAAAGACAGCGAGAGAGAAAGACTATGCAGTTATTGGCGAACTCGCTCGCCGACTCGTAGACGCTTCGGTTTTCTCCGTCCCCATTCTTTATCCGTTCCCTAAAGGAGTCGACTCGATGTTCATCACCGGAGCGGGCGGCGCGCCACCCTGATCTGCCGGGCCACCGACATCCCCATGGTCACGACGTGACCTCCCCCCACCTTCAACGTCATCGAATCGGAAACCCGATCACTGTGCACCACTTCGATTTCACACCCCGGTTGCAGCTTGTTCCGGTTCATGAACTGGAGAAAATCCGGGCTTTGGTCGAGCACCCGCACCACCACCAGAGTCGGCCCTTCGCCCACATCCGGCAGGGCAAGATCTTCCGTGGTCGCAATCTCCCCTTCGGCATCCGGAATCGGATCCCCATGCGGATCATGGGTCGGAAAATTCAAATACGCATCGATCCGCTCCATCACCTTGTCGGAAATCGCATGCTCAAGCCGCTCTGCCTCCTCATGCACTTCAGACCAATCCAGTTCCAGCACCTGCACAAGGAAAAGTTCCACCAGCCGGTGCCGCCGAAGCACGTGCAGGGCCAGCTTCTCCCCTCCCGGCGATAAACTCACCCCCACGCGCGGCTCGTAGACCGCCAACCCCGAATCGGCCAGCGCTTTCACCATCGTGGTCGCTGTTCCCGGTGTGATCCCCAACGCGGTAGACAAACGGCCCATCGGCGCTTGAGGCTGACCCAACTCCTGTTGAATCAAATAGATTTGTTTGACGTAATTTTCGATCGTACTGCTGGCCACACGACCACCTCCTCGCTTTGACCATTCAAAGACCCCGCCCCAGGTCCGTCAAGACGAAAGCTTATCACCTACGCCCCTCCCCCGCGCTGGGTCCACCGCCCCAATCGCCTCCTCCAACTCCTCCGGACTTCCCAACAGCAGCAACATGTCATCCTTACGGATCTCCACATCCGGCCCCGGATTGATCATATCCTCCTCGGCCCGCCGGATTGCCACCACACTCACCCCGTACTGAGACCGCAACTCCAACTCCCGGATCAGCTTGCCCGCGCAACCGCTTCCTTCCGAGACCAACGCCGTGCGCAAGGTCGCTTCCTTGAGTAGATCATGCGGAACCCGCGCTTTCTCCACCACTTGAGCCTCAACCTCCACCGGCGTTTCGCTAAACGTTTCCAGCAGGGCGAATTTCCCCCGCGAATACCAACGGTTCAAATCCCGCCCGAACAAGGTGATCGCCCCCGCCACCAACCCCAACATCACCACCAGCGTAAACAAAGGCGGCAACAGCGTCGAACTTACGATCAGCGTCACCACAGCCAGCAGAACATACTGGACCACCAACATCGTGCTGGAAAGAATCGACCCCAGCAATCGCTTCCGGGCCGAATCCGCCCGGGCATCCATCAACACATCCGTGACCATCATGGTCAACGCCTGCATTTTCTTCACCGTGGCAATATAAACGGGCAAGGTCAAAACCACCGCGCCTCCCCACACCAGTGTGGCCGTCCCACCCATCCACGACGGAAGCCAGCCCGAACCGAACCACGCCCGGCCATACGCGATCGCCGCCGCCACGAACACGCTCGCGATAAGGGCGATGTTCAATCCGATCTGGATCGCCACCGAGCGGATCATCCGCCGGGCTGGCGACACCGGCAGGTCCGAACGAATCCCTGTGATCCACTTGCGGTTCAATTTAATCGCGGTTTTTACATCTTTCGGCAACCTTCGCGCAATGGCATCGGCCAGCTTGTCGGACGCATCCACCAAGTAAGGCCGAAACAAGGCATTCACCGCCGCCGCCGAGACGATCACCGGATACAACGTCCCCCCGATCAGGTCCAACTGCATCGCGATCGCCCCGAGAATAAACGTGAACTCCCCGATCTGCGCCATGTTTGTTCCCACCCGCACCGCATCCCGCGTCCCCAAACCAAACAGGTAGGCAGCCAGGCTGCACGACGCGATCTTGAACGGGAAATAGACCACCAGCACCAACAAAACCAGCCCAAAGTTTTCAAAGACATAGCGGGGCTCGATCAGCATTCCAATCGACACGAAGAACACCGCGAGAAACATGTCCCGGATCGGCCCCGTCAAATTCACCACTTTCATGCTCTCCCGCGACTCCGCCATGATCGCCCCGATCAGGAACGCTCCCAGCGCCGTGCTGAAATTCAACTTCACCGCGAGCAAGGCCACCCCGAAGCACAGCGCCAACACCAGAATCAACATCATTTCATCGCTTCGAAACCGCGTCGCATGCTTGAGCAGCCGCGGCACCACGATCAACCCGACCACGATCACTGCGACCAGAAACAGCAACAGCCCCCCGAGGCTGAGCAAAAGCTCCTGGGTCGGTAGCGACCCCGTCAGCGCCACACTCGGCAGCAGAATCATCACAAAAATCACAAAGACATCGTCGAAGATGCTCACCCCCGAAATCAACTCCGCATACGGCTTCTTGAGATCATGCCGGTCCCGCAACGACTTGATCACGATCGTCGTCGAGGTCAGGGAGAGCATGATCCCCAAAAACACCCGCTCTCCCGGTGCCCACCCCAAGGCATAGCCGAGAAGATACCCAACCCCCATCATCACCGAAATCTCGATCACCGCCACCCCCAGCGCCGACCGGCCCACCTTGTGCAGCTTCCGCAAATTGAATTCCAACCCCAGCGCGAACATCAAAAACACCACCCCCAAATCCGCCATGATCTGAATGGTTTCGATGTTCTCGATCAGCGGAAACGGAGGCGTGAAAGGGCCAACAATAAATCCCGCCAGTAAATACCCCAACACCACCGGTTGTTTCAGATGATGGAAGATCAAGGTGACGATACCCGCCACCAGCATCACCACCGCCAAATCTTGTAAAAAAGAAGCTCCGTGCATGTTCGTTTTCCCTGCTGGACCGAAACCTAACCCATTCACCCCGTTCGTTTCATCTTAATTCGCGCCTAAATCACCCTTATTCTGTGCCCGGAAACCCGTAGCCCCATCCGGGCTAATCTACTCGCCACCGTGCCCGGCTTCACGTATCAATCGCTCTATGCCACAACTTCCCCCACCCGCCATGCGCGCTTTGCTCATCGTTTTGATCTTTACCGGCCTCTCGGGATCCGCCCTTGCCGTGAATCCCTCCCCTCCCGATTGGCGCGACCTCAACATCTACCATATCTTCACCGACCGCTTCTTTGACGGCGACCCCTCCAACAACGACGTCAACCCCGAAGCCCCCTTCCGCCCCCAGAACCCCCGCGGCATCCACGGAGGCGACTTCCGCGGCATCGAAAAGAAACTCGACTACCTTCAGACCCTTGGTGTCGACGCCCTCTGGATCTCCCCGATTCCCCAAAACGTCGGCCGCGCCTCCTATCACGGCTACGGCGCACATGACTTCTATGCCCTCGCCCCCCACTGGGGAACCATGGAGGATCTCCGAAGCCTTGTCTCTTCCGTCCACGCCCGCGGCATGTACATGGTCCTCGACATTGTCTGCAATCATACCGGCGACCGCATCTACAGCCACGACCCCGGCTGGCCCCGCTTCAACCTCGATGGCTACACCCTCCGCTGGCGATCCGGCCAATCCTATCCCCCGCCCTTCGACAAGCTGGAGTTCTTCCACCCCTACGGCGAAATTCAGAACTATATCGATCCCGAGCAAATCCTCGGCGAAGTCAGCGGCCTCGACGACCTCAAAACCGAAACCCAATACGTTCGCGACCGCATGTTCGAAATCTATTCCCACTGGATCCGCGAAGCCGACTTCGACGGGTTCCGTATCGACACCGTCAAACACGTCGACATCGGCTTCTGGCAGGACTTTAACCCCCGCATCCGCGAATTCGCCTCCTCCATCGGCAAGACCAACTTTTTCCAATTCGGCGAAGTCCTCGATGGCTCCAATCGAAAAAACGGCTTCTACACCGGGACCATCGCTGGCGGAGCCTTCGCCAACGACTCCGTTCTCGACTTCCCCCTCTACTTCCTCGTCAACGAAGTCTTCGCCCGGGGCCGGGGGGCCACCATCCTAATCGAGGAACACTACCGCGAAGTAGAACAAACCCACGACCCTTCCTCATGGGACAAGCTCGTCACCTTCATCGACAACCACGATATGCCCCGCTTTCTCAGCGAGGAACTCGCCAACCACCATCAAGACCGGCTCCATCTCGCCCTCTCCTTCCTCTACACCTCCCGCGGAATCCCCTGCCTCTACTATGGCACCGAACAAAACTTCAGCGGCGGACGCGACCCTGCCAACCGGGAAAACATGTTCGATGGCCACTACGGACAAGGCCCCTCCCTCGGTGACAATTTCAACATGACCCATCCCACCTACCTCCATGTCGCCCGCCTCAATAACCTCCGCCGCCTCTACCCCGAACTCCGCCGTGGCTCCCATCTCGCCTCTTGGAACAATCCCCGTTCCCCCGGCCTCCTCGCCTACATCCGGGAAAACGGTGCCGACCGCGCCCTCGTCGTCCTCAACACCGCCGACTCGCCTCAGCACCTGCCCCCCCGCCGAATCCCCTACCCTGCGGGAACCCGGATGGTGAATCTCCTTGATCCCGATGAACGTATCGAGGTCACCTCCGGTGAACGGGGATTCCCCGCCATGACCATTCCCCCCTTCGCCGCCAAGATCTTCGTCCGCGCCGAACGCCTTGCCGAACTCGACCCCCTCGTTACCCATCAATCTCCCCGCCACGGATCCATCGCCACCGCACCCCAACGCTTCTTCCGAATCCGCTTCAGCCACCCCATGGACCCCGACTCCGTACGCCACGCCCTTTCCGTATCCCCTCCCGTCCACCTCGACCTCGACGTCTCCCCCGACTTGCAAACCTACACCCTGACCCCCCGCAACTTCGCCGAGCTCCCTTCAGGACGCTACGACATCCGCATCGAACCCACCGCCCTTGCCGCCTCCGGACTCCCTCTTCGCGCCGCTTACGAAACCTTTTTCCAACATCAACCCCACCCCACCCCATAACCCCCTTCCCATCCCCGTCGTTTTGGGGCGTCTTTTTTTGTCCTATTACCGTTGACAGAAGGAATCCCTATCGACATGGTCAAACCTCAACGCAACGCGAATATGCCATTCGCGCCGTTTTCAGTATTGTTTATGGAGTTCGTATCATGGTTGATCGTATCGTGCGCGCCGCTGGCGCAGGGTTGTTGGGAGTTGGGCTGATCATCAGCGCGGGGTGCAGCTTTGGGTCGGAAGATACAGAAGCCGCGGTCAGAACCGCCACCAACACTCAAACCGCCGCCCCGCCTCAAGCCAATCCTGATCCTCAAACCAATCCCACATCCCCCGAGCAACCCGGATTCCCTTCCCCGGCTCCGGAAATCGCCACCGATGGACGCGACCAGCTCGACATCAGTGGTGCCACACTTCTCGGCACCCATCGCAACGTGCCCGTCAAAAGCGCCCGCATCACCCGCAACCTCTATGCCGCAAGCATTGAGGGGAGCAATGTCCGCTTCTCCATGGACAACCTTGGCTGGCCCGTCCCCGGAAGCCCGGTCGGCGGAGTCAATGCACGCACCTATATTTTCTGGAAAGAAGGCGGGCGGGTCATCGGTGGGATGTTCGAGTGGCAACGTCCCGGACAAACCGTAAAAACCCTGCAAAACATCAAGGGCGGTTACCTGGATGGACGAAGGCCCCCTCGCGGCGCCCAAGTCTGGTTCATGCTTAGCAACATTCCCGCCAACGAGCGAACCAACGTCATTCTCTGCCAGAATCCCTGGCAATAACACTCGCCCTGCGCTGGTCGCGGGGGATGCTCAGGTGGGTTAATTCCACCCATGCTCTGGAAGCCGGTCCACAAACCGCCGCCAGCGCTGATCCTCCCCCGCGAATGCCGACCACAGCGTCCCCGCAAAGTGATGGCGGAATATCACCGGATGAGGGGTACACACCTTCCATGCCCCCTCCCCCAACTCCCGGTCCAACTGACCCGCCCCCCAACCCGCATACCCTACAAACGCCCGTACCCATCCCGGCCCCCCATCCAAATGCGCCTGGGCGAGTTCCGGCGTGATTCCCAGCGTGCAACGGATGCGCGAATCATCCTCCTGCCCCTCAAACAACGCAATCAGGACATGGCCCGACTGGACCGGCCCCCCGAACAACACCGGGATCGTCCCCTTCACCCCATCTACAAAGGGGCCCGTCGTCACCTCGTGCAACGCTCGCCCCACCGGGCGGTTCATCACCAACCCAACCGCCCCCAGTCGGTCATGTTCCACCATCAACACCAGCGAATGAGAAAAGTTCTCGTCGGTCAGCGAGGGAGACGCCGCCAACACATACCCGGCCAAACCCATATCCTTGATGTCTGGAGTGTTCACCTCCGGGAACCTAGCCCAAAGCGACAAGGTTTGCCAATCGTCTTTCCGGTCATGACATCAGCAACCACGCCGCACAGATTCCCAAGGTGAGGCTCCCCACCGGCAACCCCACCTTTGCATGATCGATCCACCCGAAACGTACGCCGTAAACCGACGCCTGCTCCGCCACAATCAGATTGGCAATCGAGCCCACCAACAACAAATTCCCCGCCAGCGTCGAGGACAAGGCCAGAATCAAAGCTGCCTGCTCATGACTCGCCACCGGCAAGAGAAGCATTACCGCAGGCACATTCGAAACCAGATTCGACAACACCGTGGACAAAACAAACAACCACCCCGGATCGCTCGCATTCACCCCCGCTTCCGCCGCCACCGCAAACAATCGGTCCAGATTCCCGCTCGTCTGCATCGCATGATTCACCACAAACAATCCCGTGAACAATAAAAGCAACGGCCAATCCACCAAACCCAGCATCGACCGGGTATGCATCCGTCGCGAACACAGGAGAAAACCCGCCGCCGCCAGTGCCACCACCTCGTGCGGCAGACGGGAAAACAGAAATGCCCCCACCACCCCCGCTAAAACCACCAGGCCCTTCACCGTCTGCCAGTGGTCAAACGCCGGGGCCTGCACTTCCATCTTCCCCATAGTGCCTCCCCACTCCCCCCTGAACCACCACGATAAATACAACCACGCCACCCCAAGGCTCAGCATAACCGGCAAAAACGCTGAGGCCAGATAGTCCCCGAAATCAACCTCCAACACCTGTCCGATCAGCATGTTCTGCGGATTCCCGATTAGCGTTGTCGCTGAGCCAATATTCGAGGCAAGGGCGAGCCCGAGCAGAAAGGGCAACGGACGCAATCCCCGTTTTGTACAAAGCTCGATTAAAACCGGCGTCATCGCCAGACAAATAATGTCATTGGCCAGCAACGCCGAAAGTCCGCCCGCCGCTCCCATCACCCAACCCAGCAGGATCGGCGGCGAAACCGGCAACCCGCTCATCCCCCGCACCAACCACGAATAAAACCCGCTCAACCGGAACTGAGCCGACACCACCATCAACCCCAGCAACAAAGCCAGCGTCGGCACATGAACCGCCGCTTGCAAATCCTCCGTTGCTACATCCCCCATCACCATCAAGGCAATCGCCCCCAGCAGCGCCGCCCCCGTGCGATCCAACGCCAAACCCGGCAACCCGCCCGCCGCCATCGCAATATAAACCACCACAAAGACCGCCACCACCGTCACATCCATGATTCGTCCACTCCTTTACAAAAAAAAACGCGGCGGGAAATCTCCCGCCGCGCCGTTCTATCAGGTTGGTTTCGAAACTTACAGCCGGATCACCAGCCCTGCCAGCAGTTGCCGGTCCGACTTCTTCGCATCCGGGGCCGGCTCGTTGTCATACGTCACCCGGTACACCGTGCGCAGGCTCATCCGTGAATTCAACACCGCTTCCACCCCCACTTCACCCAGAAACAGGTAGTTCTCGAAGTCTTCCGCTTCCGGAACATACTCCAGTGACTGCCACACCTTCGCCGTCTCGCTCAAATCCCGGGTATACCGCTGGGCAAACCGGATACCGAAATAATCCTCGGTCTCCCCCCCCACCTTTTCCCAGATGTAGGCCGGACCCACATCCACGGAAAGGCTCGCCGCCTCGTCCTTCATCAGGAAATACCCCAGACCCACCGAAGCGATCGCCCGGTAGTCGATGCTCGCGATCGGATCGTACATGCCCGACGCATCTGCCGTGACATAGGCCCGGTCGCTCAACCCTTCCTTAACCCCCACAAACACCCGGCCGTTTTCCGTATTCTTCTCGCTATCCTGCTCCCCATACGTGAACTCCGCACCCGCCCGGATTTCCCGGTTACCCGAGATCGACTCGGTCACCAACGCCGCGTTCCCCAATGAGGAATCCGTATTCCCCTGGTTCACCGTCAAGCCCAGCGACAGCGACGTCGCAAACGCCCCCGACCCCGCCTCGCCCAACGCTACCCCTGCGGTCAAACCGCCGGCCAAAATTCCAATCATTGTCTTTTTCATGAATAGGTCCTTTCGTTGCATGTGCTTATTTCTTGAGGAGGTCACGAATTTCCTCCAACAAAACCTGTTCGCGAGGAGGCGCTGCCGGGGCTGCCGGAGCCTCTGCTTCCTTCCGCTTCATCTGATTAATGCCCTTCACCACCAAAAAGATCGCAAAGGCCACAATCACAAAGTCCAAGAGGTTGTTGACGAACATTCCATAATTCAGGGTCACCGCCGCTTCACCCTCCACCGCCTCCTTCAACGTCACCGCCAAATCCGAAAAATCCACCCCGCCGATCAGCAAACCCAGCGGCGGCATAATGACATCGTTGACCAGCGACGAAACGATCTTCCCAAACGCTCCCCCGATGATTATCCCCACCGCCATGTCCACCATGTTCCCCTTGACCGCAAATTCTTTGAACTCTTTTACGAAACTCATGCTATTCCTTTGGATGGTTGATCCCCGCGCTTCGGCATCGACACGATTGCCCTCGACCGCGAGTAACTGCAGACCCTATATCACCTCTACTTGATGTCAACTCTCTTTTGCATAATCTGAACCCCATTCTAACCAAAATGACAAAGACCCCTGCCGGTTTTCGCCAACGCCAAAAATGGCTGGCCTTGCTCGACGATGCCGAACGAGAGATCGCCTCCGTGCGAGCCACCTTGCCTCGACCCGTTGCCCAAGCGATCAAGAACCTTCCCGTCACCCTTCAACCCCTCCCCGACCCCGACTATATCGCCGAAGGACTTCCCGACGATACCCTCGGCCTCTTCGTCGGCCCCAGCCTTCGTGAACAGGAGTCCCCCGATCCACTCCCGCCCCAAATTCTCCTCTTCCTCGAAAACATTCACGACTATGCCGGCCCCAGTCCCGCCGCCTACCGCCGCGAAGTACGCCGCACCTTCCTCCATGAACTCGGACACTACCTCGGGCTCGACGAAGACGACCTCCTCGAACGCAACCTGGATTGATCTCCCGCCCATCTCGATCAGATCCGCGAACCCATCCTTCCCAACCCAAACTACCTTCTTCGCAAAACCCACACATCCTGCCGTGGCGCGCGTCCACCCGGATCCTTACGATGCTCCAGCCGTTCCCAACCCGGAAACATCACCGACTCAACATAGCTCGGTGGATGAAACGCCGCATACCATCGCTTGCCCTCCTCCACACCACCCCGCACCACCAAATCCCCGTTTGAAAACTCCCGCTGCTCTTGCTCGTTCAGCACCTCACGACAATACCGCTCCCCATGCGTCGTGAAGATGGCAATACCGCCCCGCTTCACCAAACGTTCAAACTCCGCCGCCCACGCTCGATGCATCTCCTCCGACAAATGCGTGAACACCGAGATCGCAAACACAACATCAAAGCTCTCCGCCTCGAACACCGTAGGCGGTTTTAGCCCGTTTAATCGTATCGGTAGATCCGGCAGCGCCTTTGCCGCCCATGCAACCGTGCTCGGATTGTAATCCGTGCCCGTGACCGATGACCCCTCCGGCAGCAATCCCCTCAGATGCCGCAAGATCCGGGCCGGACCGCATCCCCACTCCAAAACGGCAGAAGCCGAACCCCTGTAGGCCCCGATCAACTCCGCGATCTCTGCGGCCTGCTCCCGTCCCGAAACGTCATACCATGTCAGATCGGTGTGACTGTACGCATCGAACATCAGTCCCGCCGGAGGCGCCTCATACCCGGGATGGCGAGCCAGAAACCTCCGGTTTGCCGGGCCATAGCGAACCCGCATCTCGACCCGCTTCTTGACATCGATCAATCCAAGCAGGCCAAGGGCTCTCAACCAGCCCTCCACCCTCCGCTTCCACCCCGCTTCGCTCACCCGGCCTTACTCGTGGATCCTGCCCGACGACTCGGTTAGTTGACGCATCCGCGCCACCATATCCTCGGTCAGCATGTCCCAGGTAAAGCGCCAGCGCCAATTATCGCTCTTCGTTCCCGGTACATTCATCCGAGCTTCTGTCCCCAATCCCATCACATCCTGCAGAGGAAACACCACCGTGTTCGCCTTCGACCGCATGGCCAGCGCAATAAGATCCCAGTGAATCTGACTGCCATCCGTCTGCACATAATTCAGAATCGTCCATCTCTCCCGGTCAATGTCTTCCTGCGTACGCGTGGTCGTCCCCCCCGGCTCGCTATGAAACCACCCCACCGTCGTGTCGTTATCGTGTGTACCCGTATACACCACGCAATTCGGGGGATAATTGTGCGGGCGATAATCTTCCGCCTTGTCATCGTTGCCAAACGCGAACTGAAGAATCCGCATCCCCGGCAAGTTGAAATCATCCCGCAACCGGTCCACTTCCTCGGTAATAATTCCCAGATCCTCCGCGATCACCGGAAGCTCCGGAAACGCCGCCTTCAACGCATGAAACAAATCATGGCCCGGTCCTTTCACCCACGTTCCGTTGATCGCAGTCTCCGCATCCCCCGGGATCTCCCAATACGCCTCGAATCCCCGGAAATGGTCAATCCGCACGATATCCACCATCTCAAAAATCTTACGCATCCGCCGGATCCACCAGTCATAGCCCGTCTTTTTGTGGTAGTCCCATCGGTAAAGCGGATTCCCCCACAACTGACCGGTCGCGCTGAAATAATCCGGCGGCACCCCCGCCACCACCGTCGGATGGCCATTCTCCTCCAGGTAAAACAACTCCTTGTGCGCCCACGCATCCGCGCTGTCATGTGCAACGAAAATCGGAATGTCCCCTACAATCTTGATCCCGTGTTTATGGCAGACCGAACGGAACCGCTTCCATTGGTCATCAAAAAGATACTGAAGTATCTTCGCGTTGCGGATCAGTGTCTTATACTTCTTGCGCGCATCCCCAAGCGCCGCCGGGTCCCGACGGATTAATGCCGGATCCCATGTCGTCCACGGCTCGAGATTGTGCGTCTGCTTCAACGCCATAAACAGGGCAAAATCCTCCAGCCACTCTTCATTCGCTTCGCAAAACGCCGCATAATCCGCCTTCTGCTGCTCCGTTGCTTTCCGGTCGAACGAGCGACAAACCGAATTCAACACCGCTTCCTTGGCCGGAATCACCCCTCCGTAATCCACCGTGTCGTCGGGAAATACCGGATACCCATCCAGCGCCGAAGCCGAAAGCAACCCGTCTTCCACCAGCAATTCCGGACTCAACAACAAAGGATTGCCCGCAAACGTCGAAAACGACTGATACGGCGAATCCCCATACCCCGTCAAACCATGGGGCAGGATCTGCCAGAGATGCTGGCCCATTCCCGCCAACGTCTCGGCAAACCGATAAGCATTGGGTCCAATATCGCCAATGCCATAACGGCTCGGCAGTGACGTGGGATGAAGAAGGATTCCGCTTTCACGTGGATAATTCATTCCGATCGAGGCTCCTGGTTCGGGTTGAGTTGGCAAACGATTAGCGATCCCCGACCGCAAAGTCCATGCTTTTCACCTCCCGGCACCATTTTTTCAGACTAGCGCCCGGTCCGGCATCGAGGAATCCACGAACCACTAGACCCGCCGCACCCGGTCCCGCACCGCCATCACCGGGCTCCCATCCCCCGAGTGCTGCGTCTCCAGCGCGATATTTACCAGCACCCCCACCATCACCAGCGTCACCGCGAGGTTTGTCCCCCCGTAGCTGATAAACGGCAACGCAATCCCCTTCGTCGGAAGCACTCCCGTCACCACCGCCACGTTCAAGGCCGCTTGCAAGGAAATCGTCGCCGAAATCCCAAACGCCAACAGTCGACCAAACGTGTCGTTGGCCCGGTAGGCAATTAGCACTCCGCACGCAAAAAAACCGCCAAACAACAGCAACACCCCCAACGAAGCCGCCAACCCTAACTCCTCCCCGAGTATCGCAAAAATAAAGTCCGTATGCGCCTCCGGAAGGTACAGCCGCTTCTGCAAACTGTCCCCCAGACCAACCCCCTTCGCCCCCCCGATAATGAACGCGTACAGCGAATGATTCAACTGGTACGCTTCGTTCGCTGCATACTCCTCCGGATTCAGAAAGGCAATGAACCGCCGCATCCGGTTCGGATTGCGCGCGATCAACACCGCAATCGCCGAAAACGCTGCAATCCCCGCCACCAACAAGTGGCTGAACCTCGCCCCTCCAAGATACAAAACCGACAACGCAATCACCCCCACCAGCATCGTGGTCCCATAGTCCGGACCCGCCAAAATCCCCACCGCAAACGCACCCGTGATCCCCAATGGAATCACCACCCCATGGCCCAGCAAATGATTCCGGCGCTGCTTTGTGCTCATCCACATCGCCAACAGCGCGATCAAACTAAACTTCGCCAGCTCGGATGGCTGGAAGGTAAGCGGCAGCGGCCCCAACGGCAGCCACCGGCGGCTCCCCTTCACTTCAATCCCGATCCCCGGTGTCGCTGCCGCCGCCAAAAGCACCAGCGAAACAATTCCCACCACCGGGGCAAGTTTCTTCCACCAAGGGTAGGGAATCCGCGCCACCACCACCGCTCCCACCACCCCCAGAATCAACGCAAGCACCTGCCGCTTCAGGTAAAAGTACGGATCATTATGCAAATTCTGCCCGAGCACCTCGCTGGTGCTCGTCAAGATCACGATCCCCAAAAGCACCAACATCAAGACAATCGTGATCAGTACACTCGCCGTCTTCCACATCGCCAAAACCTCAAGGATAATTACCCGGACGATCCAAACCCGTCCATTCCGGCAACCCAAACAACAGGTTCATATTTTGCAAGGCGCTCCCCGCCTGCCCCTTCATTAAATTATCGATGTGCGAAATCACCCGCAATCGGCCCGTCCGTTCATCCAGATCCACCACCAGATTGCAATAATTCGACCCCCGCACCTGGGCCGTCCCCACCGACGCCGTGCGATCGTAAATCCGCACAAACCGGTTGTTCCCGTGATACTCCCGGTACGCATCGAGAATCTTCGCATACGTCATCCCTGAAACCGTTTGGCCATACAAACAAGACAAAATCCCCCGACACGCCGGAACCACTTGCGTGGTGAACGTCACCGCCACCGCCCCTCCCCCGATACGACCTAGCGCCTTCTCCACCTCCACCACATGCTGGTGGCCAGTCAATCGGTAGGCGTTCATATTGTCGTAGCGAGCCGGGTAATGAAAACCCGCATTCGGCTTCTTCCCTGCCCCGGAAACCGCCGACTTGCAATCACAGATCAGGCTCCCCGGATCCACCAGTCCATGCGCCATCGCCGGAGCCAGCCCCAGAATCACTCCCACCGCAAAACAACCCGGATTCCCCACCAACCTCACCCCCGCGTTGACCCCCGCCCGATCAATTTCCGGAACCCCATACACCGATTCCTTCAACAAATCCGGCGACTTATGGATCGGATCCTTCACAATCCGCCGGGCATACTCCGCATACTCCTCCTCATCCCCGAACCGGAAGTCCCCGCTGTAATCGATCACCTTCGCACCCCGCTCCAGCTCCGCCCTCGCCTGCACCATGCCCACTCCGTCCGGCGTGGAAAAAAACACCACATCCGCAGGAGCCGCCGCCTCCGGATGGTCCGGCGGCAGAATCGGCAAATCGCAGAACCCTTCCAGATGAGGATACAACTCGCTCATCTTCATCCCTGTTTCCGTCGCCGCCACCAGCGTCGTCACCTCCGCCTCCGGATGCGACAACAGCAACTCCGTGATCCCAACCCCCCCATAGCCGCCTGCTCCAATAATCTTCGCCCGAATCATAACCATCGCTCCTTACAAAAAAAACTCGCCCCATCATACGAACCCCGTCGACAATGACCATTGAAAAGTCAGACCCGGTCTTGACTCCTCCTTCCCTGCGATTACCCTCCCCTCGCCTCCCATGATAGAATTCCGCGACGTATCCAAACACTTCGGCGAACAAGACGTACTCGTCAATGCCTCCTTCCGCATCCTCGTCGGCGACCGCGTCGGGGTCGTCGGACCCAACGGTGCGGGCAAAAGCACCCTCTTCAGCCTCATCACCGGTGCCCTCGACAGCCACTCCGGTTCCGTTCTCGTTCAACCCGGCCTTCGCCTCGGCTATCTGCGCCAAGTCCTCAACAACCGCCTCGTCGACCTACCCCTCTCCGACTACGTCGCCGACGCCATCCCCGAACTCCGCGACATCGAAACCCGCATCCATCACATCGAACACCAGCTCACCCTCCCCGACTCCACCTCCCGCGACCGCCTCCTCGACGAACTCGGACGCCTCCAAACCCGCTTCGAACAACTCGGCGGCTACCGCATCCGGGCCGATGCCGAGTCCGCCCTCGGCGGCCTCGGCTTCTCCTCCACCGACCTCGCCAAACCCCTCAACCAATTCAGCGGCGGATGGCAAATGCGCGCCGAACTCGCCCGCGTCCTCATCGCCTCCCCCGACGCCCTCCTCCTCGACGAACCCTCCAACTACCTCGACCTCCCTGCCGTCGAATGGCTCCAGCGCTACCTCCGCGCCTTCGCCGGCACCCTTCTCCTCATCTCCCACGACCGCTACCTCCTCAACACCCTCACCACCAAAACCCTCGAAATCAATGCCGGACGGGCCACCATGTACCACGGCCCTTACGACGACTACACCGAAGCCCGCATCAGCCGCATCGAGCAACTCGCCGCCCAGAAAAAGAACCTCGACCAAAAGAAAAAACAAATCGAGCGCTTCGTCGAACGCTTCCGCGCCAAAGCCTCCAAAGCCTCCCAAGTCCAAAGCCGCATCAAAATGCTCGAAAAGCTCGACGACATCTCCCTCCCCGAAGACCTTATCGTCCGCGGCCGCATCCGCCTCGCCCCACCCCCCGCCTGCGGCGCCGAAGTCCTCCGCTTCGATCAACTCTCCTTCTCCTACGACCAGCGCCAATGGATCTTCCGCGATCTCGACCTTTCCATCCAGCGCGGCGACAAAGCCGCCGTCACCGGCCACAACGGACTCGGCAAATCCACCCTCCTCAAACTCATGGCCGGCGCCCTACCCCTCACCCAGGGCCAGCGCACCCTCGGCCACCACGTTGTCCCCGGCTACCAGTCCCAGGACTTCGCCGAGTCCATGAATCCCACCCACACCGTCCTCGCCACCGTCAAAGCTGCCGCCCCCGAACAACCCGAAAGCGCCCTCCGCACCCTCCTCGGCGGATTCGGCTTCACCGGATCCGCCGTCGAAAAAACCGTCTCCGTCCTCAGCGGTGGCGAAAAAATCCGCCTCGCCTTCGCCCGCCTCCTCGTCAAGCCCCCCAACCTCCTCCTCCTCGACGAACCCACCACCCACCTCGACATCCACTCCCGCGAAGCCCTCGAAGATGCCCTCGCCGACTACGATGGCACCCTCGTCGTCGTCAGCCACGACGTCGAATTTGTCCGCCGCGTCGCCAACCGCATCCTCGCCATCACCCCTCCCGGAATCACCACCTATCCCGGCGGCTATCAGGACTATCAAGACTGGCTTGCCCGAGCCCAGCGCTCCGAGCCCGCTCCCTCGCCCGACCAACCCTCCCCATCCACCCCCCGCAAGATCGCCAAGCGCGAGCGTGCCGAACTCATTCAGCGCACCAACCGCCGCAAGCGCGAGCTGGAAGAGCAAATCCAAACCCTCGAAAACCGCATCCACCAACTCGAACAAGAGCAACACGATCTCGTCGCCTGTCTCGGCGCCGAAACCGCCGCCTCCGACTTCGCCCGCATCAACCAGCGCCTCTCCTCCCTCCCCTCCGAACTCGCCCAAGCCAATCACCAGTGGGAGCAAGCCAGCCTCGAACTCGAATCCCTCATCGCCCTCCGCGAGCAAGGACCATAAAAAACATCGCCCGGGAACGCGAGACTCTGCACTCAAATCGCTGGACAAAACGCGGGTCCACCGCTCCGCCTTCTGCCGTTCCCCTCCTCCCACCTCCCTCCCCCCTTCTGCGTTTTCTGCGCCTTCTGCGGTTCCCCTCATCCTCCCTCCATGGCACGCCGTAGGCCCTGCGAAGGCGGCAGCTTTCAGCTTTCAC
>DAOLCW010000017.1:0-45643 GCA_035327665.1 Kiritimatiellia bacterium
TGTTGGTCAGTCGGGCCGCGCCGGAAGGGAACCAGAGAATATTGCCGGGGGATGGAGCGCCGCCAGCCCAGTTGGCGGCATCGGTCCAGTTTCCGCCGGCGGCACTTGCTCCCGTCCACCTGCTGGTGCTTTGGGCCGATGCCCCGCCTGCCCCCGCGCCCAGGAAAAAGCCCAGAAGCAACACGCGTAGAATTGTATTTAACCGGTGACTTTCCATGATTTCGTCCTCATTTGTCAGGCGATTTGGGTTTTAGGCTCCGAAACCGCCATCGTGGATTTGCCTATGTTCGAAGTGTTGGCGAACGCTGATAATTCGCCAATCCCTTGAATAAGGGGGGGGTGTACAACGGGTCCTGGTTTGGGTAGGGTTAGATAAAGGCAGGGGATTGCCCGATTCGAGGAGGTCGCATGTCCATGAGGATGACCGGAAGTTTATACGCCCGCAAGGTGTCGGGGTTTTTGGAGCAGATCTACTGCTGGCAGGACATGTCTTCACTGGTCCAGACGATCCTGCATGGGCTGCCGGAACTGATCAGCGGGGATAATTTCATGGTCGCGGAACATAATCCTTTGGATCAGCGGCATTCGCAACTTTGCCTGCTTTATCCGGTCAACCGGGAGAATCTGTTGAAGGAGGTTCACGAGTCCGGCGCGATGAAGGGTCATCCGTTGTGGGAACCGCCCGCGCCGGGACAGTCTACCAAGACGCTGTCGGACATGATGTCGGCGTCGGCTTGGTCCTCGCACCCGATGTATTGCGAAATCTTGCGCGAGGAACGGGTTCTGGATCACCTGACCGTGGAATTTCGACAGTTCGGTCATCAGTGGGCGATGATTGGTTTGTCCCGCACCCGGCGAGGCTTTCACGACCGCGACCGGGAAACCCTGGCCATCCTGGCTCCGCACTTCAAACAGGCGTTCGCCAATGCCCGGCGGATGATGACAAGCGAACGGCAAAGAGCAGGCGGAGAGAACGAGCACGGTAAATTTTTCCCCGTCGATTATGCGGGGAAATTACTCGGATGCGACGATGACTTTCGCGCCCACTGGTCCTCGGCGTTCGGCGCTCAAACCGAGGTCCATCTTGCCGCACTTGCCACCTGGGTGAGGGCGGGATTGGATCATCTGAATCGAGGTGGTCAGGAGCTCGATTTGATCCCGCTGCGGCTACCGTGCACGGGTGGAATTGCGGAGTTTCATCTTCACCGCCGGTGGGGAATTGAGGGTTACGGCATTTCAGGGCGTTTTGCGATGTACCGCGCGCCCGAATCCGGCCCCTTGACGCCCCGCGAACGCGAGGTGCTGACGTGGGTTCGCCGGGGCAAAACCAATGAAGAAATAGGCGTGATTCTCGGGTGCAGCCACCATACCGTTAACGACCACCTCAAGAGCATCTTCCGGAAGCTTAATGTAACCAACCGCACCGCCGCTGCGAATCATGGTACTTTGGATTAATGCCCATACCCAATACATTCGTATCTAATTAAACGTAATTCATCGCAGCTTGGAGGGACGAGCTCTCGAGGCTG
This sequence comes from Kiritimatiellia bacterium, assembly GCA_035327665.1. Taxonomy (GTDB): domain Bacteria; phylum Verrucomicrobiota; class Kiritimatiellia; order CAIVKH01; family CAIVKH01; genus DAOLCW01. Next base: position 1,530 of record DAOLCW010000017.1, read on the forward strand.
CCTGACCGGCCCTGGAGGGTCTCGCCGATTCCTCTTATTCGGTGGGCCAACCATGGCCGAGGGCGCGATGGAGTTGAACGATGCCTCGGAAGATTTGGCCTCGGCTTTGGGCTAACTGATCGTGTTGGTCGACGAGGCTGCGCTCAGCGTCCAATACATTGAGGAAGGGGACCAGGCCATTTTCGTAGAGGGTGCGCACTTGCTCCACGCTGCGCTCGGCGGCGACGACACTGCGCAGCAAGATCGTGTATCGATCCCGTTCCATTTGATAACTTATCCATGCTCCTTCCACCTCCTCGAGGGCGCTAAGGACGACCTGCCGGTAGTGGAGGATCGCCTGCTCCACGCGCGATTCAACGGCATCAATGTTGCTGCGAATTCGTCCGCCCTGAAACAGCGGCCAAACGAAGGTGGGGCCCAAGCGGTAGGAGAGGGCGCCACTGGAACCAAGGTCGCCGACCTGATCGGCTTGGAGGGCGAAGGTGCCGGAAAGGGAGATGCGGGGGAGCACGTCGGTACGGGCCACCCCGAGACGTGCGGTTTGCGCGATCAATTGTTGTTCTGCGCGCCGGACATCGGGACGGGTTGTCAAGAGGTCGGCGGGCACGCCTCGATTCAGCCCGAAGTCGGGAATGGCTTCTTCCCATTCGTCTATGGGCGATACCGTCACCGCTCCCGGGGGTTGGCCGGTCAGGACGGCGAGGCGGTTCAACGCCGCGTGCACTTGAATCTGAAGCGGGGCCATCGCGGCCATTGAACGGTTGAGGTTCACTTCGGCTTGATGAACGTCCAGAGCCGGGGCCAAGCCGTTTTCATAACGACCACGGGTCATTCGCAAGGTGTCATTCTGGGCTTCAATGTTCCGGGAAAGAAAGATGAGGCGTTGATGAAGCTCCCGCAGCAAAAAGTATTGGCGGGCGACTTCGCCGGCGAGAATGACCAGCGTATCATGGTAGTCCTCGGTGGCGATGCCGATGGCGGCATCGGCGGCCCGGACGGATTGGCGGATACGACCCCAAAGGTCGATCTCCCAACTGGCATCCAACCCGACGCGATAGATTTCCGTGGAGCGACTCTCCCGTGCGGCCCCGCCTTCGGCATCGCTCAAGCGCGCGGTTTGTCCCGCGCCAGATCCGTTAACTGCGGGCATCCGGTCACCGGCGGCAACGCCGCGCAGCGCCATTGCCTCTTCGATGCGCAAGAACGCGATGTGGAGGGTCAAACTGTTGGTCAGGGCGAGATCGATGAGCGCGGTCAATTCAGGATCGTTGAAGTGGCCCCACCAGTTCCGCAGGGCCGCACCGCGATCTTCGGTTGGTTCGGTGGAGTCGAGGGTCTGCCAGGTGTCCGGCACGTCCAGTTCCGGCCGCTCATAGCGGGAGGTGGTTTGACAAGCCGCGGCAAGGAGAAGACCAAGGCCTGCGATGGGAATGAGGCGCCAATTCACACGAAGCGTCATGATCCGCTCCCTCCTTTCGAGATCGTCTCCTTCTTGGAGGTGCGGCCCCCGGCGAGTTTGGCGATCACCATAAACAGCATGGGAACCAGCAACAGGCTGATCACGGTGGCCACCAACATACCGGCGAAGACGGTGGTGCCGATGACGCGTTGACTGATCGCGCCGGCTCCGGTGGAAACCATCAGGGGAATCACTCCAAAGATAAACGAGAAGGCGGTCATCAACACGGCCCGGAACCGGAGTTTTGCGGCATCCATGGCCGCTTCCGCAGGGGTCCGGCCTTTTTGCATTTGCTCCTTGGCAAACTCCACGATCAGGATCGCGCTCTTGGTGCAGAGGCCGATGAGAAGCACGACGCCGACTTGCATGTACACGTTGTTGTCGTAGTTTCGTGCCATGATTCCCGCGACCGCGCCGAGCAAGGCGGTTGGTACGGCAAGGATGACGGATACGGGCAGCGACCAGCTTTCGTATTGAGCGGCCAAGACAAGGTAGACCATGAGAATGGCGAGCACGAAGATCATGGCGGTGCCCTGCTGGGCCAATTTTTCCTGAAACGAAAGACCGGTCCATTCGTATCCGACACCCGGAGGCAACAGTTGCCGGGCCATTTGCTCGAGCAGCGATAAGGCATCGCCGGAACTGTAGCCTTCGGTCGCGGAGCCCATGACTTGGAGGGAAGGGTACATGTTGTACCGGATGACGTTTTGCGGTCCGGTGTTATGCTCCAGGGAAACCACGGTTCCCAGCGGCACCATGCCGCCGGCGGGGTGCCGGACCTGCACGTTCAACACATCTTCAGGCCGGGTCCGGAATGCGCCTTCCGCTTGAGCCCGGACTTCAAAGGTGCGGTTGAAGAGGGTGAAATCGTTGATGTAAGAACTTCCGAAGTGGGTTTGCAAGGCTCCGAAGACGGCATTCAGGGGCAAGCCCCGGGCGAGGACCTGCTCGCGATCGACGACGGCACGGACTTGCGGCACGCTGCCACGGAATGGGGTGTAAATGCCGGAAATGGCGGTTTGAGCATTTCCGGCGGCAATGAAGTCCCGGGCGGATCCCTGCAAAACCTCCATGCCCATCCCGCCGCGATCCTGAACCATCATGGAAAAGCCCCCGACCAAGCCCAAGCCGGGGAGGGAGGGCACGGCAAATGCGGTGGCGACGCCATCCATCTTTTCCGAAAAGCTCCGGTTGAGGGAGCGAATGATCGCGGCTTGGCTTTCCCGGCGTCCCCGGTCTTCCCATTGTTCGAAGACGACTACGGCGAACCCGGCATTTTGTATGGCCACGCTGTCGAGAAGCGAGAACCCGGTTACGGTCAGGACATCCTTCACTCCCGGGACGCCGGTTGCGATCGCTTCGACCTCGCGGGCAAAGGCCACCATGCGTTCCTGGGAGGCAGCATCGGGCAGTTGCATGTTGACGATGCAATAGCCCTCATCCTCCTGGGGAACAAAGCCGGTGGGCAACCGGATGAATCCGTAGGTGGACAAAGCGACCATTGCGGCAAACAAGGCGAGGCCGATGCCGAAACGTCGTAAGAGGAAGTCCACCGCGCCGGAATACTTGATGCCGACCCGCTCAAGCCCTCGATTGAACCAGCCAAAGCCGGGTGATGCGGCACCCTCCTTTGGGGTGGGGCGGAGGAGAACACCGCACAAGGCGGGGCTCAAGGTCAGGGCATTTAACGAACTGAACACGGTGGCGACGGAAATGGTGACGGCAAATTGCTGGAACAAGGTTCCGGTAATTCCCCCCATGAAGGCGGTTGGCACGAAGACGGCGAGCAGAACCAAGGTGGTGGCGATGACCGGACCGGAGACCTCGGTCATGGTTTGCATGGCCGCTTCTTTGGGCGAGAGTCCTTCATCGATCAGGCGCGAGCAGTTTTCGACCACGACAATCGCGTCATCGACGACAATGCCGATGACCAGCACCAACCCGAAGAGGGTAAACTGGTTGATGGAATACCCGAGAGCGGAAAGCGCGATGAAGGTTCCGATCAAGGAGACGGGGATGGTCACCGAAGGGATGACGGTCGCCCGGAAATTTTGCAGGAAGATGAAGACGGTAAAAATAACGAGGGCGAGGGTTGCGAAGAGGTTAACCACGACGCTTTGAATGGAGGCTTTGATCACATCGGTATTGTCGAAGACAACCACATAGTCCATGCCTTCGGGAAAGTCGCGGGCGAGTTCCTCCAGCCGGGATTTAACCCCGTTTACGACGTCAATCGCATTGGCGCCGGGGATCTGGTACACGACCATGGCGGCGGCGTCGCGGTTGCGGTAACTTGAGGTTATCCGGTAGGAGGAGGAGCCCAATTCCACGCGGGCGATGTCTTTCACGCGCAGCACCCGTCCATCGGCATCGGACCGGATGATGATGTTTTCGAATTCGTCGATGTCGGCGAGTCGTCCCTGAACGTTCAGGGTTAGGGCGAAGGCCTGACCTTCGGGTACCGGGGGATCGCCAATGGCTCCCGCCGCGGCCTGAACATTTTGGTCCCGAATCGCGGAGATAACATCGCCGGGGGTTATCTGACGGACCTGCATTTGCTCGGGATCCAGCCAGATGCGCATGGCGTACCTTCCGACACCGAAGGTGGAGACTTCACCCACGCCCGGTGAACGGGCGATTTCATCCTGGATGTTGAGGGTCAGATAGTTGCTGAGAAAGAGTCCATCGAACCGCTCGTCCGGGCTGTAAATCACCACATACAAGTTGGCGTCGTTGGATCGCTTCTTGACTCGCACCCCGAGCCGTTGGGTTTCCTGTGGCAATTTGGGGATAGCGGCGGAGATCCGGTTCTGGACGAGGACGTTGGCCATATCCAGATCGGTTCCGGATTCGAAGGTGATGGTCAGCATGTAGGTGCCATCGTTTCCGCTGACGCTCTGCATGTAGAGCATATTTTCCACGCCGTTGACTTCGGCTTCGATCAACGCCCCGATGGTGTCGGCCACGGTCCCGGCATCCGCGCCGGGGAACACGGCGGTGACATTGATGGTGGGTGGAGCAATGTCGGGGTAGCGCGAGACCGGCAAGGAGAGCAGTGAAAAGCCGCCGATGAGCATCACAACAATGGAGATCACCGAAGCGAAGATCGGTCGGCGGATGAAGAAGTGACTGAACATTAGTTCGCTCCGGTGTCCGCGTCGGCAGCAGCGCGGATCCGCACGGGCATGCCGGGCCGGGCGCGTTGGATGCCGCGCACAATGAGGGTGTCGGTGGTCTCGAGGCCTGAGGTAATCACGCGGCGGGTTTCAACCAAGGGACCGACCTCGATCTGCCGGCGCTCAACGATCCCCTCCGCATTGACCACAAGCACAACGATCCCCGACATTTCGCGCATGATCGCGGTTTCGGGGATGAGCAAGGCGTCAGGCTTTTGATAGGGAACGCGCACGCGGCCAAACATGCCGGGTACGAGGAGGCCGTGGGGATTGGGGAACCGGGCGCGCACCATGAGGGTTCCGGTGGCGGGGTCGATTTGGGTCTCAGTAAAATCGATCGTTCCCGGCGCGTCGTGAACCGACCCGTCCGCGAGTTCCAGCAGGAGACCGGAAAAGCGTTCACTTCGGTTTGTTCCGCGCTCCCTGGCCATGCGCCGCAGCATAATGCTGGTCCGTTCATCCACGGAAAAATAACAATCGATGGGATCCATGGAGGCGAGGGTGGTGAGCAGGGTGGGTTGAGCTCCGCCAACCAAGTTGCCCACGCTCACCCGGTGGCGATCCACTTGTCCGGCGATCGGGGCTTTGACCGTGGTGTAGGAGAAGTTCAGCACGGCACGATCGAGGGCGGCTTCCGCCGCTTGGATGGCGGCTTTGGCATTTTCCATATCCGCTTGGGAGCTTAATAGATCCAGCTCGGACACCGCCTGAATGGCAAATGCGTTGCGTTTTCGGGAGAGAGCGGCTTCGGCAAGGGAAAAGGCGGCACGGGCCTGAGCGACCTGGGCCTCGGCTCGCCGCACATCGGCTTGGTAAGGCTCCTGTTCGATGACAAACAGGACTTGCCCTTCGTTCACCACGTCGCCGTCCTGGAACCTGATTTCTTCCAATACGCCATGGACGCGAGCTTGAATGGCCACTGAATCCACAGCTTGAAGTCGACCGGGAAACGCGTGGAATATGGTTACGTCCTCCACGGTCGGTTGGCCCACTTCCACCTGCGGGGGTGGGGGTGGATCAAACACGTTGCGCGGGCCACAGCCCATGATGCCCATCACCAAGAAACAAAAAAGCCCGCGTGATACGATCTTCATCCAAGCAATCTCCTCGCGACCGTTCATAGAGGGTTTGATGCTTGATAACAAGAGGTATTTGGAGCACGGGGGCACGTCTTCGCGGTCCCGGTTATTACACGGCGAGTAGCGCGTCGGCGAGCGCAGCACCGCAGGCCCAACGACCCTTGCGCGCCACCCTTACCCGCCCGGTTCTCGTGAACGCGGCTACTTCCGTCACGCTCCCCGTTGTGAATCTCGATGGTTTAACTATGTTAACCTAAAACCGGACTTGTCGTTTTGTTCTTAATATATACTGATCGACCGGATTCCCCCCCCATGCATTCATTTCGATGAAACGCGATAGCGCATTTCTCGGAATCCGATTATTGTAGCGGGCGAAACCATGAAGACGAAGCGTCGCAATTCACTTCTGTTGCTTTACCTGTTGCTGCTGCTGGCATCGGGGGTGACCCGGATCGAGCAAGGGGCGCATGCGCGTTCGGGCTACAATCATCAGGTGATGTTGCTGCCCATGTTCAAGGGCGAGCCGATTCCGTACCGTCGGCTGGAGCTTTCGTATGTGGATGTGGTGCCGGTGGGTCCGACGAATCCGCCGGTGGTATTATTGGTCCATGGTTTTCCCACGCGTTCGTTTGGGTTTCGTCCGCTGGCGACGGTGCTGGGGGAGGAGGTTCGGGTGATCGCTCCGGATTTGCCGGGGTTCGGGCGTTCGACCCGTCGGGCTCCGGATTTGTCGTTCGAGGCTCAGGCGTGGTATCTGTTGGAGTTGGTGGAGCGGCTGGGGTTGGATCGGGTTCATGTGGTGGGAATCCGGCAAGGCGGCGGGGTGGCACTTGCCTTTGCGGAGATGGCCCCGGATCGGCTGGCTTCGCTGTCGCTGGTGTCCTCGCTGGGGGTGCAGGAATTTGAGTTGCTGGGCAATCACACCTTGAACCGGGGGATCTACGGAATTCAGCGGGCACTGGTGTGGGCGGTGTACAACCTGATCCCGCATTTTGGTCAGTTTGACCGGTATTTGTTTAACGAGTCGTATGCGCGGGCGATGGTTCAGGGTGATTTGCGGCCGATGCGGGAAAGGTTGCTGGGGGTGGACGCGCCAGCGTTTTTAGTGCATGGGGACGGGGATGCGCTGGTGCATCCGGGGACCTCGCGGGAATCGTTCCGGTTAATGCCGCAAAGCGAGCGGGTACTACTTGAGGGGGGGCACCGGATTGCCCGGGATGAGCCGGAGCGGGTAGGGGGGCTGCTTCTGGAATTCATCGAGAAGGTGGAGCGGGGGGTGGCGGTTTCGCGGGCAGCGGCGGATCCGGCCCGGGTGGAGGCGGCCGAGCGGGCGTTTCGCTCCGAGGATGTCGATCCCGTGGGCGGGGTGGCCCTGATCGTACTCATGGCGATTCTCGCGTTCAGCACGTTGCTCAGCGAGGATTTGGCGTGCATTGCGGCAGGGTTGCTGGTGGCGGAAGGGGTGTTGGGATATTTCCCGGCGGCGACGGCGGCGTTTATTGGAATTTTTGGCGGGGACATTCTGCTGTTCATGCTGGGTTGGAAGTATGGGCGGGCGGCGCTGCGGCAGCGCCCGTTCTGCTGGATTTTTAAAGAGGATGCGATCCAGGAAAGCGCGAAATGGTTTTCCCGGAAGGGGCCGGCGGTGGTTTTGTTGAGCCGGTTCATACCGGGGAGCCGGTTGCCGACCTTCTTTTCAGCGGGGATGCTGCATGCCTCGTTCTGGTGGTTCATGTTGTTTTTCATGATCGCGGGTCTGGTGTGGGCACCTTTTTTGGTGTGGGTGTCGAGCCGGGTCGGGCAAACGTTGCTGGAGACGTTTGCTGCGTACAAGATGTACACGCTGGTGGCGATCGTGATGGCGGCGTTGATTCTTTGGCTGATGATCAAGATCGTGTTTCCGCTGTTCAGTTTCCGGGGCCGGCGGCTGCTGCTGTCGCGGTGGCGGAGGTGGACGCGGTGGGAATTCTGGCCGTTGTGGCTGTTTTATCCGCCGATTCTTCTCCACATCCTTTATCTGGGGGTCCGGTATCGTGGATTGAACGTATTTATGGCGGCGAATCCGGGGATTCCGTTGGGCGGGTTGATCGGGGAATCGAAGAAACAGATCCTCGACGGATTCAAGGGACGGAGGGAATTGATTGCCCGATGCGATGTGATCCCTTCCGGGGAGGACGCGGGGCAAAAGGAAGCGCGGGTTCTTGAGTTTATGGATGAGATCGGGGCGTCGTTCCCGGTGGTATTGAAGCCGGATGCGGGGCAACGGGGGCAAGGGGTTGCAGTGATCCGCTCGGTGCAGGAACTCGCTACGTATCTGGGGCGTGCCCGGCCCGATCTTTTGGTGCAGGAGTATGTGCCGGGATATGAGTTCGGGGTGTTCTATTACCGGATTCCCGGACAGGCGAGAGGCCATATTTTTTCGATTACCGAGAAGCGGTTCCCGGTGGTGGTGGGGGATGGGAAGCACGATCTGGAGCGGTTGATATTAAAGGATGACCGGGCGGTGTGTTTGGCTCCAGTTTTCCTGCGGCGGCATCGCGAGCGGTTGGATCAGGTGCTCGCGGAGGGGGAAACGTTCACGTTGGTCGAGTTGGGAACGCATTGCCGGGGTTCGGTGTTCCAGGACGGGATTTGGATCAAGACGGATGAGCTGGAGAAGGCGATCGACGATCTTGCCCAGTCGTTCGACGGGTTTTATTTCGGCAGGTTCGACCTTCGTACCCCGGATTTGGAGGATTTCAAGAAGGGGGTGAATTTCAAGGTGATCGAGGTCAACGGGGTGACGTCGGAAGCGACCCATATCTACAATCCGGGGACGAGTTTGGGCCACGCCTACGGGGTATTGATGAAGCAATGGCGGCTGGCGTTCCGGATCGGCCAGCGGAACCGTCGAAATGGGGCGGAGGTGCCGGGAGTGGGGGAAGCGATCCGGGCGGCGTTGGATTTCCGGGGTGGGCCGGATTAACGGGTCCGGCGCCTAGTCGAGCATGGTGACTTTGGCGATGTAGGGGAGTTCGCGGTAATGGCTGTCGTAGTCGAGGCCGTAGCCGACGACGAAGGCGTCGGGGATGGTGAAGCCGACGAAATCGGCAGTGAAGGGGACGATCCGGCGTTCGGGTTTGTCGAGCAGCGCGCAGGTCAGCACGGAGGCGGCTCCTTTTCCGCGAATGAGATCGACGGCGAACGAAAGGGTGCGGCCGGTGTCGAGGATGTCGTCGACGAGGACGACGTCGGCCCCGGTGACATCGACGGTGATGTCTTTGGTGACCTTGACCACACCGGAGGATTCGGTTCCGGAGCCGTAGCTTTCGAGGGTAAGGAAGTCGATGCGGGGGTGGACGCCGTGTTGGTAAAGATCGCGAACGAGATCGGCGAGGAACATGAAGCTGCCGCGCAGGATGCCGATCATGACGAATTTTTCAGATCGGCAGTGAGATTCCATTTCTTCAACGAGGCGATCGACGCGGGCGGCGATGTCGGCTTCGGTGATGAGAATGTCTTTAATGTGGTGCTTTCTCATGGGGGGTGGAGTCTAGCACGGGGAGGAGGTGGAGCAAGTGCGAAGATGCTGATGTGACGATGCGGGTCAGGGTTGGTGGCGATCGAGGACGGCGACGCTTTCAATGTGGTAGGTCTGGGGGAACAAATCGACGGGGATGACGCGTCCGAGGCGGTAGCCACCTTCGGTGAGAAGAGCGGTGTCACGGGCGAGGCTGGCGGGGTTACAACTGACATAAATGATGCGTCGGGGGGCGAGTTCGATGAGGGATTGGGTGGTTTTTTCGTGCATGCCGGCGCGGGGTGGATCGGTTATGACGACTTGGGGGGCGGTCGGAACGTGGTGGGAGGCGAGGGCTTGGTGGAGATCTTCGAGATGTTCGCGGAAAAAGGCCGCGTGGGGGCGGCGGTTGCGGGCGGCGTTCACGCGGGCGTTTTCGATGGCGCTGGGTTCGGTGTCGAAGCCGGTGACGCGGGAGCAGTAGGGGGCAAGGAAGAGAGAAATGGTTCCGGTGCCGCAGTAGAGATCGAGGACGTGGTCGGTGGGGGAGAGTTCGGCAAGGTCGCGGACGGTTTGATAGAGGGTGAGGGCTTGGCGGGTGTTGGTTTGGAAGAAGGCGTTGGGGGCGATGTCGAAGCTGAGGTCTTCGAGGCGTTCGGTGATGACACCGGGCCCGAAGTCGGTGTGAAGGTCCTCGGCGTATGCGACGAGATTTTTCCGGGAGGTCACGCCATTGACGAAGGTGGTGAGGGCGGTTCCAAGCCGCGCTTGAAGGGCGTTCAGATAGTCCTTCATGAGGGCGGGGTCGCGGGTGGAGGTGATGAGGTAGACCATGAACTGGTCGGTGGCAAGGGCATGACGGAGGACGAGGTTGCGGAGGAAGCCCTGGTGGCTGATAGTGGAGTAGGGGGGGATGCGACGGTCACGAAAGAAATCACGGGTGATGTGGAGGGCGGTCGTGAACGCGGGAGGAGCGAGGTGGCATTGGTCGATGGCGATGATTTTGTTGAAGCGGCCGGGCCGATGGAAGCCGAGGGCGAAGTCAGCGGGGTGGTCGAGGTCGGTTGGGTCGAGGCCGAGTTCGTGATCGAGGAGAAAGCGTTGATTGGAGAAGGTGAGATCGATCTTGTTGCGGTAGCGATACGGAAGGGGACAGGACTGAACGGGAGCGACATCGGGGGAAGGTTGGCGGCCAATGCGTTCGAGGGCGTCAACCACGAGTTTTCGCTTGGTTTGGCATTGGATGGAGTAGTCGACGTGTTGCCACTTGCATCCGCCGCAGATTCCGAAATGGGAGCAGGGAGGCTCGACGCGTCCGGGCGCGGGTTCGAGTATGGAGGTCATGCGAGCTTCGAGGTAGTTTTTCTTCACCTTGTAGACGCGTGCTTCGACGAGGTCGCCGACGGCGACGGGTCCCTGGATGAAGACGACAGGTCCTCCGGGGATGCGGGCAAGGCATTTGTCCGCTTCGGCGACATCGACGACGCGGAGTTGGAGGACATCGCCTTTGCGGTTCATGAGGGTGGGAGGGGGGGCTGAAGCCGGTCGAGGGCGGTGCGGGCGGCGAAGAGGTTGGGGTCGGCTTTGAGGGCGGCGGTGAATTCAGCGATGGCTTCCCGGGGGTTGTTGCGTTGTTCGTAGATGAGGCCGAGGCCGAGGTGGGCGCGGGCGCTGGTGCCGCGAACGCGCATGGCGCGCCGGTATTCAATGAGGGCCTCCTCGTAGCGTTCGAGTTCGCGGTACAAGTCGCCGGCGCTGAGGAGGGCGGTTTCGAGGTTGGGATTGAGGCGGGTGGCTTCGCGGTATTCGCGAATGGCGTCCTCGGTGCGGCCAAGGGACCGGTACAATTCGCCGAGGCTGGCCCGGATGAGTCCGTTGTTGGGATCGAGCAGGAGGGAACGTTCGAGGCAGGCGAGAGCCTGGGTGGTTTGACCACGACGTGCGTGGACGCGTCCGAGCTGGCGATGGGCCATGGCAAGCTGGGGATTGTGGTCAATCGCGTTTTGGAAGGCGCGGGCGGCGTCTTCCCAGCGGTCGAGGGCACCGAGGAGGGTGCCGCGCATGAGGTGGGCTTGAGCATGACGGGGTTCGGCGTCGATGGCCTGATCAACGCAGGAGAGGGCGGATTCGATTTGTTGTTGCTCGTAAGCGATGGCGGCGAGGAGTAGCCACGGTTTGGCGGAGGTTTTCAAGATGCCGGTGGCTTGGCGGGCAAGCGGCGTGGCGAGGTCGAAATCACCCCGGTCATAGTGGATGCGGGCTTTGAGAAGGAGTGCGTCGGGGTCGTCGGGATCCATGCGAAGGGCGGTGTCGGCTTCGCGGAGGGCCTTTTCGTAGTCGCCGGCCTTGAACTGGCTAAGGGCAAAGCTGAGCCGGGCCTGGACGTTGCTGCCAAGTTTGCGGATGGACGGGATCCACTCCTCAACGGGGGGGTGGGGGCTGGGGGTGGGGTCAGTCAAGGCGATGATTCCGGAAAAAGTCCCAGATGAGTTCGGAGGCGTTGATGTCGTTGGAGGTTCGTCCGAGAACGATGGCGGGCAGGAGGGATTCCCCGCCGGGCCAGGTGTGACCGGCGTTGCCGACGTTCCATAAACGGACTTCGCCCTGTGTACCCTCGGGACCAAAGGCGGTGAGGCGGGCTTCACCTGCGCTGCGTTCTTGAAGGGGGGTGGCGGAGATGTCGTTGTGGTCGATCCAAAAGCGAAGGGTGTCCATGACCGGGGGGCGTTCGACAGGGTCGAGACGGCGTAGTTTGGGGCCGACACCTCCCGCGAAGGGTACAAATTCATCGTCGGCCCCGTGGATGTGGAGGATGGAAACAAAGCGTGCGGGGTTGCAGGCGTCGGGGTCGACGGTCATGACGGCGGCAACGGGGGCGATGGCGGCGAACCGGGCGGAGAGGTCAGGATCGCAGGCGATGCGGTAGCAAAGCATTCCGCCTTGGGACATGCCGGTGGCGTAGATGCGGCGGGGATCGACGGTGAAGAGTTGTGGAAGGTCATCGAGGAGGGCGCGGATGAAGCCAAGATCGTCCTTCCCGGCGGAGGTGGCGAAGGTCTGGCTGACGAGCACGTTCCAGGTGAGTCGTTTTTCGGGATCGTCGGCGGAGGAGCCGGCGGGGTAAGCAACGAGAAAGCCGTGTTGGTCGGCGAGGTCGTTGAAACCGGTGGTGCGGCGAGCGGAGTCGGGACTGCCTCCGCCACCATGAAAGTTGAAGACGAGGGGGGTAGGGACTCCGGGACGGTAGGAGGGGGGGGCGTAGATTTCGACGAAGCGGGTTTGGCCGTCATGTTCGATGATGCGGCGGTAGCTGCCGGGCCCGGGGATTTGGATGGATGAGGCGGGACCGGTAAGGCGGATGGAATCGGATGTGGTTTCAGGGGGGGCGCTTCGCTTGCCCATGGCAAGGGCGGAGGCGGGGAGCAGGGTGAGGGTGAGAACGATAGGGAGGGCAAGTCTGAGAGGTTTGAAGAGGAGGTTCGGGAGGGTTTTCATGGGGGGAAACCCTAGCGCGAACCGGGGGACGGTTTCAATCTGATTTACGGGCGCGGTAGAGGAGGTATCCGGTGATGGGGCTGAGGAAGCCATAAGCCATATCCTTCAAGGTTTCCATGCCTTCACGATCGAGTTCGCCGGTGATGTTTTTCTCCCAAAGGAACATGGAGCATTTGGAGGAGAAACCTTGCCAGCTTTCCCGGGTGGCGTCAGCGATTCGGATGCCCGTGAATCCGGCGGCTTTAAGGGCATTTGACCAGGATTCGGGGGTGGGGTGGGTCGATTCGCGAAGGATGGCGGAGCCGATGAGTTGGCCTCCGGGTTTCAAGCAACGGTGGGCCTCGGCGAGCCATGAGGCGGGATGCGGGGTGCGGCTGGACGTTTCGACATCGAGAATCCTATCGCAGGTGGAGTCGGGAAGGGGGAAGGCGCGGCGGCGAAGGCTAAGGTGCGGCCCCATGGTGGCTGGTTCGGTGAGCCGGGAGGAGAGGGCGAGGGTTTCGATGGTCAGGCCGGGGGTGTGTAGGTTCAGCCAGGTGGAGGCGAAGGTGGTGGAGTCGGCGAGGTCGAGCACCCGCGATCCGGTGCCGGGCGGGGGATCGGCGAGGTCGAGCAGTTCATGCAGAAGGGTTTCGCGGGCCTGAGCCATAAGGTGGACGCCCCGTTTCCAGAATCCAAACCAACGGGCGTGGGGATGTTGGAAAAATTCGTCGAGAAGATGGCGCAGGTGAAGGTCGAGACGTTCTTCGCGGTTGAGTCCGTCGGCATCGAGGGGAGGGAGGGTGGAAAGGACGGCCGGCGGGACGGGTGGATGGGCGAGGTCGCGGGTATCCGGTTGATGTTCGTGACTTCCCATCCAGATTTCGAGGCCACCGCGGGGGTTGGGCTCGTAGGTCCAGCCGGAGGTACGATGTACGGCGACTTCAGGACCGAAGGGATTGGCGGTGCCGATGAACAAGCCGTGGGGAGTGGAGACGATTCCACGGATCCCATAGTTAAAGGGGTTGCCGAAACCATTGATGGTGACGGGAAGCCAGGTCTCGCCGTCGCGGGTGCGCCAGAGGGCGGCCCCGCCAATTTTTTCGGCGAGCAATTCGAGCCGGTCGCGATCCATGATGCGCCGGACCCGTTCGGAAAAGTTTTCCGGGTTGAAGTAGCGCACCACCCCGGCGCTGGAGAAGGTGCCGGCGTAGAGCCATCCGTCGTGGATGCCCATTCGCCAGACGTAGGTGTTGAAGGGATTGTCGAACCCGGCGCCGAGTCCGCTGAGCGGGAGTTTCAGCCCCTGATCGGTGAGGCGCCCTTCGCCCATGACGAGATCCCAAGAGTCGTCCGGGTGAACGCGAAGGATTTCTGCAGGGGCGGGGCCGATGCCGTGGCGGCGGTCGTACCCGCCGTTGATGATGGATACGCCGAGGTAAAGGGCGCCCCGGAAGACCATCATGCTGCCGACGGCTTCGTTGTTGGGGCCCCGGTCGGCCCCGCGGGTGAGCACCCGGGTCCATCGGCAATGAGGAGGATTCTCACCGTCGGTTTTCCACAGTTCGAATCCGTCGGGATTGACGGTGCCGGCGTAGAGGTGACCCGCGTATTCGATCATCTCGAAAACGCCTTCATTTCGGGGATTTCCGAAGTTGTCTTCGTTGCATTGTTCCCACGGATAGCGCTCGGGGTCGGTGGAGGTCATGACGAGGGCGGCTCCGGCTGAGCTACCCGACCCGGATTTTCCAGTGGGGGCGATCCACAAGCGGCCTTTGAAATCGACCATGGGGCGGAAGGTTTTGAATCGGGCAGCTCCGGTTCCGGCGAGGGGAAGCCGTTCGAAGTGGAGTCCGTCCTCGGTGCGAAGGAGCATGGGGTCGGGCCCGTTGGTGGGGGCAACGGTGGGCATATAGAGCGAGGTCCGGGTGGCGCCGGGGGCCCGGTAGGGAACCATGTTGCGGACACCGTTGAAGAAGGGATAGCGGATGCCGTCCTTGGGTTCGGTGAGATCGGAACGCAGCACCTGCTCCCACCGGTTGGTGGGGGGATGATATCGCCAGATCTGGGAACGGGCATCGAGGTAACCGTAGGGATTGCCTTCGCGGACGCGCACCGGGTAGGGATTCCATGCGTTGACGCGGTGGGACACATAATAAAGGAGCTGAAGGACCATGCGGGTGGAGGCGACATAGAGGTGGTCGCCAAACCATGCCATGCCGTGGGGGTAGGCGTTGCCCCCGTCGCCTATGCCCTGGAGGGCAACGCAACGGAATTGCCCGGGAAGAAGCCCGCGGGAGGGAGGTGACGAGGCTGAGGCGGCAGGAATCATCACGGCTTACAGTTCGCTGGATGTGTAGCTGACGTTGGCCATGCCGGTGAGGTGGATGCCGCATTCTTGTTTTTGATCGTCGCCTTTGAGCGGGTCGAAGTAGGCATCATTGATGGGGAGGTCGTGCTCTTTGCAGTAGGTGAAAAGATCTCGGGTGGTCCAGTCGAGGACGGGGTGGGCCTTTACGAGTCCATCCTCGCGGGCGATGAGGAAATCAAATGTTGCACGATGTTCGGTTTCCGAGCGGAGCACCCCGGACATCCAGACGCCGGCGCGGTGTTCACGCAGGGCTTGTTCGAGCAGGTCGACCTTGGCTTGTTTTAATGCGTCGGGGGTTGCGTTGGCCGGTGCGGCGTAACGGACGATGGAAAGTCCGAGACGTTCGACAAGGGTATCGGCAAACGCCAGGGTTTCAGCATTGAAGCCGATATCCACGGAAAGGATGGGAAGGTGCGGAGCGTGGGTCTTGACGAGATGGAGCATGACCGCGGAGTACATGCCGAAGCTTGTGGTGAGTACGGCATGGCCGGGATACCATCCGTCGATCAGGCGGATACGCTCACCGGCGGTGGCGGTTCGTAGCTGGTGGTTTCGCTCCTTGAGGTCCATGGCGGGGGACTGTATCCAATCTGTACGCCGGTTCCAAGCGGCATTGAGGAGGCCCGGATCAGGTGGCTTCGGTGAGGGACGGATGGCGGGTGGCGATCCGGGCGCAGTAGATCCCCACGCCGATAAGGGCGAGGTTCTCGAAGACCTTGCGCCACCCGATGGTTTCCGCATCCTCGGCGACGGAAAAACATCCGCAGGTGATTTCCCGCCCGAGGACCACGTTGATGCCAACGGCAAAGGTGAAGACGATCAGCATGGCGATGATCAGGATGGCCGCGCCTTGGCGGAACCGGGGGGCAACGATGAGAAACACCCCACAGACCAGTTCGAGCCAGGGCAGGATGAGGGCCATGGGGTTGATCAACGCATCGGGAACCAGTTTGTAATGATAGATCAACTGGGCGAACGCTTCCGGATTTACGATCTTGGGCCATGCTGCGTAAATGAAGACGCCGCCGAGCAGCAGCCGGAGGACATGGGGAATCAGTTCCTTGAGGAGCCGGGATGACGCTTGAACCTTCATCGTTCCACCGGCAATCCTTTGTCGGTCCATTCCGCAAATCCGCCGGCATAGAGGGCGAGGTTGGTGAAGCCCTGTTCGATGAGAAGCTGGCCGAGGAGAATCGACTCGTCGCAGTCGGCGCCGGAGCAGTAAACGACAATTTGCTGATCGGGGAGAAGGAGGGGAAGAACTTCGTGCATATGCTGATCAAAGGCATAAACGGGTAGTGACATCGCGCCGGGCAAACGTCCTTGGAGGTAATCCTCCATGCGCCGGGCATCGAGCAGAACGGAGGAGAAGGTTTCGGTAATGACCTTCACGGATTCAAGATCGACCAGGGCGAGGCCGGCTTCGACGGCCTGGCGCTCGATCCGCTGGCTCCATGCTTCGTACCAAGGGAGAGGTTGTTCGCGAAGCAGCTGGCTCCCCGCAACCCCGGCGAGGGAAAGTGCGGTCAACACCATGATTTGGGAAGACAGCTTCATCGGCGGGATTAATCGATGAGCCGGAAGGGAACCGTGACCACGGGATGGGAGGCGAGGGAGGTCCGGATGGTGACATTGGCCCCGTTGATTTCGGGAATGGCTTCAATTTGATCGAGTTGAATCCTGAATCCGTTTCCGCCAAAGGGGAAAACGTTGGCCTGGATGGTGTCGAGGGGCGGTTCGACCGATTCGATCTGAAACATGCCGCCGGTTCCGGCCCGCAAAACGATGTAGCGGGTGACCGGTCCTTGGTGGCGGGCGGACAGGGTGATTTCCGGAGGCGCGACGATGAGGGCGCCGACCACATTTCCGGAGATCGGGACTTCAATCATGCTGCGGGCCGGGTGGTCGGTCATGATTCTTACCCAGCCGTTGAACACGCCCGGCTCCGGCGGTGTGGTGGCGCTTACCTTCACCGAGGAGCGGCGACCGGGTTCGTGGACTTCGATGTCGGCGGAGAAACCATCGGCAGGTTGAACGCTGATAATGTTCACATCGCGCTCGGATTGGGCATTCACACTGATTTCGAAGGACAAGGTATGGTTCGGTTCGACCTGGCCGAAGAAAAAGCGGTCGGGAGTGACTTGAACCGCCGAGGTAAAGGTTCCGCTCATCACGAGGCGGATTTCCGGTTGTTCGGGGTCGTTGGAGCGGACGATGATGGGTTTGGATTGGCGACCGGTTCGTCCGGGCAGGCTCAGCTTGCTGGTGATTCGGGATTCTCCGCCGGGAGGGATCGAGCGCGAGGATACATCGGCGACGGTGCATCCGCAGGTCGGGCGGATCTCGCGCAATTCGAGGGTGGTATCTCCGATGTTACGGATCACGTAGGTGTGTTCGATGATCTGGGAGTTGTCAGCGACGCCGAAGTCGAAGATCATATTGTCCACGGAGATCCGTGGTCCCTGGGGAGTGGGTTCGTCTGCCCGGAGGGGAGTGAAGGCGAGGGCGGAGAGGACCAGACCTGCGGCAAAACCATGTTTCATAGGATATCCTGTTATCATCAATCGTTCCTTGTGGAGTGTCTCAAACCACTAAAGGTTATTGAACTAGGACAGCTTCGCAAGCGTTATGCTCAATTTTCCGCATCCTTGATTGTCGCGCAGGGGCCGGACGGGTCTTCGCCCCGAAGGGCATGCATCGCGATTCCTGCGGCAACGGAGGCGTTTAATGAATTGATCTTTCCATACTGATGAATTCCGATGATGATGTCGGCTTCATTGAGGATGTATTGACTGACCGCCCGGTTCTCGCCGCCAATGACCAGCAGGAATTTACCGGTGCAGAGGCGAGCCGCATCAGGAAGACTGGTTTTCCCTTTTGCGTCGAGGGCAACCACGGTGTAACCGGCTTTTCGAGCTTCGATCATGTGTTTCACCGCATTGTGATCACGGGCGATATCCAGATGTTCGGTTGCGCCCGCTGAAACCTTGACCACTGACGGGTAGATTTCCGGGACCCCTTTTTCAGGGAGCAGAACGGCGTCATAGCCAAACACATCGGCACAACGGAGGATGGCTCCGGTGTTGTGGGGATCTTCGACATTGTCGAGAAGAAGCAGTCGCGGGCGGTCAAACAGCGTACTGGATGCGACATAGGGATAAGGTTCGGTACGCAGGACCACCCCTTGGTTGTCCTTGCTTTCCGATAAATCCAAGACCCGGCCCTTTTCAACCCAGTGGGTTGGGATCTGCCGGGAAGCGAGCAAGCCCTCCAGCTTCTTTAGCCGGGGGTTGTTGCGGGATGATTCACTTAAAAAGGCTTCGTGGACCTTGCGCCTTCCGCCCCGGATCACTTCGAAGGCGGGATTGATTCCGTAAATATATTCCCAGCGTGGTTTGCCCATGGTTCAACTCCTGCGGTAGACTTCTCTACCACCGAATGTTTCATTTTGCCCTATTTTTCTCTGAGGGAAGCTCTCACTTGAATTCGGGGCTAGGTTGTGTACTGTTTCGCTTGATATGTAAATCGGTTGCTTGAGTGGTGAAGTCGCGATGATGTATGGAGAGTTTAAATCAAGGTTGGGTTTGCGCTTGCTGGGAGTGGTTTTCGTCCTTTTAGTCGCTTCGGGGTGTGGTTCCCGCAGCGGGGATTCGAACCTGTTGACCATCTATTCCGGCCGCAGTGAGGATTTGATTGCCCCATTGATTTCGCGATTTTCCGAGCAAACCGGGATCAAAGTCCGGGTTCGCTACGGGGGAACGGCTGAATTGGCGGCAACCATTCTCGAAGAGGGTGGAAACAGCCCTGCTGACGTTTTTTTTGCCCAGGATGCATCCTCCTTGGGTGCGTTGAACCGGGCGGGCCGTCTCGCCCCGCTTCCCGCCCCCTTGCTTGACCTCGTGGCCCCCCGTTTTCGGTCGCCGGACGGAACGTGGGTGGGGATTTCGGGTCGGGCGCGGGTCCTTGTCTACAATACCCACCGCCTTTCGCCCGAGGAACTTCCCACCGATCTCGAGGACCTCGTACGGCCGGAATGGCGGGGCCGGGTGGGGTGGGCACCCATCAATGCATCCTTCCAGTCCTTCATTACCGCCCTTCGGGTCACGGAAGGGGAGGAATGGACGAAAGACTGGCTCGTCGCGATGAGGGCCAACCAGCCGCGCTCCTATGCCCGGAACACCGCGATCATTCAGGCGGTGGCCTCAGGCGAAATCGATGCCGGTCTATCCAATCATTACTACCTTTACGTTTTGGGCCGGGATACTGCGCTTGCCGCCAAGAATCATGTCTTGTCGCGTGGTTCGTTGATGAACGTTGCCGGGGTGGGCATGTTGACGACGTCGCGTCGTGCCGACGCGGCCAAGGTCTTTGTTCAGTTCCTGCTTTCACCGGAGGCGCAGCAATACATTACCGAGACCACCTTTGAGTATCCGCTTGTGGCCTCCGCTCCGGTGAATCCCATCCTTCCGGCGGTCGAAGAAAAGGAACTTCCCGACCTTGATCTCAATCGGTTGGAAGATCTCGAAGGTACGCTGCGCCTGCTTCAAGATCTTGGAATTTTATAGGAACGCGAATGGGAGCTGCGCCGTCCGTCCAACTCGTGCCCATGCCTTCGGATACCCCGGCGAAATCGCGGGCGTATGGCTGGTTTGGCCGGTCCTCGGCATCGGTTGGACTTCGTGTGGCGGCGGGTTTGGTTGCTCTTTTATCGATCCTTCCCCTGGGTTACCTCGTGGTGCGGGCGTTTGAAGTCGGGCCGGAAGCGATCTCCATTCTATTCCGGCCCCGCTCGTTGCAGGTACTGACCAACACGATCCTGCTGACCCTTGCCGTCACTGCGACCTCGACGGTCATCGGGGTCGGGCTTGCCTGGCTGACCTCGCGCACCGACTTGCCGGGGCGCAACCTTTGGGCTGCGATCCTCTGCCTTCCCCTCGTGCTTCCGTCCTACGTTGGGGCCTTTGCCCTGATTGCCGCCCTCGGGCCCAATGGCATGCTCCAGCGCCTGCTTTCGCCCCTGGGGGTAGAGAGACTTCCTTCCATCTACGGTTTCTTTGGGGCGTGGCTGGCTCTGAGCTTGTTTGCCTACCCGTACGTTTTGCTCAGTGTTCGAGCGGGATTGCGCGGACTTGATCCCAGTCTTGAAGATGCCGCTCGCAGTTTGGGCCGGACCGGTCGCGAAGTCTTTCGCGAGATCATCCTGCCCCACCTCCGGCCCTCGATTGGGGCGGGGGCGTTGCTGGTTGCATTGTACACCCTGAGCGATTTCGGCGCGGTTTCCCTTTTGCAATTCAATGCCTTCACCCGGGAAATCTATGTGCAATACAGCGCCGCCCTTGACCGGTCGGCGGCGGCCGTGCTTTCCCTCATGCTGGTTGGTCTCACTGCGGTGATTCTTTGGATCGAAGCCCGGACCCGGGGCCGGGCGCGGTATTACCGGTCCAGCGCGGGATCGATTCGTCGTCAGAAGGTGTCCCGTCTCGGGCCATGGAAACTTCCTGCGCTGGTGTTTTGCTCGGTGGTTTCTTTTCTCGCGCTCGGCATCCCCTTACTCGTCACCGGGTATTGGCTGGCCAGTGGGTGGGGGGCAGGCGAACAGCTTGGATCGCAATGGGGTCTCATCTTTAATTCCGTCACCGCCTCCGGGCTTGCTTCGGCGGGCGCGGTGCTCGCCGCACTGCCGGTGGTCATTTACGCAGTGCGCCATCCCGGTTCCTCAAGCCGGGTCATCGAACGTGCGGCCTACATCGGACATGCCCTGCCGGGAATTGTCGTCGCGTTATCCCTGGTGTTTTTCGGGGCCCGTTATGCTCCGTTCTTTTATCAGACCTTGTTCATGTTGGTCCTCGCCTACACGGTTCTGTTTTTGCCCCTGGCCCTCGGCACCCTGCGCGCTTCCATGCTCCAGATCAGTCCCCGTACCGAAGAAGTGGCCCGCACCCTCGGACGTACCTCCCGCGACGTGTTTGCTACCATCACCCTGCCGCAGTTGCGGCCCGGTCTCTGGATGGGCATGGCCCTGGTGTTTCTTTCCTGTATGAAGGAACTGCCGGCCTCTCTCATTCTCGGCCCGACCGGATTTCAAACCCTCGCCACCCGAATCTGGGGTGCGACCGAAGAAGCGTTTTTTGCCCGGGCCGCTGCGCCTGCATTGATCCTCGTGGTCGTCTCAGCGATCTCGCTTGCCCTTTTGCTTCGTCATGAAGACGATGCCCTCGCCTCATGAATTCTGCCCCGTCAACACCCATCGCTATCCGTTGCTGCAATCTCGTCAAGGGTTTTGGGGCGGTGCCTGCGGTGCGCGGGGTTGGGCTGGATGTTGAGGCGGGGCGCTTTCTCGCTCTTCTCGGACCCAGTGGCTGTGGCAAGACCACCATGCTCCGCCTCATCGCCGGGTTTGAGTCTCCCGAGCAAGGCGAAATTGACGTAGGCGGACGACGGGTAGCAGGGCCAGGCCTTCATTTACCTCCCGAGCAGCGCCGGGTTGGCATGGTCTTTCAGGAATATGCTTTGTTTCCCCATCTTGATGTGGCCGCCAACACCGCATACGGGCTCAAGGGTCATCCCGACCCGGCCCGCCGGGTCGAGGAGGTCCTTGCCCTCGTGGGACTTCGCGGGGTCAAAAACCGGTTGCCCCATGAATTGTCCGGCGGCCAGCAGCAGCGGGTCGCCCTTGCCCGGGCGCTTGCGCCTGATCCCGGGGTGATCCTTCTTGATGAACCCTTTTCCAACCTCGACGCCGCCCTGCGCCAGCGTGTTCGCACGGAAATCCGGCATATCCTTCGCGAGGCCGGAGTCACCGCGATTTTCGTGACCCACGATCAGGAGGAGGCGTTCAGCCTCGCCGACCATGTGGCCGTCATGATGGATGGTCGAATCGTTCAGACGGGAACCCCCGAGCGCCTGTACCGCCGCCCCGACACCCACATCATCGCAACGTTCCTTGGCGAGGCCAACTTCCTGCCCGGACACGCCGATGCGAGCGGGGTCCAATGCGAACTTGGCCTGCTCGAGCTTCATCACCCTGCGCGGGGCGATGTCGAGGTCATGTTCCGGCCCGAAGATCTCGTGATGACCGCGGATCCTTCCGGTCCCGGTGTGATCATTGACCGCGACTATTTCGGCCACGATCAAATCCTGCGCATCCAGCTTGATTCCGGCACCCAGCTCAAAAGCCGGATGGTCGGATGTTGCCGGGGGTTCCGGGAGGGTCAGCGGGTCAGCGTTCATGTGGATACTCCGGTGATGGCCTATCCCTCGCGCTTTGGTTGCCCGGTTGCGCCCGCCGTTGAGGCGAAGCGCGAAACGCTGATCGAGGAGTGATCTTTGGGGTGGGGGACTACCTTTCCTTTTGACCTAACTCTCCCAACTGCATACAAACATAGTTCCAATCTTCCTGACTATGGATGCGATGCGTTTAACCGAAACCCAAGCCCTTGAGATCCTCCGGGTCATTATGACCACCCGGGCGATTGAAGAGCGTTTGATCCGCCTTTACCACCAAGGCAAGATCTATGGCGGTGTCTATACTGGCTACGGTCAGGAAGGCACGGGGGCCGCGATTGCCGCCCTCGCCGGGCCCCATGACCTTTTTGCTCCTTGCATTCGCAATCTTTCCCTCCACATCGGGCGCGGCGAAACCCCGCTCAACGTCTTCCGCCAGTGGCTGGGCCGCGAAAAGGGCCCCACGGGCGGTCGCGACGGCAACGTCCATTTCGGGAACATGGATCACGGGGTCTACACCATGATTTCCCATCTCGGGGCGATGATCCCCGTGGTGGCGGGGGGAACCCTCGCCCGCCGCCGCCAAGGCCGGGACTCTGTCGGCTTTGCCTTCATCGGCGACGGTGGCACGAGCACCGGAGACTTTCACGAAGCGGTTAATTTCGCCGCAGTTCGTGATATCCCTCTCGTGGTGATCATCGAAAACAATCACTACGCTTATTCCACTCCCTCCGCTCATCAGTACCGTTGCCGAAACCTCATCGACAAAGCGATCGGTTATGGCATCGAAGGTGTTACCGTCGACGGGAACGATGCCCTCGCCATGGCCGAGACCCTTCGTCCACACATCGACGACCTTCGCCGCACCCCCCGGCCGCTCCTCGTTGAGGCTGATACCATGCGCATGCGGGGTCATGGCGAGCACGACGACTTCTCCTACGTGCCCAAAGAACTGCTTGAGACCTACGCCGCCCGCGATCCCATTCTCGTATGCCGCAAACGTCTCCTCGAAGCCGGGCTTCTCGACGCAGCCGGAGCTGAAGCCATCCGCGAAACCTGCGCCGCCGGGATCGAGCAGGCCTACCGGACCGCCCTCGCTGAATCGCGTCCGCACCCTTCCACCCTCTGCCACGGAGTCTACGCCGATGGCTGAGATCACCTACCTCGAAGGCATCCGCCAGGCCCTTCAACAGGCCCTTCGCGACGACCCCTCCGTTCTTCTTTTCGGTCAGGACGTCGCCGGTTTCGGTGGGGCCTTCAAAGTCACCCTTGGTTTTCTTGATGAATTCGGACCCGAACGCATCTTCGACACCCCGATCAGTGAAAGCGCGATGATCGGTTCCGCCATCGGGATGGCCACCCAAGGCATGCGGCCCGTCGTCGAGTTGCAATTCGCCGATTTCGGGATGACCGCCTTCCATCACATCCTCAACAACGCCGGCACCATGCACTACCGCACCGGCTTGCCGGTTCCCCTCGTGCTCCGCGCCCCCTGCGGCGGCGGATTCGGTGGTGGCCCTTTCCACTCCGAGGAACTTGAGGCCCTCTTCTGCCACATCCCCGGGATCAAAGTCGTCTATCCTGCCTTTCCCTCCGACGCCCGCGCCCTCCTCCTTGCCGCCATCCGCGACCCCAACCCCGTCATCTACCTCGAAAACAAATATCTTTATCGGCACGTCAAAGAAATCGTCCCCGAGCGGGCTGATCCCGGCCGCCTCGGCGTGGCCCGGGTCTGCCGCGACGGCGACGACGCCGTCGTGCTCACCTATGGGGCCATGGTCCACGAGGCCATTCTCGCCTCCGACCGCCTCGCTGCCGAAACCGGCTACAGCGTGATGGTCGTCGATATGCGGACGCTCAAACCTTACGACGCCGACACCGTCATCGCCGCCGTAGCCGCCACCAACCGCGTACTCGTGTTGCATGAGGGTTGGCGCACGTGCGGGTTTGGCGCCGAACTTTCCGCCCTGGTCGCCGAACGGGCCTTCCACCTCCTCGACGCCCCCATTCGCCGGCTGTCCGCCCCCGACGTCCCGGTACCCTTCGCCCCCGAACTCGAACAAGCCTATCGCCCCAGCGCCGACAAGATCACCGAAGCGCTAATCGAACTGATGGAGTATTGACCATGAGCGTTCCAATCGTCATGCCCCAGATGGGCCAAAGTGTGGCCGAAGGCGTCATTGTCGCCTGGAAAAAAGCGGTCGGCGAACCTGTCCAGCCCGATGAAATCGTTGTCGAAGTCGAGAGCGACAAGATCAGTTTCGAGATCGAAAGTCCCGCGGGCGGCATCCTCGCTTCCTGCCTCAAACAAGAAGGCGAAACCGCCAAGGTGGGGGAGGTCATCGGGTTGATTTCCGTTCCCGGCGAGCAAGACGCCGTCCCCGCCGCTGCGTCCGCCCCCGCGAACCGGCCCCATGCCGCCGCCGACGGCGACCAGCTTCTCGTCTCCGCCGACCGTTGCCCCTCCGGTCGCCTTTCCTCCTCCGAGCTTCCCGCTCTCACCCGCGAATGGTTTTCCCCCTACCTCCTCCGCATGGCCATGCTCAACAACATCGGCCTTCAAGAACTCCAAGCCATTCGCGGCACCGGAAAGGGTGGGCGTGTCACCCGCAACGACTTCCTCACCTACCTCTCCCAGCGTGCGGCCAAGACCCATGCCCCCGCCGCTCCCGCCGAGCCCAGCCCCGTCCCGGAAAACGTCGCCGCCCTCGGCCAAGTCATCCCCATGAACAGCATGCGGCGGACCATTGCCGACCACATGATCCAGTCCATCCACACCAGCGCCCATGTCACTATGGTTCACGCCGTGGACATGACCCGCATCGTCGCCTTCCGTGAACAGGTCAAAGACCGTTTCTTCCGCCAGTACGGGGTCAAGATGACCTACACCACCGTCATGATTTTCGTTACCGCCCGCGTCCTCAAGGACTACCCCTCGATCAACGCCTACGTCTTCGGCTCCAACATCGTCCTCCGCAACGAAGTCAACATCGGCTGCGCGGTCGCCCTTCAGGACGAAAGCCTGGTTGTGCCGGTCATCAAGGATGCCGATAAAAAATCCTTCCCGGAAATTGCCCAAGACCTCGAACGGCTCATCGGCCTCGCTCGCGGCAAATCCCTTACCCGCGCCGACGTCGAAGGCGCGACCTTCACCATTTCCAACTTCGGGGCGTTTGGCAGCATCATCGGCACTCCCATCATCAACCAGCCCCAGGTCGCCATTCTCGGCATGGGCGCCATCTTCAAGGCCCCCGTCGTCATCGACAACGAAATCAAAATCCGCGATCAGGTCTACTTGAGCTTCTCCTTCGACCACCGGGTCATCGACGGCGCGATGGGCGGTCGTTTCCTCAACGCCCTCCAGAAGACCGCCGAAGCCCTCAACATGGACGACTTGAGCCTCGCCGAGCTGTAATCACTCCAGCATGGCCGCCACGAATCGCTCCAGGCTCTGGCCGGAAACATCGATCTGGCGGAGGATGCCATTTCGGTCGATCAGGAACGACGAGGGAACCCTTCGGATATTAAAGCGCTGGGCAATTTCGTTTTCCCAGCCTCTTCCATCGAAATGATTTGGCCACCGGATGTTGTTCTCCGATAGGTGGCGCTCAAGGCGTTCCCGGTCCCGGTCGAGGCTGATCCCCACGATCTCGAAACCGTGCGGATGGTACTTGTCATAGGCCGCCTTAAGGTAGGGCATCTTGGCCACGCAGGGACCACACCACGTCGCCCAAAAATCGATCATCACCACCTTGCCCCGCAGCGTCCCGAGGTCGACCCGCTTTCCATCCAGGCCGACAAATGACAGGTCAGGAAAAGGCGTTCCCATGGTCACGGGCGACATGGTCACCGGCTCGCCTTGCCAGGTATAGCGAGCCGGATAAATCAGCTCCGCCACCCTTTCCCGGGTTTGGCTATCCACCATGCTGATGCGGAAACTCTCCGATACGCCTGCTTCCTCGGTTTTGAACCAACGCTCAACCTCTCCTTTTCCACCCGGAAGCTCCTGAGAGGCGGCGTAGGAAAAGCCACTCGGCCCCAAGCCACCGGATCGTCCGACCGCCCAGATCCGCACCGGCACATCCTCGGGACTCCGGTAACGGATCGTCACCGAGACCCGCCCATTGTTTGGAATCGTTGCCGGGGGCTCCGGGGTTACCCGCACCACCTCCAGCGCGTACAGAGCCTCCGAGGGCTCGTCCGCTTTCCCGGGCTCGCGATCCGCTGCGCTCACGTCCGTTTGCCCCCGCGTCGGTTCGTTCAGGATTTGCTCCATCCGATCCAACCGCTCCTCGATCCCGAGAAGCCGGCTCGTCGTTCCCCGCGATCCGGCAAACCCCATCATCCCTGCGCCAAGCGCAATGCCCAGCAAAAGCATCATCCAAGATTTAGCCGTCATCGATTCCTCCTTTGGGTCAATGGGTCAACAGAACCAGCCTGCCCCAACCCCCTGCGTTTCGGCAATCCTTGATTAGGTGGAGTCGCAACGTGGTCGCCGACAAGCGGGGGCTGACCCCCCGCAACTTCGTTTCCAAACCTTGGAAAACCACCCTGTTTCCATTTCCAAACCTTGGAAATCGGGCGGGGGAAGCCGTCCTTTCCGACTGGCATTGTCAAAACCCGGCAATCCGGGTAGATTAAAGCCATGAAACGTACCTTTTTAATCTATCTGATCGCCGTTGCGTGGGGGTTTAACGGAGCCGTACGGGCAGGGGCGGAAGAGGTCCGGTTGGTCGATATCGTGGATTCCATTGAGGCGAATGGCACGTACAATGTCGTTTCCTATTCGGTTCCCTACGAAGTCACGCTGGGCGAACTGGGGTTGGCCGACCTCGGTTTAGCGGCGGGACTTCATTTTCTCGACTCGGACGAGATCCGGGTGTTTGAGAGCCGGGAGGTCATGCAGTTTTCCCCGCTGGCCCGGTTCTGGTTCAGCGAGCGTGAAAACGGGCGCATGTTGTTCCACACTGGCGGCAAGGGTCCGGGAGAGGGGTTTGTCCTTAAGCCCGGTTATATGGTGGTGGTGTTCACCCGGAAATCGACCGAGCCGATTGCCTGGGTGAATCCGTTTGCGTCTGATAAGGCTGCGGAGCTGGAATGACCCGAACGGAGCGGGCGGGGTGGATTCTCCAACGGTTGGAGGCCCTGTATCCTGAGGTTTCGGTTCCGCTCGATCACCGCGATCCCTACACGTTGCTGGTCGCGGTTCTGCTCTCCGCGCAATGCACGGATGAGCGGGTCAACCGGACGACCCCGGAATTGTTTGCCCTCGCCGACACCCCGGAAGCGATGACCCGACTGACCCCGGCGCAAATCGAAACGATGATCCGTCCATGCGGGCTGGGTCCGGCGAAGTCGAAGGCGATTCATGGGCTGTCGAAGCTGCTGGTGGAGCGGCATGGCGGGGAAGTGCCATGTTCGTTTGAAGCGTTGGAAGCTTTGCCGGGAGTCGGACACAAGACGGCCTCGGTGGTGATGGCCCAAGCCTTCGGGATGCCTGCGTTTCCGGTGGATACTCATATCCATCGCCTCGCCCAGCGGTGGAAATTGACCTCGGGCCGAAATGTCACCGAAACCGAAAAGGATCTGAAACAACTTTTTCCCAAAGAGTGCTGGAACAAACTGCACATTCAAATCATTCTGTATGGACGAGAGTATTGCACGGCCCGGGGTTGCGACGGGACAACCTGTCCGTTGTGCCGGGAGCTGTTTCCCAAACGTAAAACGCCGGTTCACACGAGGAAATAAGCGATGAAGCGAGTCAAAAAAATCGATTTGTCCGAGTTCGAGAGCAAGATCAAGCTGCGTACGATCCAGCCGGATGATTTTGATGAAATTGTGGAGTTGCAGGAAGCCTGTTTCCCGGGGATGAAGCCGTGGAGCCGGGAACAGTTCGACAGCCAGCTCGAGCATTTTCCCGAAGGGCAGTTTTGTGTGGAGTACGACGGCGAAGTAGTGGCCTCGGCCACGAGTTTGATTGTGGATTTCGACCTGTATTCGGAGTGGCATAACTGGAAGGACATTTCCGACAACGGGTATATTCGCAACCACGATCCCAAGGGAGATACGTTGTACGGGATTGAAATCATGGTTCATCCCGAATGCCGGAGCATGAAGCTGGCCCGCCGTCTTTACGAAGCGCGGAAGCAACTGGTGCGGGACCGCAATCTGAAAAGCATTGTGATTGGGGGTCGAATTCCCGGCTATCGCGTCCATGCCAAGGAACTGACCGCCCACGAATACGCGGAGAATGTGGAGGACAAAACCCTTTACGATCCGGTGCTCACCACCCAACTCGCCAACGGGTTTGAGCTGAAAAAGATGATCCCCGACTACATGCCCAGCGACGAGGACAGCGCGGGCTGGGCGACCTACCTCGAGTGGACCAATGTGGATTACCGCCCCTATAAAAAAAGGGCGATTCGGCCGGTTCAAGTGGTGAGGATCGCGGCGGTGCAGTACCAGATGCGCACGATCAGTTCGTTCGAGGATTTCCAAAAACAATGTGTGTATTTCGTGGACACGGCGTCGGACTACAAGTGCGATTTCGTCTTGTTTCCGGAATTGATTACCACCCAGTTGCTGTCGTTCTGCGACACCAAGCGCCCGGGCGATGCGGCCCGGAAGCTGGCCGAGTTCACCCCGGCCTACCTTGAGATGTTTTCCGAGTTCGCGATTCGCTTCAACATCAACATCATCGGCGGTTCGACGTTCGTGATCGAGGATGACATGCTCTACAATGTGGGGTACCTGTTCGGACGGGACGGGTCGATCGGAAAGCAGTACAAGATTCATGTAACCCCGGCGGAATGGAAGTGGTGGGGCGTGAACGGGGGGAACCGGATGGAGGTGTTCGACACGGACTGCGGCCGGGTGGCCATCATGATCTGCTACGACATTGAGTTTCCCGAATTGGCCCGGATCGCCGCGGCCAAGGGGGCCCAGATCATCTTCGTCCCGTTCAATACCGATGAGCGCCACGGGTATCTCCGGGTGCGGCATTGCGCCCTGGCCCGGTGCGTGGAGAACCATGTGTATGTGGCAGTGGCGGGTCCGGTCGGCAACTTGCCGTTCGTCAACAACGCGGACATTCACTACGCCCAGTCGGGAATTTTCACCCCGGCCGATTTTTCGTTTAGCCGGGATGCGATCGCCGCGGAGTGCAATCCAAACATCGAGACCATCGTGATCAACGATGTGGATGTGGAGCTGCTGCGGCGGCATCGTTACCGGGGCACGACGACAAACTGGAATGATCGCCGGAAGGACATGTACGAAATCCGCTACACGGAGGAAGGGAAGAGCCGGGGGATCTGACCGTTCCGGGCACCGGAGCGGTTAACCCGCCACGCCTTGCCATTCACGCACATATTCTGGTTTAAACGAGTGGGCTTTCACTTACATTCTGGAGAGACGAGCTCCCGCGAGTCCGGTAACGTTATCAGCAAAGCCCGGTCTCGCGCAGCTCGCCCCTCCAGACCCGGAAGGTATAGGTAGTGGATTAGCCTATGGAAAAACGCGCTGTTCTCCGTTCCGCGTTTGTGGTGGGTGGCTTCACCTCGCTGAGCCGGCTTCTCGGAATGGTCCGCGACCTTCTGACCGCCGGTGTGTTCGGGTTGTCGTTGCCGATGTCGGCGTTTGTGGTCGCGTTCCGGATTCCCAATTTGTTCCGGCGGATGTTCGGGGAG
Organism: Kiritimatiellia bacterium; assembly: GCA_035327665.1. Classification (GTDB taxonomy): domain Bacteria; phylum Verrucomicrobiota; class Kiritimatiellia; order CAIVKH01; family CAIVKH01; genus DAOLCW01. The sequence goes on from DAOLCW010000017.1 coordinate 31,500, forward strand.
GGGGCGTTGTCGTCGGCGTTTATTCCGGTGTTTGTCGAGACGCGGGAGCGGGAAGGGGACGCGGCGGGGTGGGAGTTCGCGAACCGGATCATCAGCCTGGTCACCACCGTTTTGGTCATGGTGGCCCTTGCCGGGATGCTGGTCATGACCCTGTTGATTCCCGGTGCGGAACCGGGCTCCCAGAAGGAAATGATCTACCCGTTGACCCGGTTGATGCTTCCCTACATGCTGTTTATCTGCCTCGCCGCGTTGTCGATGGGGATGTTGAACTCCTATCATCATTTCGCGGTGCCTGCCTTCACCCCGAGCCTGTTGAACATCACGTGGATTCTCGCCCTGGTGTTTTTATGTCCGCGTCTGGGCGATACCCCGGAAGAGCAGATTTTCGGGCTGGCGTGGGGGGTGCTGGTAGCGGGGCTGCTTCAGCTTGCGTTTCAAGTGCCGGTGTTGCGACGGTACGGCTACCGGCCACAGTGGTCATTCGCCTGGCGCGATCCGAAGGTGATCCGGGTGTTCCTGCTGATGGGACCGGCCACCCTTGGCCTCGCGATTACCCAGATCAATGTCATGGTGAACAGCTTGCTCGCGGTGTGGATCGGCCCGTGGGCTCCGGCGGCATTGTTCTACAGCGAACGATTGCTTTATTTCCCTCAAGGCATTCTTGCCACCGCGATGAGCACGGTCCTGCTTCCGGTGTTTGCCCGGCAAGCGGCCCGGGCCGACCGGAGCCAATTGTTGGAGACCATGAACCATTCGCTGCGGGTGCTGTGGTTTGTGATGGCCCCGGCCGCGCTCGGCTTGCTCGTGCTGGCTCGTCCGATTGTGCAAATGCTGTTCGAATGGGGACGGTTCGACGAAACCTCGACCGAACTGACCGGGCTCGCCCTTCAATGTTATGCCCCCGGATTGCTGATCTTCAGCCTCGCCAAGATTTTCGTTCCCGCGTTCTACGCCCAACAAGACATGAAAACGCCGGTGAAGGTCGGGGTGATGTGCGTGCTTCTGAATCTGATCCTGAACATCGTGTTTCTTCTAACCTTGCCGCTGTATTGGAAACATGCCGGACTTGCCTTTGCCACGGTGATCGCAGAGCTGGTGAACGGGGTGATCCTCGGCTGGTATGTGCACCGGAGGATGGGGTCGCCGGGCTGGAAGACGATGCTGCAAAGCGCGGCCCGGGCCCTTGGTGCGGCGGTGCTCATGGCGGTGACGATCTACCTGCTGTATCCGGTGGTCCAAGGCGCGGCAATGGCGTGGATCGGTGTACCCAAGCTCGCCCAGATCGCGTCGGTGATGACCCTGCTCATCGTTGGAATGGGAGTTTTTACCCTGGCCGCATGGATGTTCCGGTGTCCGGAGATCGAGGATATTTTGAATGCGATGAAACGGCGGAGAGAGGGAGAAAGGATAAAGAAGGGATAGGGCTGGAAGCCTGAAGGGTGGGGATGGATGGGGGATTGCATGAGGGGGGAGACCGGGGTAGGATGGGGGCAGGAGAAACGATGTATGGCCTCACCTGATCATGTACCTGTGATGCAACCGCTGGACAACCTGACGGTGGTGTTGTACCGGCTGGGGTTGACGGTGTTCGGGGCGGGGTTGACCCTGGCGGCGGTGGAGGCATGGACGGGCGTGTTGCTGATCGGGGAGTGGGAGTTGCCGGTGCTGGCGGCAGGGGCGGGTCTGGCGGGGGCGAACCTGCATTTGTACGATCCGAAATTCCGGTGGCTGGTGCCGTTGATGCCGTGGACGGGGTTAATGCTCCTCGGCTTTTCGCTGCCGCTGGATGCGTCGGGCGGGGGAGCGGTGGTGCAGACGCTGGCGTTGGGGTTCTTTTGCGCGGGGATCGGGATGTTGGCCCTGAAGGAGAAGTTCTGCTTTAAGATCCCGTTGATTTCCTGGATTCCGGCGGTGTTGTTCGCGCTGGTGATGGCCCGGTTGTTCGGAGCGGACGAGGTGGCGAAGGGGCTGTTGATTCCCTCGGGGGGGCTTTGCTTGTGGTTGGGCCTCTCGAAGTGGCGGATGCCCCTGCATTACGATATCGGGGATAAGAGCGCGTACGGGTTTTGAACGGGGATCAGGAGCGGTAGTTGGGGGCTTCTTTGGTGATGGTGACGTTGTGGGGGTGGCCTTCGGAGTTTCCGGAGGCGGTGATGCGGATGAATTTTCCGTTGGAACGGAACGCTTGGAGGGAACGGCAGCCGCTGAAGCCCATGGCGGCTTGAAGTCCTCCGCAGAACTGGGTGAGAACGTGTTTGAGTTTTCCGGCGTAAGGGATCATGCCCTCGATGCCCTGGGGGACGAGTTCTTCTTGATTCACTCCGGCCTGGCCGTAGCGTTCGCGGCTGCCTTTGTTGGCGACCATGGCCCCGAGGCTTCCCATGCCGCGGTAGACGACGTATTGGCGACCTTGATAGATGATTTTTTCGCCGGGGCTTTCGTCGGTGCCGGCGAGGACGGAGCCCATCATGACGGCGCTGGCCCCGGCGACGATGGCTTTGGCGACGTCGCCGGAGTAGCGGATGCCGCCGTCGGCGATGACGGGGATGGATTCTTCGAGGGCTTTGGCGCAATGGTAGATGGCGGAGATCTGGGGGGTGCCCACGCCGGTGACGACGCGGGTGGTGCAGATGGAACCGGGCCCAATGCCGATCTTGACGGCGTGGGCGCCAGCGTCGCGAAGGGCGAGGGCGGCTTGGCCGGTGGCGATGTTGCCAGCGACGATGTCGATGGCGTCGTAGTGGGAACGGACCCATTTGACCATGTCGATAACGCCTTTGGAATGGCCGTGGGCGGTGTCGATGATGACGACGTCAACCTCGGCGTCGGCGAGGCGTTCCATGCGTTCGTGGTCGCCGGGGCCGATGGCGGCGGCGACGCGGAGGCGGTATTTGTGGTCGCGGTTGTAGACGGGGTTGATGTTGCGGATGAGGGAGGAGACGTCGGCGAAGCTGTAGAGTCCGACGAGCTTGCCGTTTTCGACGAGGGGAAGTTTGCCGACTTTGTGGGTGACCATGATGTCGTGGGCCTGCTCGAGGGTGGTCCCGGGCTCGGCGGTGACGAGGTTGGTGGTCATGACGTCGGAAATGGGAGCGTCGGGGTTGGCGGCGAATTTGATGTCGGCGGCGGTGAGGATGCCGACGAGGACGCCGTCGCGGTCGACGATGGGGAAGCCGCTGAATTCGTAGCCTTTTTCGAGGCGGGTGCGGCGGACGTCGGCGAGGGTTTGGTCGCGGTGGAAGGTGATGGGGGCGGCGATGAGGCCGTTGAGGTGGTGCTTGACCCCGGCGACCATGCGGGCTTGCTGGTCGGGGGGAAGGTTTTTATGGATGACGCCGATGCCGCCGTTCATGGCCATGGTGATGGCCATGCGGGTTTCGGTGACGGTGTCCATGGCGGCGCTGACGAAGGGGATGTTGAGGCCAATGCGGGAGGTGAGGCGGGTGTGAAGGGTGGCCTCGGGGGGGAGGAAGTCGGCGTATTGGGCGAGGAGGGAGACGTCGTCGAAGGTGAGGCCTTCGTGGGGGAAGGCGTCCATGAACTGGTCGAGGTGGGGGTTAAGGGTCATGGGACGTATCCTGAGATCAAGTTGCGGGGGGTGAGGCGGGGGGCGGGGTGTCGAGTTTGGTGAAGATGTCTTCCATCCATTCGGAGGGGAGTTCGTTGACGGATTTGCGGAGGCGTTCCTGCCACCAGGCGGATTTGTCGGCGAGGTCGGTTTTTTCGTAGCGGTGCTCAACGAGCTGGAAGGAGTCGCGCTGGTAGAGGACGACATCGAGGGGGAAGTCGACATCGGCGGCGCTGATGCGGGTGGAGTCGAAGGCGAGGGAGCCGACTTTGAGGGCGTGGCGCATGGAGTCAGTGAAGGCGAGGGTGCGGTCGAGGACGGGCTTGCCGTAGCCGGTGGCGCCGATGATGTAGTAGGGGGTGCCGATGCCGACTTCGACCCAGTTGCCCTGGGGGTAGAGCATGTAGAGCTTGTGCTCGTGGTCGTGGCTCATCTGGCCGCCGATGAGGGTGTAGATGTTGAAGTGGAGGCCGCTTTCGTGGAGGGCGTCGCGGTCTTCGCGGGCGACGCGGCGGACTTGCTCGGCGAAGGCGTTGACGGCTTTGAAGAGGCGGTCGTATTCGGGGGCGCGGTCGTCCCAGCATTCTTCGAAGTAGGTGAGGGCTTTGTCGCGGACGGAGCGGAGGCCGGAGGTCATGATGAACATGCTCTGCTGCTCATGGTGATAGGTTTGGATTTTCCGGGCGATGATGCACTCGCTACCGGAGGTGACGCGGGTGTCGGCGAGTCCGACGAGGCCATCTTTCACTTTCATGCCGAGACAAAATGTCATGGGGGTATCCTTGTGTCGCTTCGGGGCGGGGTTAAGCGTTTGATCGTGAACTGATACGTTTCGCGGGGCGGATGTCAAGTGTGGGGTTTGCGGAGGGCGCGGATGCGAGTGGCGGGGAGGGGAAGGGTGCGGGTGATGGCTTCGAGCCAGGCAGGTAGGACGGCGGGGGTTGCTTCGTGGTGGCGGTGGAAACGGATGCGGCGGGCGATGGCGGCAGGATCGCCGAGGGCGCGGGCGGCGGAGCGGTCGGCGTGGAGGATCCAGCGGCGGGTGACGAGGTTGGCGGCGGTTTGAAGGGGAGGCATGAGGAGGCAGATGGCGGCGACGAGGAGGGGGAGGCGGGCAAGTTGTCCGGGGTCGGCGGGGGAGGCGGCGAGGTTGAGGAAGGCGAGGGCGAGGGCGGCGAGGCCGAGGAGGGCGGTGGTGAAGAAGGCGTGGAGGAGGCCGTTGCGGCGGGCGTTGAGTTCGAGATGGTGGGCAATGGCGTGGACGATGTCGGCGGCGAGGTCGGGGGTCTTGGTGGTGTGGGCGGACCGGGCGGGGAGGAAGACATGAAGGTGGCGGGGGGAGCCGGCGACGACGAGGCCGGGGTAGGGAATGGGGAGTTCGAATTCGGTTTCTTCCCAGGTGGCGAGGGAGCCGATGTGGGCGTTCAAGGTTTGGAGGGGTTCGGCGAGGGCGCGGGTGAGGGGCGGGTCGTCGAGGGGATCGAGGTGGGCGGCGCGTTTGAGAAGGCCGTGGAATCCGATGCGGTGCTGGATGCCGGTGTAGCAGCCGGCGGCGATTCCGCAGACCAGCCACCATCCGAAGGGAAGGACGGCGATGAGAAAACTGATGGCGTAGAGGATGAGCACACTGAAGAACCAGTCGACGGCGAGGTCGCGGAGGGTTCCCGGCCACCAGAGGGGGTGATCGGAGTCGCGGTCGGGCAGGAGGTGAACTTCGATCCAGTAGGCGGGGTAGATGAAGGTGAGCATGCCAAAGAGGAGGAGGGGGATGACGGCGAGGCCGACGAGGATGTGGTGGCCGAACCGTTCGCGCAAGCCTTCGAGGAGGGTTCCATAGGCCCCGCTGGCAAAGAAGAGGACGCAGAATGCGGCCATGGCGAGCAGGGTGAAGGTGGGAAGCAGGGAGACGAGGACGAGGCGGGTTCGGCTCCGGGGGTGGCGAGGAGGGGGAGGGGGCATCAGAAGGATTCGGTGAGGCCGGCCACATGGAGGATGTGGTCGAGCTCTTCGGAGGAGTGGAAGTCGATTTCGAGGCGGCCTTTGAGTTTCTTGCCGTTGGAAAGGGTCTTGCAAGGGGTGAGGCGGACGGAGGTTCCGAAGTGCTGGTGGAGCCGGTCGACGAGGTCGTCGAGGTGCTGGGAGGGAAGGTCGGAGGTGGCGGATTTGGGTTTGGCGGGGCCTTTGCGGGTTCGGGCGACGATGCGTTCGAGGCTGCGCACGGAGATGTCTTCGGCAACGACGCGGTCGGCGAGGAGTTCCATTTCGCGGGGAAGGTTCAGGCCGAGGAGGGCCTTGGCGTGGCCGGGGGTGAGTTTGCGTTCGGCGACGAGCTGTTTGACGGGGGTGGGGAGGTCGAGGAGGCGGAGGGCGTTGGCGATGGTGGGGCGGGCTTTGCCAACGCGTTCGGCGATCTGCTCCTGGGTCATGTCGAACTTCTGGGCGAGCATGCGGTAGCCCTCGGCTTCCTCCATGAGGTTGAGGTCGGAGCGCTGGAGGTTTTCGATGAGGGCTAGTTCAAGGGCCTCGCGGTCGGTGACGTTCATCTCGATGACCGGCACCTCGGAGAGTCCGGCTTCCTGGGCGGCCCGGAACCGGCGCTCGCCGGCGATGAGTTCGTAGGTGTCGCCGACGGCCCGGACGAGGAGGGGCTGAAGCACGCCGTGTTCCTTGACGGAGGCGACGAGATCGGCGAGGGCGTCCTGCTCGAAGGTGTGGCGGGGCTGCCAGGGGCTCTTGCGGATTCGGCCGACGGGGATCTGGCGGGGCTTTTCGGAGCCAGGGGTGGCGGCGGGCGCGGTGGCGGGGGATGCGTCTTGGATGAGGGCTCCGAGGCCCCGTCCCAATCCTACGTGTTTTGCGGCCATGATGGTGTTCCTTGGTCGGTGATTAAAGGTGGTTGATGGCGCGGATGAGGGCGTCGGTGGTGAGTCCGAAATGTTCCCAGACTTCGGTGTGTCCGTCGGAGGGGGCGATGGTGGGGTCGGTGATGCCGATGGGATGATGGGGTACGTTGGCGAGGGCGGCATGCATGGCGGCAAGGGCGGCGAAACCGCGGAAGCCGGAGGCGAGGTCGCCGATGAGGCCGTCTTCGATGGTGACGACGCCTTGGGGATAGGCGGCGACAAGCTGGGTCAGGGTGGTTCCGGGAAGGGGAAGCCCGTTGACGATGTGTACATCGACGGGGCTCCCTTCGGCATGCAGCCGGTCCGAGGCTTCGCCAGCGAGGTAGGCGACGGCGCCGAGGGCGAGGATGGCCTTTTTCGCTCCGTCGTGCTTGCGGTAGGTGGTCACGGGTTCCCACGGAGTCTCGGCGTCCCAAAGGGGGCCGCTGCCGTCTTGTTTGGATAGGACGGGGAGGTTGTCGCGGGGGATGGCGATGATGTGGGCGCCATAGTGGGCGGCGAGGTCGCGGATGGCGACAAAGGCGGCGCGGGCGTCGGCGGGGGCATAGAAGCGATGGAGGTAGGGGAGGTAGCCGATGGCGAGACTGATCCAGTCGAGGGACCAGCCGGAGAAGTGGTCGCGGCCGGTGCAGGCGCCGACGTGGGAAAGGTGGAAGGTGACATTGAGGCCTTCGTTGACGCCGTTGAGGTTGCGCTGGTAGCGCCACATTTCGAGGCCTTCGCGGGCGATGCCCTCGAAGAAGGCGGCGAAGGTTGCGAAGACCACGAGCTGGGGCCGGTGGGTGCTCATCGCGATGCCATTGGCGATCATGGTGGCGACCTGTTCCTCGATGCTGAGTTCGAATTGGTGGTCATAGGCGAGGACGTTGCGGGCGAGGTCGACTTTGGTCGAGGGGGCGAGGTCGCAGTCGATGACGAACATGTCGTGGGGATGGGTTTTGGCGAGGAGTTCGTAGCCGGCCTGGACGCCGGCCCGGGCGGAGGTGGAGACGCCAGCGGCGGGGAGTTTGATGGCCCGGCACTGGTCATCGGTGAGGGGGAGGTTTGCCGAGCCGGGCCGGGGGCGGGCGAGGGTTTCCACGGTGAGGCGGGGTTGCTTCTGGAGTTTTTTGAGGGCGCGGGTTTCGGCGGAGGAAAGTTGAAGCATGGGATTGGCGAGGATGCCGTCGACATCGCGGCCTTTGAGGTGGCCGTCGTGATGGGCCTTGCCGCCGGGGAGGTGGTTGACGAGGAAGATGCATTCGAGCATGGCCTCGACGTCGCGGTAGCTCATGAGGGCTCCGGGAATCCAGAGGTTCTGCTGGAGGTCGACGCCGTGTTTCGCGGCGAAGCTGCGGGTTTGGTCGAGGATGCCATGGGCTTCGGCGAAGTCGTGCAGGGATTGGGTGGAGCGGCGGCGGGATTTGGCGCCGGTGGGATAGATGAGGGAGGGTCGGCCACGGCCGGCGAGTTCACGGGCTTCGCGGTAGGCTTTGTAGAGGCCTTTGGCATCGTGGAGGCTGGGGGTTTCGATGATTTCGATGCCCATGGCTGCGACCATAGTCCGGGGATCTTTGTCGAAGATCGCCTGGTTGCTGCCGGAAAGTTGGATGCCGTTTCGATGCATGACGAAGGTGATGGGGGCGTTATGGAAATCGGCGGCGTTGAAGCCGTTGAGGGCCTGGCCGGATATCCATCCGGCGTCGCCGGTGTGGCAGATGACCCAGGCGTCGGAGCCGTAGCGGGCCTTGAGGCCAAGGGCCTGGCCGACGGCGGTGGGGATCATCACGCCGAGGCGCCCGCCGTTGAGCTGGGTGCCGCCGGGAACCCAGGCCACGTGCCCGGCGATGTCGAGGCTGCGACGGAAGGCGTGGACGACGTGATCGGGGTCGAGGTGGCCAAGGGCGGCAAGAACCGCGTAGTAGCCGATGCTGGCATGGGCGTTTTCGAGGGTGTAGGTGACTTTTTCGAAGTCGACCTGGGTCATGGTGAGGGTGAGGGCGGGAATCATGTCGAGTCCGCCGCCGAGATGGTCGACCTCATTGATTTTGGCCAATTCACCGACGGCCTGGACGGCGATGCGGGCGGCGGTTTTTTCGAGGGCGAGCAATTGGTGGCGCTGGAGGGAGGAGAGGGTGTTGACCTCGCGGAGATCCCAGCGAAAAGCAAGCGGGGTGGTGACCATCCGGTCGCCGAGGAGGGGGGTGCCTTCGATCAAGGCGCGGTTGCGTAGCTGCTGGTGGTCAAGTTGTTGGGGGAAATCCATGGTTTTATCCTTCGCTGGGTCGGGTTCCTCAAATTCCGGCCATCCTAACCAGAAGGCGGGTTGCCTGCAACTCGCATGTGCACACTCGTGTGTGCCACTGGGTTGGGTGGGGCAGGGGTGCGCCCCGCTTCTGAAAATTTAACCGAAAGCACGGATTGGGCTCATGGAACGCTTACGATTTCAGGGGACGTTCGTCGCAAAGAAGCCGGAGGCCGGAACGGGCAGGAGGACATTCGATGAACACAGCGATGATCGGATATCGAGCACGAGTGGAAACGGCATGGAAGAACATGCGGGCGAACCGGGGGGTTCGACCGGCGGACATGGTGAACGGGTTGAAGATGGTTCAGCCGTTGCGATCGATGGAATCGACGGGGGAGTCGATCAACCTGATGCGTTTGGGCATGGACTTGTTCACGCGGTTGGAGGTGGCGTATCAGCCGTATGATGGATCAAGCGACCCGGGTGAGAGGGTAGGGTCGGGCGGGTTGGTTCATGTGCGGGGCGGGGAGCCGAGGGTGGGGTTGTTTGTGGATTCGCCGGATCATTTGAGCGGGGTGGCGCTAACCCTTGGGGAGTGGGCAGGACAAGCTCGAGCGCGGAAGCTTCCGTTTACCTTGCATTCATGCGGGGAGCCGGTGGAGGCGCCGGATCAGGTGGTGTTCCGGCCGATGGGCAGCATCCGGTTGGATGCGTATGCGGGATTGAAGGTGAATGTGCCGAAGGTGGAGGATGTGTTGCGGTACATCGACCGGATGGCATTTGATGTGATTCATGTCTCGACACCGGGGCCGATGGGGTTGCTGGGGGTGATGGCGGCGCGGCACCGGGGACTTCCGGTGTGCGGGACCTATCATACGGATTTTCCGGCGTATGCGCGGACCCTCTCAGGGGATGGGGAGATGGAGGAGATCGGATGGAAGGTGATGCGCTGGTTTTACGGACAATTGGACCGGGTGGCGGCGCCTACGGAAACGGTGCGGAGAAACTTGATTGCCCATGGGTTTGCGGCGGAGAACCTCGCGGTGGTCGGCCGGGGGGTGAAGACATCGGCGTTTCATCCGCGGTTCCGGAGCAGGGAATGGCGCGCGCAGTGGGGCGGGGACCGGAGGTTGAAGCTGCTTTACGTGGGGCGAATCTCCAAGGAGAAGAATCTTGAAACGCTGGTGGGGGCCTTTCGCCAGTTAAACCGGACCCGTCCGGATTTGAGTCTGGTGGTGGTGGGAGACGGACCGTACCGGGCAGAAATGGAGGGGGCATTAGCAGGATTGCCGGTGTCGTTTACCGGGGTGTTGCATGGGCAGGATTTGGCGACGGCTTTTGCTTCGTGCGATGTGTTTGTGTTTCCGAGCCGGACCGATACTTACGGACGGGTGGTTTTGGAGGCCCAGGCGTCGGGTCTGCCAGTGGTGGTGTCTGATGAAGGGGGTCCCAAGGATGCGATGGTGAATAGAGTAACGGGGGATGTGATTGCCGGGGTGGACGAGATCAGACTGGCCGAGACGATCAACCGGCTGACCGATGATCCGGCCCGGTTGGTCCAGATGCGGCAGGCGGCACGGAAGTTTGCCGAGGCACGGACGCCGGAGGCGTCGTTTGAGGCGTTCTGGACGCTGCACCGCGAAATGTATGATCCCAAACAGGAACCCCAACAAGCCGAGGTAAATGTATGATTGCGCCCACTCAACCGGACATCACGACCTATCGTTCGATCTTTATTTCGGACTTTCATCTGGGCACGAAGACCTGCCGGGCCCATGACCTTCTGGATTTTCTTCGGCATCACGATGCCCAGTTCATTTATTTGGTTGGGGATGTGATTGATGGGTGGCAGTTGAAGAAGACGTGGTACTGGTCGCAGGCGCACAATGACGTCATCCAGAAGTTGCTGCGCAAATCGCGGAAGGGAGCGCTGGTGAAATATCTACCCGGCAATCACGACAGTTTCGCCCGGGAGTATGTCGGCTTGCATTTTGGCGGAGTGGCGGTGATGGACCAGGCGATGCATTTGACGGCGGATGGACGGATGTTGTTGGTGTTGCATGGGGATGTGTTCGATGCCGTGGTGACGCAGAGCAAGTGGTTGGCGTCGCTGGGAAGCTCGGCCTATGAGTTCGCGATTAAGCTGAATTTTGTGTACAACCGGATTCGGCGCCGGCTGGGCTATCCCTATTGGTCGTTGTCAGCATGGCTGAAGCACAAGGTCAAGAATGCGTTTACCTACATCGATGCGTTTGAAAAGACGTTGGCGACCGAGGCGAAAAAGCAACATGCGGATGGGGTGATTTGCGGGCATATCCACCGGGCGTCCATCCGGGAATGTGAGGGCGTGATCTATTACAATACGGGGGATTGGGTGGAAAGTTGCACGGCGTTGGTGGAGCATCATGACGGCCGGATGGAGTTGGTGACGTGGATGCTGGATCCGGAAGACCGGAATGCGGCTCCGAAGATCGAACCGCTGTCCGTACCGAGGATGCCTGCGGATTTGATGTCAGCGATCTAGTCATGCGGCCCGGGTGGGGGCTCCTCGTCTCCATACAAGGGCGCACCTGCGGGAGAAGGGGGTTCAAGGGCGTTTTTTGAACGGGAGCTATTTGAACAGGGTGTCGATGCCCATGGCTTGTTTACGGGAGAATTCGGGGAGGACCCGGCCTCCGAAGCGAAGGAGCAAGGGGTAGATTTTGCCGAGCATCCAGATGGTGAAGATTCGGTCGACAAGCCGGTAGTCCCGGCCCCGCCGGAAGAGAACCTGGAAGTAGCGGCGAAGCCGTTTGGAGGTGATGCGGGCGGGCTGAAAGTCGAGGTGAATGGAGTAGGCGAGGGGATAACGTTCGCGATAGGCGCTGCGAGCCGCCTCGAGTTGTTCCACGATGGCGGGGGAGAAGTCGCGAAAGTAATAGTGCCGGGCGAGGGCGAGAATATGGAAGGTGTCGCGCATGAACGCGATATCGGCGGTGGGAAGGGAGAGGTCTTCGGCGAGTTCAAGCATGATGTCGAGATCGGCAAGGGCCCTGTTTGCTTGGGCGATCATGGTGTCGCCGTCGTCGGTAAATGCGCGCAGGACCTGGCGCATGCCGTGGTTGATGAGGATGCGGTCCCAGAACACGGAGAGCTGGGGGGGAAGGCGGAGGCGGCGGAAGTAGACTTTCTGGCGGGCGAAGGATTCAACATAAAGGAGGCGGCGGACGACGTCGCTGGAAAGGGTGAGGAAGCGAAGGAGTTTATCATGGTTGAGGTGGCGGGCGTAGCGGCGGCGCCATTGTTCGACGGCTTCGTCGGAGGAGAGACCGTCGCGGAAGATCCGGATGCAGACCCATGTGTTGATTTCATTCCACAAGCCCTCAGGTTCGAGGAAGGTGAGGCGACGGAATTTGAGCCAGCCGCCGGTTTGGCACCAGACCATAGCTCCGGCGAAGGTGGGGAGGTCGCGGATGGCGTCGCGGTAGGCTTGATAGTCAGGCCCGATGAAGGAGGGAAATTCGCCGGCCCCTTCGTATTCGCGTCGAGCTTGAAGCTCGATGAGTTTGGGTTGGTTTCCGCGAAAGAACTGTTTGTTGATGGGGAGATAACGGAAGAAGTCGGATTCGCCATACTTAATGGAGAGGATGAGGCGGGGGCTTTCGATGCCGGAAAAGATCTCCTGGAGGGTGTCGCGGTTCCATATCAAGTCGCCAATGGGATAGGCGCCGACACTCCAGGTGCGGAAGATCCACGTGCGGTTGTGCTTTTCGAAGACCGGCAGGAGATGGTTGAGGTAGCGGCGGGCGGTGCGGGCAGTGCGGATGACGAGCTGGCTACGGAAGTCGCCTTCGACATCGAGGCCGTCGGTTTCGCCAATGCGGGTAATGATTCCGCAGATGGAAGGGAAGCGGGTGAAGAGGGTTTCGAGGGCATGGGTGAGGAAGGAAAGGATGCGGGAGGAATCGGTCCCGAGATCACGGACGAGGGTGGGATTGAAGAACATAAGGTCGGTGGTGAGGAAGACGAGGAGTCCGTATTCTTCGGCGATTTCGAAAAGCCGGGTGTATTCCTCTTGATAGTCATGGATGCGAACGGAGAGGTCGGGGGGATAGGCGGGATGGTCGACGAGGTGGGCGAGGTCATCAAGGCTGAGGGCATTGAAACCGAAATCGCGGGCGTTGGCGCAAAGGGTGCGGAAGTCCTCGCGAATACGAGCAAACCGTTCACGGTCGAGCCGTCCGTCGCGTTCGAGGTGGGTGAAAGGGATTTTCGACCAGTTGATTCGTCCGGGGGGGAGTTCGCGGAAGAAGGGTCCGATGGCATCGAGGATGAAAAGGGGGGGCATGGAGGAGAAAGGGTTAAGGGCCAACGTGTTGGTTTTCCCGGGAACCTATAACGTATTGCCGGAGGGATACGAAGGGAGGAATTGTTAGAGGTTGGTTTTGAAAGGTGGTTTATGCCTCACTTTACTGTTTACACCTCCTTCTGTTTACACCTCCTTGATCTTCTCATGGAGCGCTACGAGGGCATCGTGTCTACAGGGAAGGAAATGTGAGGAGGGCGGAGGTGTTTTGTGCTTGGTGGAGGAGCGGGAGGCCGGGGATCGATTACGAGGAGGCCATTCCTCAAAGGCAGGATTGCCCGCAAGCCCAAAGGTTAATATGTGCGGACCTTTTATCCCTCTTTGTGTTAAAACAGTTCGATGGCAATATGTTTAGCCATCACATGAAAGTGTTTGTCACGTGTAAACAATGCCACGCCATGACTCTTGGCGTTTTGCGCGATAATCAAATCTGGTATCCCGACTTTGTTGATGCCGTGTCGAATGCAGTTAACTTGATCTTCAATCACTCCCTTCCAATTAATATTCAGTGATAACATGGGCACCGTGCGCAACAGTGATACCAATTTAGTGAGCTTCCGTTCTATCAATGGGGGGATTAATTCGGCCAATATTAACTCGTTTGTTGCAACCAAACCTTCGGTTATCAACCATTCGAGACGGTCATCAGCCTGTTCTTCGTCTCTGAAGTATTCGACCCATACGGAACTGTCGACCAACACGCTCATGATCGCTTGCGTAACTGGTTAAGATTCAGATTAAGGTCAACCTTGCCACGAAAAGCCCGGAGTTGTTGAAGTTTGTTTTTCCTGATCAAGTCATTTAGCGCTGAGATAATTACGGCTGTTTTCGTTTTCTGGTGTGAGACCTTCATGGCTTCATTTAGGAGCGATTCGGGCAAATCAAGGGTTGTTCTCATGGTTGAATCTCCGTATGCATGTTTCTGGCTGGCAATGCATATAGACTATGCCGCATTGGCCATGACGTCAATATGTCTTTGGGCAGTCGACTAGGCTGTGGGGCGCAAGTCATCTTGTGGGCCGTAGCCTCGTGGCGAAGGCCCAAGCCCTTTGATCCAGCGACAGGGAAAATGCGGCGTTTGTGCGGTGGAAGCTCAATCAC
>DAOLCW010000018.1:0-41261 GCA_035327665.1 Kiritimatiellia bacterium
AGATTTCGGCGCTACAGGAAGTTGTCCCCATTTCGTAGCGCCCATATCCGATGGGCGCGATTTGGGTCAGGATGTTTACTGAGTGCATTACGCCAGCAAACCCGGACGCAAAACTAGTTCCACCGTTCCGGCTTTGCCCGGGGGATTATTCCGCGGAGAGAACGACGATCAGGGTGCCGGAACCTTCGGGAACACCGCCAAGCACAATCGGGGCGCGATCAGAAAGGTTGACCCGCATCGTCAACAAGGTGTCGCGGCTGCGCATCCATCGAATATCCGCGAGCAATCTGCCCCCGCGACGGCCGAGGGTGGTCACTTCAAGCCGGTGTCCTCCCGGCAAGGCGATGGTGGCATTCCCGCTTTCCGGAGCTTGGGTTCGCCCCTCCCCCACGTAACGGTAATGGGTGAATTGAAAGACCCGCCGCAACTTGGACTCGACCTGTTCGAGGCGACGGTCGGGGGAGCCGGAGGCATTGGACGCCTCGATCATGAGGGCATGCACCGACACCGCGTCGGCGTGAGCGCGAACCGGGGCCAGGGCAACCGCGAGGAGAATGAGAATCAGGAGGTGCTTCATGTTTCTTCCGCCGGTTTGAGTTTATCGTTGATCCGAACGCCGTTTTCAACATCCATCCATACCACGGTTAGTCCGGTGGAGGCATCGGCAAAGATCATGGTGGTGGCGCCGGGAATTCCCGTTTCCACCCACTCCACCTGATTGATGGGAGTGGCGCTGCGGGCAAATCGTGGATCTCCGGTCCATTCCTGCCGCAGAACGAAGAGTATGGAAAGGGCGAACAACACGAGCCCCAAACCAAACGCCCACGCGAGCCGGGGGCCGAAAACCCCGGCCAAAGCCTCGCGCTCGGCCCGGCCGGAGCGGATCTCTCGTTGCACGTTCATCCACGCGAGCTCTTCATCGACCACCGGAGCGGGAAGAGATCGCATCCGGTCCCCGAGTTCCGACCAGGTTTCCTGAAGAACCTTGGCGTCAGGGTCGGTGGCAAGGAGGGCGTCGGCGGTCCGGCGTTGGGCTTCGGAGCACTCGGAATCGAGGGCCCGGCTGAGCAGTTTCTGGTCACGGGTTTTCATCGGATCCCTTTCAAAAGGTCTTGCATGGTTTTGCGGGCATAATGAAGGCGGGACATGACCGTGCCCTGACGGGTCCCGGTGACCTCGCTGATCTCTTTATAGGAGAGACCTTCGACTTCACGAAGAACAAGCACTGCCCGGTGCTCGGGTGAGAGGCTTCCGAGGGCGTGCTGAAACTGTTCCATGGTTTCGCGGCGGGCCATCTCCTCGTCGGGGCCGGAATGAGTGGCCACCGGGGAGTCGCGTCCGGGCTCGGGGTCGAGCTGAACCTCGTCGAGAAGATCAACTTCGCGGCGGCGGCGGGTCCGCCGATGATGGTCCATCGCGGTATTGACGGCGATCCGGTACATCCAGGTGAAAAAACGCGCTTCGCGTTTGTACGCGTGAAGTTTTTGCCAGGCTTTGATCCACGCGAGCTGGGCGATTTCGGTGGCGTCATCCATATTCCCGACCACGCGATACACCACGCTGAACACGCGCTGGTGCAAAGCCCGAACGATCCGTCCGAACGCTTCTTCATCCCCGCGCTGAGCCGCGCACGCCCATTCATCAATTTCCAACCAGTCCACATCAGGGGTCTCCTGAAGGTTGGACGCGGGATCATCCGGGTTATTCACGGGAATCTCCGCGGAACGGTGGGGTGAGTCCGGAACGCCGGCAATTTCCAAGGTTTGGAAACGAAAACAGGTGGGTTTTCCAAGGTTTGGAAATTTCACCCTGATTTTTTCCAAGGTTTGGAAACGTGGCGACCTTGGTTTTCCAAGGTTTGGAAATGAAGTTGCGGGGGGTCATTGGTGGGGGGGGCGGCGGGCTTGCCAGCCGTAGGTGTGGTAGTCCCAGGTGACGTGGCGGCCGCGGAGGGTGATGGTGCCGAAGCCCTCGGGGGTTCCGTACCACGGGCCGCGCCACCATTTCCCGCAGACGGCGCCGCCGGTGATGAAGGTGGTGTGGTTCCAGGTGAGCATTTCGCTGACGTGAAGATGGCCTTGGAGGACGAGGATAAGGTTGTGGTGGGTGAAGAGGTCGAGGGTTTGCAGGTTGTTGACGACGCCCCGGTTGGAAGGAACGGGTTGGTCGAGCCCGGCGGTGGCCTGGAAGAAGGAGGTCATGAGGGGCATGTGGGTAAGGACGATGATCGGGGTATGGGAATCGACGCGGGCAAGGGTGTCGGACATCCATTGGCGCTGGGCCTCGCTGATCCAGCCACGGTAGCGGAGGTCATCGCCGGTGGGGTCGATGCTGTCGAGAAGGAAGAAGCGGCAGCCACCGGCCTCGAAGGTCCGCCACGTCTGTTCGAGGTTGAAGTGGTGGAGGAAGTCAGCTCGGGGATCGGCGGCAGGGGGGGAACCGTCGGCAGGCTCAACCCCGACAAGGTCGTGGTTGCCGAGGATGGTGTAGGGCTCGGAGTGGATGGCCCGGTGCATCTCCATGTAGGCTTGCCAGCGGGGAGCGATGGCTTGGGAGGTGGACTGGAAACCGTCGGTGATGCAGTCGCCGCCGCAGAGGACGAGGTCGGACGCCTGGGCGTTGATGGCTTGAGCGGCGAGGTGCATGGCCTCGGGAGTGTCCCATTCGACCCGGGCGTGGATGTCGGTGAAGAAGGTGAGGCGGAGGTCAGCGGTTCCGGCGGGAAGGGTCCAGGCGCGGTGAAGGGGCCAGCCGGTGGCGAACCCGGCGGTTCCGGCGGCGGTGAGGCGCAGGAAGTTGCGGCGGGTCAGCGGGGCGTGGCGGGAAGAGTTCATGGGGCACGGAGGCGCCGGGTGAGGCGACGCTCCCAAACGATGAGAACCATAAGAAGAAGGCTGGCACCAAGTTGGGCTTGTATGCGGGTAAATCCGGTGAAGACGGTGCTGCTGACCGGACTTCGGTAGGGGGTGTCGAGGTCGGCGATGGCGTGGGCGCCTTCGAGAAGTTCGTCGGACCAGGCGTAGGCGGAGGCATGGTAGAGATGAGGGAACCAATGGCGCATGATCTGATCTTCGCGGTAGGCGATGGTGGTGTGGTAGCGGACGGCTTGGGGGTCGTCGAAGGAGCGGATGGCGAGCAGGGCGTGGCGGTCGCGGCGGAAGAGGCGGACGCGGGCTTCGTGCATGTAGGGGTCGTCGTAGGGTTGGTAGAGATGAAGGAAGTGTCCGTAGGCTCGATCGCTGCGGTACTCGGAGATGACGGGGGCTTCGGCAAGGCCGCGCTCGCGGTCGGTGGCGAGAAGAAGGTCTGGAGGGAGGCGGGAGTAAAAGGTGAGTCCGAGTTCAGGCTGCTCGATCCGGTAGCCGTATTCGGCCATGACTTGGGGGATCTTGTGGACGTCGGGAATAAACTCCCGGTACCACGCTTTGACTTTTCCGGTGTTGGAGAAGAAGAGCAGCATGATGACGGTGGCGGCGATGAGGAGGCGCACGGAAAAGCGGAGGCCGCGAAGCTCGAAACGGGGCTGGATGTAGGCAGGCCGAAGGCCGAAGGCGAGGGCGAGGGTCATGAGGCCGCTGCCCTGGGCATTAAGCCAGATGTCGCGGAAGTCGAAGATGCGGCGGGGAACGATCCATTGGACGAATTCGTCGAGCATCCCGATCATGGCGCAGATCGCGGCGGTGGCGAGGTAGATGGAGCGGTCGCGGAGGCGGTGGGCAAGAGCCCGGAAGACGAGGAGGGCAAGCACGCCGTATTGGACAAAGTGGATGGCTTCTTCGGGATTGGACCGGAGGGCGTAGGAAAGCCAACCGTAAACAAGAGCGATGCCGAAGAGGGAGACGAGGCGGGAACGGTCGCGGTGGAGCCCGGAGTGGATCAGCGCGGTGAGCGCGGCGGCAAGGCCGAGGATGATGGCAAAGAGGACGACGAGGAGAAAGCCGTCGCGAAAGCCTCGCTCGGTGACCCAGGTTTGAATGGTTCGTGCGAGGGGGATGGTGGCGAAGATGGCGAGGGTCCAGAGCCCAACCCATAGCCAGGAGGTTTCGTGGTCTTCGCGTGGGGGATGTTGAAGCATGGGTTGCGAAAAAACGGGCGGGATGTGGTTGCATCCCGCCCGGTCTGGATCACGTGATGGACGAGGAGGTTAGTCCTGCCAGGGAATGAGGATGGTGCGACCGGCGGTGAGCTGGTCTTCGGTGATGTTGTTCATGTCGAGGATCTGGGCGGGAAGAACGCCAAAGAGCCGGGAGATCGTCTCGAGGTTGTCGGAGGCTTTGACCACGTAGCTGAAGGGTTCGACCTCGTCGAGGCTGGTGGTGAAGTCGAGAGCGGGAGCGGCGGGGGCGGGGGCGACCGGAGCGGCAGGAGCAACGTCGGGCGCGGCGGCCGGACGTGCCGCGGCAGGAGCCGGAGTGGCAGCGGCGGGCGCGGCAGCGGCAGGAGCGGACGCGCCGGGAACCACCAGCTTCTGGCCGACGCGAATCACGTCGGAGCTCAGGTTATTCGCGGTGCGCAGGGCCGACACGGTCACGCCGTGGGCGCGGGCGATCTTGGTAAGGTTGTCACCGGCGACCACAGTGTAGGTCTTGCCTCCGGCGGGAACAGCAGCCGGGGCAGCGGCGGCCGGACGCGCGGCGGCAGCGGCAGGCGCAGGGCTGGACGAAGGCCGGGCATGGGCGGGCAACGCGAGGACCTGACCGATCCGGATCATGTTCGGATTGGAAATGTTGTTGAGGGCGGCGAGCTCGCTGGCGCTGATTCCATGGCGGGCGGCAATCCGGCCAAGGCTGTCGCCCTGCTGCACGGTGTAGGTCTGGGCCACATCGCTGATCGATGTTGCGGGGGGTTGGACCTCGACGGGAGGACGGAACACCGGAGCCGGACGCGGGAGGACGGGAGTCACCTCGGCATCCATGCGGGGCGGCATGACCGGCGCGGGCGGGGGATCGACCTGGGGCTGCTTGGTGCTGCACCCGGAAACAACAACGAAGGTTCCAATGGCCACGACATGGAATCCGAGGACCAGAAGAAACAGCATCGAGGCCTTGATCCCGCGGGCGGGTTCACGTTCATCCAACATTTTTACTTCACGTTTTTTCTGCATGGCTTGTCTCCCCGGAATAGGTCCGGACCTTATTAATGAAGGTTTCCCCTCGATGTTGATATCCTCTAAATTGATCGAAGCTCGCGCAACCGGGGGAAAGGAGGATGATCTCCCCTGCCCTCGCCTCCCCAACCGCATCGTCGAATGCTTGATCGAGGCTGCGTGAAAGCCGTACGCGAACTACGTCGCGCCACGCCTGGTTGAGCGTCTCCGCGCATTTCCCAATAACATAAACACCCGCGCAGGTCTTGGCCAGTATTTCTTTGATAAAATCGACATCGTCTTCTTTGAGAAGTCCCCCGGCGATGAGCCGCACCGGGCGGTCGGCCCGGGCAAGGGCAGCGGCGGTGGCGGTGAAGGTGGAGGCCTTGGAATCGTTGACGAAAAGGAGCCCGTTGCTTTCCCCGAGAACCTCATAGCGGTGAGGCAACGGCTGGAAGCTCCGGGCGGCTTGCTCCAGGGATGCGACGGGCAGGTCCATAAGGAGGGCGAGGGCGGCAACGGAGGCGGCATTGACCCCGATGGGAGCCTTTTCGAAGGAGGACTTCCGGAAGTCGGCAAGGGGCTGGTCACGATGTTCGATGACGCCGTCGCGGAAGGCGAAATCGAGAGGGGGGCCGGCTTCGCCGAAGGCATGGAGGCGGACCGGGGCGGGAAGGACCCGGCGAACATCGGAAAGAACGTGGTGATGCACAATCGCATGGGCGTGAGGACGAAGGGAACGGAACAGGCGGGCTTTGGCCCGCCGGTAAGCCTCGAGGGTGGCGTGGCGGTCGAGGTGATTGGGAGATAGATTGAGCCAGATCGCGACATCGGGGGAAAAGCTTTCGCAGGTTTCAAGCTGGAAGGAGCTGACCTCGATCACAAGAAGACGATGAGGATCGATGGGACAAACCGCCTCGCAGACAGGAAGGCCGTAATTGCCGCAAGGGATGGCGGCGTATCCGAGGGAGGACAACCAGTCGGCGATAAGCTTGACGATGGTACTTTTGCCATTGGTTCCGGTGACGGCAATGGAGCGGCCGGGGTGGCGGCTCCACCCGAGTTCGACTTCAGAGCGGACGGGGAGTCCGGCCCGGCGGCAGGCGTTGAGCCAGGGAGAGTCGACAGGCAAACCGGGACTGGCGACCGCGAGGTTGAAGCGATCGAGGGATGGCAGGTCGGTACTTTCGGTCAGGAGTTCAACTCCCTCCCCTTCCAACGCGAGGGCGGAAGCGGAGAGCAAGTTGCGGGGGGTGCGGTCGATCGCGACCACGGATCTCCCTTCGCGACATAGCAGCCGGGCGGCGGCGACCCCGCTGGCCCCGAGGCCAAGCACGAGGGCATGGTTGGGCGAATTCATCGCAGTTTGAGGGTGGCAAGACCGATCAAGGCAAAGAGTATGGCGAGGATCCAGGCCCGGATGGTGATCATGGTTTCAACCACGCCGAGGTCGCGGCCTTCGGCCCGGGCCCGGTCCTTCTCCAGGAATTCGAAATGGTGATGAATGGGCGCGCAACGGAAGATCCGGCGGCCGGTCAGCTTGAAGGAGCCGACTTGAAGGATCACGCTCACCGCCTCAATCACGAAAACTCCGCCGACGATGACAAGGAGAAGTTCCTGCTTGATGCAAATGGCAACCATGGCGATGGACCCTCCAAGAGCGAGACTTCCGGTATCCCCCATGAAGACCTTGGCCGGGTGGCAGTTGTACCACAGAAATCCGAGACCGGCACCGAACAAGCATGCGCAGAAGACCGCGAGTTCCCCGGTGCCGGGTACGAAAGGAACCTGAAGGTAATTGGCGGCAACAAAATTGCCGGCGACGTAGGCGAGGGCGAGGTAGGCGACGGTGGCGGCGTTGCTGCAACCGATGGCGAGGCCGTCGAGACCGTCGGTGAGGTTGACCGCGTTGGAGGCCCCGGTGATCACGATGACAAGGAACAGGGTGGTGAGCACGATGCCCATATCGTTGATGAGGGGATCCTTCATAAACGGAATCATGAGCTGGCTGACGAACGGGCGGCTTTCCGGCCAGGCGTAGAGAAACATCACGGCAAGGAGGGCCCAGCCGAGTTGAAGGGAAAACTTGGCGCGGGCGGACAGGCCCTTGGAATGTTTTTTGGTGACCTTGAGATAGTCGTCGAGGAAGCCGATGCCGCCAGTGGCAAGCATGGTGGCGAGGGTGATGATAACATACCCATTGGTGGGGTTCGCCCACAGGAGGGTGGAGACGGTAACGGCAAGGAGAATCATGACCCCGCCCATGGTGGGGGTCCCGGCCTTTTTGCCGTGGATTTCGAAGAGGTCTTTGGAGTCCTCAATGCGGACGTGTTGCCCGATCTTGAGGCGGCGAAGCCACGCGATGACCGCGGGTCCCATCCACAAGGTGAGAAGAAACGCGGTGGCGGCTCCGCAAAAGGCCCGGAAGGTGATGTACCGGAAGACCCGGAGGGGGGAAAAAAATTCGATTAGTTCGTGGAGGAAATACAACATGGCGGGTTCAGGATAGGAGGGTTTTCCAATGATGCAAGACCCGTTCGACCGCTTCGCCTCGGGACCCTTTGAGCAGGACATGATCCCCCGGCCGGGCATGGTCATGAAGGATGCGGGCGGCCTCCACAGGGCCGGTGACCGGGTGCGGCTTCATACCGGCAGCGGCGGCCCCGTGGCCGATCCATGCGGCGCGGGCGCCAAGGGTGATGAGGCGGACGCGGGCCTTGGAGGCGATCCAGTCGCCGAGTTCGCGGTGAAGGAGTTCTTCTTCCGGTCCGAGTTCAAGCATCCCGCCAAGCACAAGCCAAAGCGTTCCTTCGGCGGCGGTCTCAAGAAGGGCCTCGATGGCGGCTCGCATACTGACCGGATTGGCGTTGTAGGCGTCGTTGACGATCCGGCACCCGGCGAGGTCGTGCCGCTCCCAGCGAAGGGGAAGCGGATGGTAGGTTTCGATGGCGTGAACAATGCCCGACCAGGGGATACCGCAGGCCCTGGCGGCGGCGGCGGCAAGGCCGGCGTCGAGGGCAAAATAGGCGCCTTCCAGGGAAGGCTTGGCCCGGCAGGTTTCGCCGGCGGCGTTTTCGTGGAGGTCGATCCAGCCCGTGGCGGGATCGCGGTGGAGGGTGTAGTCGCCGCGCCCGGGCTGGAGGGAGACGGTTCTGACCGGGGCGGTGGCGTGGTCGCTTAAGGTTTGGAACCAAGGGTCGTCAAGGGGAAGGATGGCAAGGCCGTCGGGGGGGAGGCAGCGGCACACCGCAGCTTTCTCGTGGGCGATCCCGGCAATGGAGTCGAAGGCTTCAAGATGCACGGGACCGACCCCGGTGACGATGCCAATCCGGGGGGCGAGAATCGCACACAGGGGATCAAGCTCGCCGGGATGATTCATGCCGACTTCGTACACCCCGAACCGGTGGGCCGGGGTGGTGGCGAGCAAGGTCATGGGCAGACCGAGGTCGTTGTTCCAATTGCCCTGGGATTTGACGGTAGGCGCCGAAGTGGACAGCATGGCAGCCAGCAACTCCTTGACCGTGGTTTTACCAAAGCTTCCGGTGACCGCGATGCGTTCGAGGGTGAGGGTCTGGCGGTGGCCGGTGGCGATCCGGCCGAGGGCCTCGCGGACGGAAGCGACCCGAAGCAAGGGGGCCCCACCCCCCGCAACGTCGTCGCGGTCAACGATGGTGCCCACCGCGCCGCGGGCAAGAGCATCGGAAATATAGTCGTGGCCATCCCGGGTTTCGCCGCGAAGGGCAAGAAACAGGTCACCCGGTCGGATCGACCGGGTGTCGAAGGAAAACCCGCGAATCAGGGGTGGCGGGGTGCCCTGCCAGATCCCGCCGGACCACCGGGCGATGACGTCCGGTGGCCACGGCGGGACGGCAGGAGGAAATCCATCGGAGCGAGCAGGTGCCATGACAGTTTAGCGCAAGTATTTCCGGGCGACTTCGACATCGTCGAACGGAACCACGGTGTGAGAGAATTCTTGAACGGTTTCATGACCCTTTCCGGCCACGACGACCACATCGCCTTCTTTGGCATGGGCAATCGCGAAGGCGATGGCTTCCTCCCGGTCGGGGAGGATATCATAGCTTGTTCCCGCCGGAAGGCCGGCCTCGATCTCGGCAAGGATCGTGGCGGGATCTTCCTTGCGGGGGTTGTCGTTGGTCAAAACGACATGATCCGCATAAGCGGATGCGACGGCACCCATGACGGGACGCTTGGTGGCATCACGGTTGCCGCCGCATCCGAAAACAACCCAAAGTTTGCCGGTGGTGATTTCCCGGACGGTGGAAAGGACGTTGGCGAGGGCGTCGTCGGTGTGGGCATAATCGATGAAGACGCGGACGCCCCGGGTCCCGCAAACCTGCTGGAGCCGCCCCGGTACCGGAGGCATCGACTCGAGGGCCTCCGCGATAACATGAGGGGCAATCCCGCGAGCCCCGCACGCGGCGATGGCGGCGAGGGCGTTGCTGACATTGTAGCGGCCGGGCAAGGGAAGGCTGATCTCCGCCTCGCCCCACGGACTGATCAAACGGAAGACGGAACCGAGGGGTTGAAGCTCCAGCTCCTCGGCCCGCACAGCAGCGCCGGGATGAAGGCCATAAAGGATCAGGTCGGCACCAAGCCCGCCAATTCCGGCAAGGCGCATGCCCCAGGGGTCGTCGAGATTGATCACCGCAGAGGCGGCCTTGCTCATGTGGCCGAGCCCGCGAAACAGGAGACTCTTGGCGTGGAAGTAATCCTCCATGTTTTTATGGTAGTCGAGATGGTCGCGGGTGAGGTTGGTAAACACGCCGACATCAAAATCAACGCCGTACACCCGCTTTTGTTCGAGCGCGTGGGAGGAAACCTCCATGACCGCAGAACGGCAACCGGAGCGGAGCATCTGGTCGAGCATGAAATGGATGTCCGGCGCTTCAGGTGTGGTGCGCGAGGAGGGAATGATGCGCTGACCAATCTCGTACCGCACGGTTCCGATGAGGCCGGAGGTCCGTCCGGCGTGTTCGAGGATGTGGCGGATCATAAACGAAACCGTGGTCTTTCCATTGGTCCCGGTAATCCCGATCAGTTCGATCCGCTCGGAAGGATGCTGGTAAAAGGCGGAGGAGATTTCCGCGAGGGCGAGGCGGGCGTCATCGACAAGCAGGTGGGCAATATCGCGGCGAAGGGGAAGTTCCCGCTCGGAAACGATGGCCACCGCGCCACGGCGGACGGCTTCGTCGATGAAATCAGCTCCATCCTGCTGATGGCCGGGGATGGCCACGAACAGATGCCCCTTGCGAACCTGGCGGGAATCGTAGGCGATGCCTTCGATTTCATGCTGAAGGGAGCCCTTCACAATCAAGGGCTGAATGATTCGGGTGATGGATTCGAGGCGCATGGTTTCCTGGCACAACTTTCCGAGAATCATGGTTCTCTCCTTGGGTTATTCAAAGTATGGAACCTCATCGCCAAACCGGTAAGCGAGTTCGCGGGGAATCGGTTGGATATCGAGGTAGCGAAGGGAAGGTTCGGCAATTTGCCGGAACACTGGAGCCGCGGCAGCCCCGCCGGTCCGGGTGCTCGGTTCATCGATGACGACCAGAATGGACAATTCAGGCCGCTCGGCGGGAACCAGGCCAATGAAGGAGGCAATGTTGTGGTTGCGGGAGTAGCGCCCATCAATGACCTTTTCCGCCGTGCCGGTCTTGCCCGCGACGGTATAATTGTCCATCCGGGCATGGCGGCCGGTTCCCCCCTCTTCGGTGGCCCGGGTCAGCAATTTGACCATGAGGCGGGCAGTCGCCCCGGAAATCGGGCGGCCAAGAACTTCGATGTCCGGCTCGTAGATCGTCTCACCCCGGGCGTCGACCACACGTTTGACCACGCGGGGACGGATGAGGAAGCCATTGTTGCCGAGGACGGTCATCATGTTGACCATCTGAATCCCGGTGACCATCACTTCATGGCCCATGCAGATGCGGGACAGGCTCAACGCGGTCCACGAGGATGGATGGCGGAGGATGCCCGCTTCCTCACCGGGAAGTCCGATGCCGGTGGGAACGCCAAATCCAAAATTCTTGAGATAATCGTAAACCTTGCGGTTGCCGAGTTCGAGGGCCATTTTCGCGGTCCCGATGTTGCTGGATTTTTTCAGCACATCGGCCACGGTCAAATGGCCATAGGGCCGGAAGTCGTTGAGAGGCTTGCCCGCATGCATCCAGCGCCCATTCTCGCAGAAAATGATGTCGGAGGGCCGGAACAACCGTTCATTGAGGACGCCGGCAATGACCGCGACCTTGAAAATCGAGCCGGGCTCAAACACCATGGATACCGCACGATTGCGGCGTTCTTCATCGGTGGCCGTGCGAAAGTGGTTGGGATCGAAGGTTGGACGGCTGGCCATGGCGAGGATCTCACCGGTGCGGACATGTTGAACGATTGCCCACGCTCCCAGCGCCCCGGTTTCCTCCATCGCCTGATCGAGGGCGCGCTCGGTGAAATGTTGGATCCGGCCATCGATGGTCAGGGTAATGTCGGCGCCATGCCGGGGAACGATATCGATGCTGCGACGGGAGTACACCTCGCGCCCGCGACGGTCCACTTCGGTGACCCGAAAGCCGGGAATTCCCCGCAGATAACGGTCGTATCGCAATTCGATTCCCGCGCTTCCATAGCCCTCCAGGTTGGAAAAGCCAATGACATGGCTCATCAACGGGCCCCGGGGATAGTGACGAGCGGAAACATCCTCAAAAAACACCCCATGGAGCCCCATCGCCCGAATCGGCTGGACCGAATCCTCCAGCACGAATTTTTTCACGTATTCCTGCTTGCGGCCCGGACGGTTGATCTTGGCGAAGATCATCGCAGGATCGACTTCCAGCAAACGACCGAGCTGGTGGGCGATAAACGCCCCCCCGCCCCGATCCTGGATGAGCGACGGGTCAACCGATACATGCTTCATGCCGAGATCCATGGCGATGAGATGCTCGTTCCGGTCAAAAATCCGTCCACGGCCAACCAACACCTCGCGTTGATGGCGATGGGTTCGACGCACCGACTCAAGCTTTTCCTCGTGGTCGCCGAGATGAAGAAAGGCCAGCCGCAGGCCGAGTCCGGTCCACACGAGGGCCACGGTCACTGCGACCAGAATCAGCCGCATTCCCTGACGCTTATCATTCATGCCCTTCCCTTCCGGTGGCTTGAGCAAAGCGCAGGTGCAGATCCCCCCGGCGAAGACGAACAATGTTCTCGGGAGGAGGCCAGCTCATCACAATGTTGTGGCGCTTGAACAACTTCTCCAACTCGCCCGGGCTGGTCAGGTGCGACCACTTGAACTCTTCATTCTGAACGTCGCGGCGCACCGCTTCCAACCGTTTCTCGAGCCGGTTGATTTCCCGACCGAGCTCTTCCGAGCGGGCACCCAGGGAAAGGTAAGCAAGGCTGAGCACGGCGGCCACGAGCAAGGCCAGCAACGAGGCCCCATGGTAGAGACGGACCTGAACGGTTTTGCGGGTGCGGGTTCGCAACCGGTTCCGGCTTTTCCGTTTGGGCCTAGCCATGACCCACCTTCGCTTTCTCAACCACCCGGAGCTTGGCCGAACGGGCGCGGGGATTGGCGGCAAGTTCCACTTCGCCGGGGGTCACCGGGTGCTTGATCACCGGAATAACTTTGGGCGTTTCTCCCACCCAACGGGCACCGCCCTGGTGAAGGGACTCCATGCGGCCGGCATGGTCACGAAAAAGGTGCTTCACCTCGCGGTCTTCAAGGCTATGAAAAGAAATCACCGCGAGGCGCCCACCGGGCCGGAGGATATCCAGCGCAGAACGAAGGCCCGCCCGCAGTCCATCCAGCTCCCGATTGACCGCAATGCGGAGGGCTTGAAACGTCCGGGTGGCCGGGTGATGGCGTCCACGACGCCCACCCACCGCCTCTTCGACGAGCCGGGCCAATGCGCCGGTGGTCTCCACCGGAGCAACCTCGCGGGCCCGGACGATGGCCGAGGCAATCCGTCGTGCCTTCGGCTCCTCGCCATACCGCCAAATAATGTTGGCGAGATCCACTTCGGATCGCTCGGCCACCAGATCCGCCGCGGACTCGCCCTTGGCCGGATTCATCCGCATATCCAAAGGGCCATCGGCCATAAAACTAAATCCGCGCGCGGGATCGTCCAATTGATCCGAGGAGATCCCAAGATCGAGGACAACCCCGTCGACCCCGTCGAAACCCGCGGCCCGGGCCACCTGATCGATGTCGAAGAAACTACCCTCGCAGGTCGTAAACCTTTCGCCATACGAAGCAAGGCGCTGGCTTGCCCGGCTCAGGGCAGCAGGGTCTCGGTCGAGGCCGAGAACACGCCCATCAGGGCCGGACCGCTCGAGCAAGGCTTCGGCATGACCGCCGCCACCGAGCGTTCCATCAAGATACAAGCCATTGGGTCTCACCGCCATCGCCTCGATCGTTTCCTTCAATAACACCGTGATATGCCGGGTGGTTTTCACGCCTTGGCCCGGTTGGTTTTCCTCAAAGTGCCTGCCCCACGTCGGGGGAGCCTCGCCACAAATTCAATCGTGAGGTGAGCCCCCTTCCCGGGAGGGCGAAGCGCACCGTTTCCACCTGCATGCCATGCAGAACACCGTTCGCCGTCAAATACCGCGCGATCTGCCGGGGAGCCTCTCTTCGCGAAGTGGCCATGGGGACCGCTGCGGGCTTCCCCGGACGGGTCACAACCGGACGCTTGGTCGCGCTAGGGACCGGACGAGGTTCACGCAAGGAAAGCCGGGCCACCGGGACCATGGGCTCCATCTCGAGTTCCCCCTCCGGCTCATCCCCAAAGTCGAGTATCTCTTCCACCGGATCTTTTTCCTTCACCGGCGACGCAGGCGCATCGAACCGCAATTCGCCCTGCTCCATCCACGCCGAAGTTCGCCGGGAAGACCGGGAGGACTCCCCCTCTTCACGGTCTCCCCGGAATACATCCTGCCAGGGTTTGGCGTCCTCGCCACTTCCCGACAAAGCCTTGTTTGACACCGCTGCCCGCCGAAACGGGAGAAGGTCTACAAACCAATCGAGCGCGCCGCTTCGCCGAGTCGCTGACGCGACAGTTCGGGTTGTTTTAGTTGCCATTGCTCCGGACTCCATAATTCGAACCTTGTAAAAACACCGACGAGCATCACCTCGTCCTTCAATTCTGCATACGACAGCAAATCGTCCTTGATCCGGATTCGGCCCTGCGCATCCCACGGAACCAAATTCGCGCGCGACGACAACGTCCGCATGAAATTCTGATTCGCTTCATCCACCAGAGAGACATCCCGCAACTTCTGAAGCTTTCGGGCCATTTCCCGGGCCGGGTACACGCAAAGACACGGATCATTGGTACTGGGCAGGACAAACAAACGCTCGGGGGTGCCCACCAAAGCCCGCCATTCCGACGGGATGGTCAGGCGCTTCTTCGGATCCAGATTGTGCTTGAAGGTATCGACAAACACATTCTGCATGCCGAGCAAGTCCTCCATCTGGATGTTATTGTCCTCCATATCGCTGTCCTTGGCCCCACTTTAAACCACTTTCCCCCACCACGCGTCAACAACGAAACACAGCTTTTTAAACGATTCCTCAACTCGTTCACTATCAACGATTTACTAGACCCATTTTTCGCCCCTTTTTCCGACCGGGCCCCACCTTGAAATTCCCGGCTTGACAAAATGGAAATTCAGACCCACCTCAAGGCCTGTTGATAACTTGTGGACAGATTAAAGAAGATGCCCGATTGTAAAGGCTTTATCCCTCATGGGACTTATGAACAAATCGACAAGGAACCTCCATCATGGACAGTGATGCCCTCCGAAAATTCGCCGACTTACTCGCGTCGTACTCCATTTATGCCAAGCCAAAGGAAACCATTTCGGTGGAAGGGACGACCGAAGCCGAGCCGTTGATTTCCGCCACCTACGAAGCCCTGTTACGGACCGGCGCCTACCCGGTTGTGCGAATGGTCACCCCCGGTATGACCGAATCCTTCTTCCGTATCGCCAACGAGGACCAATTAGCCAACCCGCCCAAATACGAACGGGCCTTTGCCAACAGCATGGATGGCACCATCCGCATCATGTCCAGCGACAACACCCGCAGTCTTTCCGGGATCGATCCCAAACGCCAGGCCCTGTTCGCAAAAGGTCGTCGCCCCATCCGGCGCATTCTCCTTGCCAAGAAATGGGCGCTGACCCTCTACCCCACCCGGGCCTACGCCCAGGACGCGGACATGAGCCTACGCGATTTCGAAGACTTTGTGTTCAAAGCGAACTACCTCGATCGCCCCAACCCGGTGAAGGCGTGGAACGACCTCGAACGCGTGCATCAAAAACTCATCGCCAAACTCCGCAACGCCGACCAGATCCGGATCGTCGGTGAAGACACCGACCTCACCCTCTCCGTCAAAGGCCGGACGTTTATCAGCTCCGTGGCCACCCACAATGTGCCTAGTGGGGAAATCTTCACCGGACCCGTCGAAACCTCGGCCAACGGCCACATCCGCTACGAATTTCCCGTCTGCGACGGCGGGCGCGAAATCGACGGCATCCGCCTGGTCTTCCGCGACGGCAAAGTGGTTGAGGCCAGCGCGACCAAGAACGAGGACTATTTGCTCGCCATGCTCGATATGGATCCCGGAGCCCGCCGCCTCGGCGAGTTGGGCATCGGCACGAACTACGGCATCCAGCGGTTTATCCGCAACATCCTCTTCGACGAGAAGATCGGCGGAACCATCCACCTCGCCCTCGGCGAATCCTACACCGAAACCGGAGGCGTCAACAAATCCTCCCTCCACTGGGACATGATCAAAGACCTCCGAAACGGCGGGGCGATCTACGTCGACGGCAAGCTCTTCCAGAAAAACGGAAAATTTACCGGGTGACCCCCGCTTAATCCGCAGGCTCGGTGACCACGCGGAGCCAGGCTGATGGACCATTCGTCAAGGGGGCAGGAACATGTGCCACGCCCCAGCGTTGTGCCTCCACAACGGCATCGCCGACGGACTGCCACGCTCCGGGCAAGCCCCGCTCAACATAGTAACGCCACCGCCCCTGGGTCGCAAACGCTATGCTCGATGACTCTTGGGCCAGCTCAAGGTCCGGCGGCCATTCTCCAAGGGCAATGCGGTTCGGCTCGTCTCCCACCGGCAGCAGAAATCGCATCGCTTCGGGTAACCGGGCTCGCCAAGCGGCCTCGTTGTGAACATGGCCGCATCCCACCCGCATCAACAGGTCGAGGTTCGGCGCATACCCTTGGCCAAGCAGCCGGTCGTAACCATCCCAAGGAGCTTCCCAGTAGTTTCCTCCCGGGTGCGGTCCGACCTGGCCCTCATTGTTCCCCGTGTCCATATACACGCGCCATGGCCCCTTGGGTCTCCCGGCCAAGCTGGCGCTGTAATTGGGAGCACGGGTAAACGCAGGCGACATCGCCAACACACCTCCGAACACATTGGTTTCAAAGCCCGCATAGATGCTGAAGATTCCCCCCATCGAGGAGCCCCCCACCAAGGTGTTCCGACGGTCGTTGAGCGTCCGGTAATGGAAATCCAAGGTTGGACGGACATTGTCGACAAGAAAGCGTAAATACGCATCGGCCCGCCCTGCCGCTTCGCCCGGATAGGTATCACCCAGTGGATTGTACTCCCAGCGACGCCGTTCGGGAAAATTATCAATGGCCACGAGAATGATCTCCCTCATCCGGCCTTGGCTGATTTCGCGGCGACTCGTTAGATCCGCATCCCATGCCCCGTTTCCAAAGGCATCCGCGCCATGATACAGGTTTTGCCCGTCCTGAAAATACATCACCGGATAGCGTTTCCATGGATGACTGTCATACCCGCGAGGTAACCAAATCCGGATGGCGCGCCCATCGATCGGCGGATGTGAAGAGTTTACAAAGCGCTCCTCAAACCGTGGCGCAGAAACCGAATTCGACGGCCAATAACCAAACACATCTCCATCCTGCAAAAGAAAAGCATCCAAACGAGTTCGGTAGTTCCCGCCGAAATCGGGCTCCGGGGAATTGTCCCAGTAATTCGTGCCATTCAGCCAGCCGTTGGGAACGAACTCCAGATCCTCCCCCGCCACCCCGACCTGCTCGGCCTTGAACAGCGTCTCCCCGGGCGTCCGGCCCGGCCCCACCGCAACCATGGGGTACACCGGAAAACCTGTCGCAGTCACCGTGACCAGAACCGCGCTGGTCCACCCCGAATAATAATACACCGTCTTGCCCGGTGAAGGTGGTGGCGAACCGGACTCTACGAAACGGGTTCGGTTCGGTCCCGGTTCCCAGACCACATTTGCCCCCTCACAACTGATCCCCGGCGCACCGGACCGGGAGATAAACTTGTACTCCAGAGCCGTCCCCTTTTCCACCGCCACCTGACCGGTCCAAACATTCCCGCTCGTCCACCGCAGTTTCACCGACCGCTCCGGAGACCAGTCCCCGAGGTCGGGATGATTGCCTACCACATGAACATTCGTCCCAAGCCCGACATCCCAAACCACCGAAATACCCACCACTTCCCGGTCGAGATGCCAAGCCAACCCCCCGCCAGCCCATCCAAGCCACAAGCAAGCCACCCAGCAAAACGTACGCATGGAAAACCCTTTCGTTAAACCAATGGATACATACCCTTCGCCCCTCCCCGTCTGTCAACTGGACTTCTCAAATATCCCCGGATTTCAGGCTTGCCAGAAGCCAAGTCCACCCCTCACCTTTGAACTGTTGCCAAACAGCACGGAGGAGGGCAGGTCGTGGTCGAATTTCTCAATCAATTATCGCCGAGCGAAAAGTTCTTTTTCGGATGCGCGCTGTTCGGAACCTCCCTGTTCGTCATCCGCATGCTTTTGACTCTGATTGGCATCGATGGCGACGACGGGGGCGAGGTCAGCCTCGGGGATGCTGACGTCAGCTTTAAATTCCTCTCCATTCATGGATTGTCCGCGTTTTTTATGATGTTCGGCCTCGTCGCCTTCACCTTGTCGTGGCA
Organism: Kiritimatiellia bacterium; assembly: GCA_035327665.1. Taxonomy (GTDB): domain Bacteria; phylum Verrucomicrobiota; class Kiritimatiellia; order CAIVKH01; family CAIVKH01; genus DAOLCW01. The sequence goes on from DAOLCW010000018.1 coordinate 18,082, forward strand.
ACACAAGCAGGAGCCCTTCATTGCGGTCGCAGCGGGCACCGCTGCCGGAGCTTTCACCACCTGGGTAATCAGCAAACTCTTCGTCATGATGAAGCGGCTTCAGTCCGATGGCACCCTTGATGTCCGCAATGCGGTCGGCATTGAAGGCTCGGTCTACCTGACCATCCCCGAAGGCCGCTCCGGTCAGGTCCGCATCAGCATCCAAAACCGCCTCCGCCACCTCAATGCCGTCGCCGAGGACGGACAAGCCATCCCCACCGGAGCCCGGGTGGTGGTCGCACGCGTCCTCGATGGCGAAACCCTTTCCGTCCGAAAAATCTAACCCACCCCGGAGTTCCCCCATGCTTTGGCCCATCATCATCATTGCCTTCGTTCTACTCATCCTCTCCACCGTGGTTTTTCTCGCCACCCGCTACAAGCGGTGCCCGTCCGACCGGATCCTCGTGATCTACGGGAAAATCGCCGGCAACCATTCCAGCCGGTGCATGCACGGCGGCGGCGCCCTCATCTGGCCGCTCATCCAGGACTACGCGTTCCTCAGCCTCACCCCCATGACCATCAACATCCCGCTGCAGAACGCCCTCTCGATGCAAAACATCCGCATCAACGTTCCCAGCACCTTCACCGTGGGCATCAGCACCGCCGCCGACATCATGAACAACGCCGCCGAACGCCTGCTCGGCCTCCCCCCCCGCTCCATCGAGGATATGGTCAAGGAAATCATCTTCGGACAGCTCCGTCTCACCGTCGCCTCCCTTACCATTGAGCAAATCAACCAGGACCGGGAAAGCTTCCTCGAATCCATCCGCAAAAACGTCGAACCTGAACTCAACAAGGTCGGCCTCTACCTCATCAACGTCAACATTACCGATATCACCGACGAATCCAGCTACATCGAAAGCATCGGAAAGAAAGCCGCTGCGGAAGCCATCAACAAGGCCATCGTCGATGTCGCCGAACAGGAAAAGTCCGGCGCAATCGGCCAATCCGAAGCTGTCCGGGACCAGACCATCCGCGTCGCCGAAAACCGGGCCGATGCTGCCAAGGGCGAGAAACGCGCCGAGGCCCTTCAGCGTATTTACGTGGAAGGTCAGGAAGCTGAGGCGGTCACCGGCGAAAACAAAGCCCGGGCCAACATCGCCGATGCCAACGCCGAACTCGCAGTGAAACAAGCTGCCGCCCTTCGCCTCGCCGAAGTCGCCAAACGCGAAGCCGAAGTGCTCATCCAGCAGGCCCAGTACCGGGCCGAACAGGAACGCCTCAATGCCGAGGAAGTCGTCCGCAAGGAAATCGAAAAACGCAAAATCGAAATCATGGCCGAAGCCGAAGCGGAGAAAACCCGCCGCGAGGCCCGCGGTGAAGCCGACGCCGTCCTCATGAAGTTCGAGGCCGAAGCCAAAGGCGTACGTCAAGTTCTCGAAGCCAAGGCCGACGGCTATCGCCAACTCGTGGAAAGCTGCACCGGCGACGCGAAATCCGCCGCCACCTTCCTTCTCGTCGAAAAGATCGAGGACATCGTGGCCCGTCAGGTCGAGGCGATCAAGAACATCAAGATCGACAAGATCACCGTGTGGGACTCCGGAGCCGGGGCTGACGGCAAAGGTTCCTCGACCTCCCAGTTTGTCTCCAACCTCATCAAGGCCGTCCCCCCCTTGCAGGAAATTGCCGGCATGGCTGGCGTCGAACTCCCCGAATACCTCGGACGTATAAAAGATACTTCTGCGCCGGCAAAAACCCCGCCCTCCGCGCCGAAGGCCTGAGGACGTCGCTCAGGTCGACTCGTCGACCTCTCCGACAATCCCCCGGCAAATCGTCACCGTTAACTCGGTGACCTCGGTTGTCTTGCCACGGAAATACCGTTCGATCAGGTTCAGATGGCGGGCGAAGAAGCGGGACACCGCCACCTTCGGATACGCATACACCTGCACATCGTAGCTGGTGGATGCCCCTTCCGCGTCCGACACCACCCTCACGTACACCAACGACTCAAACTCCCCGAAAAACCTCCGGCCCGACACATGGTACAATACGTCCAACTGCCCGGCCTCATCCATCGAGCGGGAAATTTCCGTGATCTCTGAAGGTTGATTCTTGCGGTTGACGTAGGACCACCGGTCCGGAGGCTGATGCTCAACCACAAATTCCGGCAATTCCCCGGGAGGCAATTGCCGGGCATACTCCTCCTGCACCTTGCATAGAATATCCTCGCGCTGAAACAGGTAAAGCGCCACCCCGAAATCCACCTCCACCTTCCCTGACAAGGTGACCGGAATGTAATGTTGATCCAGCACTGACCGGACCAACGGGTGCGAGGTATCGGTCAACCCGCGCGCCTCCATCCCCGCCATCACGACGACAACACCCAGGATAAGCAACATCGTTTTCATTACAGTGCACCATAGAACGCACATGATGAGAACAGATTGCCCTTCACATGAGAAATTGGTGAGGTGCGTCCGAAGTCATGATGAACATAGCCCGGTCGTGCGGCAAGCGATCCTCCATGGCAGGAAGCTAAAGGCAATAGTATGAGAAGTGGGGCGTGGCGGGAAAGGGTGGACGGTTATCCGTGCTTTCCCGGCCCGACCCCTGCGGTTTCTTCTCCCAAATTGGGGATCCCCTTACGGTTGATCTACCGCAACCAACGCCTCACGAGGCGTGTTCTGCTTGAGGAAGAGATATCGGTTCAAGGCATTGAGGTAGGCCTTTGCGCTCGCCTCGACGATGTCGGTGCTCGAGCCTTTCGCGGAAACCACGTGATCCCCGTAGCCGACCTGCACCGTCACTTCCCCCACCGCGTCCTCCCCCTTGGTCACGGCCTGAAGGGAGAAGTCGAGCAGGGTTCCGGTGATGCCGGTAATCCGGTCAATCGCCTTAAACGATGCATCCACCGGTCCATCTCCGATCGCCGCGTCCTCGCGGATTTCCTCGCCATGCCGCAACCGCACGGTGGCGGTGGGCAGGGACTTCGTTCCGGTGGACACCTGAAGCAGCTCAAGGGTGTAGATCTTGGGTGTCCCGGCGGCTTGGTCCTGGATGATCGCGATGAGATCATCGTCGTACACCACCTTCTTTTTATCGCACAACACCTTGAACGCCTCGTAGGCTTCCTTGAGCTCGTCGGCGGTCAGCTTGAATCCCATGTTGGCGAGATGATTGCCGAGAGCGTGGCGACCGGAGTGTTTGCCCAGCACCAACTCGGTGCCGGTGAGGCCGACATCCTCCGGAACCATGATTTCGTAGGTCTCGCGGTGTTTCAGCATCCCATCTTGATGAATGCCCGATTCGTGGGCAAACGCGTTCGCCCCCACGATCGCCTTGTTGCGCTGAACCACCAGCCCGGTCATCCGGCTGACCAAACGGCTCGACCGCATGATCTCTTTGGTGTTGATTCCGGTATGCACCCCGTACACGTCGGCCCGGGTCCGCATCGCCATCACCACTTCCTCCAACGAGCAATTTCCCGCCCGCTCCCCGATCCCGTTGATCGTGCATTCAATCTGGCGGGCCCCCGCCTTCACTGCGGCCAGCGAATTCGCCACCGCCATCCCGAGGTCGTCATGGCAATGCACGGAAAAAACGATACCCGGCACCTTGACCCGCTCGACGAGGTAGGCAATGAGGTCGCCGAACTCCCCCGGGGTGGTGTACCCCACGGTATCGGGAATGTTCAGGGTCGTCGCCCCCGCTTCGGCCACCGCAGTGTAAAGATCGACGAGGTAGTTCCGGTCCGAACGGGTGGTGTCCTGGGCGGAATACTCAATGTCGTCGGTGAAGGTCCGGGCGAATTGTACCGCCTCCACCGACCGCTTGATGTTTTCTTCGCGGGTCATCCGCATCATGTTTTCGAGATGGATGTCGCTCCCTGAACTGAAGGTATGGATCCGCCGGGACGCGGCGGGGGCAAGGGCCTCGCCAGCCCGGGCGATGTCCTTTTCGGTAATTCGGGCGAGAGCCGCCACGGTGGGCCCTTGAATGATCTCGGAAATCCGGTGAACCGCCTCGAAGTCGCCGGGGGAGGCGATGGGGAAGCCCGCTTCGATAATATCCACGTTCAGTCGGGCGAGCTGCTTGGCGACCTCGAGCTTCTCATGGAGGTTCATGGTCGCCCCGGGGCATTGCTCGCCATCGCGCAGGGTGGTATCGAAGATCACGACTTGATTGGGATCACGTGTTTTCATGGTTCGCTCTATTCGTTTCGTGTCACAGGTTGAGAGACAAAAAAACCCATCCGGCCTTTCGCGGGATGGGTCGAATCGATGATCAGGAAGGAAACAACCGATGCGGACCCGTCACGCGGCAAGGCGCAAACGAGCAAGTCGCCCTAGCCCAAGGGGGCCGGACGGCATCGAAGCAAGCAGTTGGATGTCCTTCCTCATGGTTAAAAACGTAGCTTCGCCCCTCGGGGTTGTCAATCCCCGGCAGGCGCCCGGACATCCATCAGGTTGAGTTGGGGCTTGGCCACCCGCCCGTAGGTGTCGCGCTGAAGGGTTCCTGCGATATCGAACCGGCCTTCCGGAAGTCCCCGGTCGGCAAATCCGAACCCGATCACATCAAGCACCGCCCCGTCCTGCCGAATCTGGAACTTCAAATGCCCCTGCCCCACCTCGCGGGGAGCTCCAAAAACCTCGACGTGATTCAACCCGAACACCGGAGCGGGAAAGTCCGGCCCGAACGGCCGAAGCCGGTCGAGATCGTCCAAGAGGGCGAGCGTGCAATCCGCCGCCCGCGCCTCAACATCGATCCGCTGGGTCGGGTGCAGATCCCGGCCTGCCAGTTCTTCCCTGACCCATGCCTCGAACGACGCGGAAAAGGCATGAAAGTTGTCACGGGTGATTTCCAATCCCGCCGCCATTGCGTGTCCCCCGCATTTGACGAGATGCCTCGAACATGTCTGCAAGGCCGAGGCCAGATCGAATCCGGCAATGCTCCGTCCCGAGCCCCGGCCCCGTCCGTCTTCGTCGAAGGAAACCACCACCGCCGGGCGATGGTAGCGGGCGACAAGCCGGGACGCCACGATTCCGATCACCCCGGAATGCCACCCCTCCCCCGCCTCGATCACGCACAGATCACGAGCAGGATCGAAATCGACATCCCGACGACACATAATCGACTCCGCCAGCTTTCTCTCTATCCCCTGCCGCTCGCGATTCTCCGCGTCGAGCCCCGCCGCGAGATGGCTGGCCCGGTTCGGATCATCGGTCAAAAGGATTTCCAGCGAGGCAAGGGCATTGCCGAGGCGGCCCGAGGCGTTCAGGCGCGGTCCAATCAAATACCCCACTTCATACGTTCCGACCTCTCCCCGGATGCCCGCTGCCTCCTTCAACGCAAGCAAACCGGGACGACTCGTGGTCTGTAGCCGCTTTAATCCCGCCTGAACGAGGATCCGGTTTTCGCCGGTCAACGGAACGATATCCGCAACCGTTCCAATCGCCACGAGATCAAGCTCCTCTTTGAGGCTGTCGGCTACCGCACGCGGGATGGTGCCTTCCGCAATCCCTTGCTTGTAAAGGGCATGAGCGAGCTTGAACGCCACCCCGACCCCGGCGAGGACATGCTGGGAGGCATCACTGCCCAGCCGTGGATTCACCACCGCGACCGCTGACGCAACATCCGGGCCCGGCTGATGGTGGTCGGTCACAATCACATCCACTCCCGCGTCCCGCGCCTTGTTCACGGCGGCCACCGATCCCGTGCCGCAATCCACGGTTACAATCAAGTCCGGTCGGGTTGATTCAAGGCATCGATCCAGCGCCTCCAACGACAAGCCATACCCTTCCTCCATGCGAAGGGGTAGCACCGGCGAGGCAACCACCCCCAGCCGGGCAAGCACGCGGGTCAACAACGCGGTGCTGGTGAGGCCGTCCACATCGTAGTCGCCGAAGATGGTGATACGCTCGCCATTCCGGATCGCCTGCCCAAGCCGCTCCACCGCTTGGCTCATCCCCGGCAACCGAAAGGGATCGCTTACGTCACGCAGCGAAGCCTCAAGCCACGTCCTGGCCGCAACCGGATCCGCGTATCCTCGCCCGGACAGAAGGGCCGCCGCCACCGGATGAAGCCCCAGCTCCCCGGCCAGCTTCCCGGCGGCAGCGGGGTCGCTCGAGGCAACCTTCCACGTCCGCGCGAGCCGGGGATGCGGGAGCCGGCTCATGCCCGGATCAGGCCTTCACGTACTTTCCGGTCTTCGCCGCGACTTCCTTGTCCTTCAACGGAGCCGCATGGTCCTCGTCCCGGTGCCACATCGCGGCCACCGGGGTAGCGATGAAGATCGTGGAGTAGGTCCCCGCGATAATCCCGATGAACAACAGCAGGGCGAAGTCGTTGATTGCGCCCCCGCCGAACCACAGGAGCATGGTCACCGTCAACAGGGTGGTCACCGACGTCAAAATGGTACGGCTCAAGGTCTGGTTGATCGTCATATTGCAGATGTCCATGAACCGCCGGTTCTTGAACAGGGCCCGGTTCTCCCGGATCCGGTCGAACACCACGATGGTATCGTTGACGGAATACCCCACAATGGTCAACAAGGCCGCCACGATGGGTAAGCTGATCTGCTTGCCGAGCAGACAATAGATTCCGATTGCGATCAAAACGTCGTGGAACACCGCCGCGATCGCGCCGACCGCGAACGCGAACTCGAACCGCAGCGAAAGGTACAATACGATGCCCAGCATCGCGAAGACGATCGCCCACATCCCGCTGCGCTTCAGCTCTTCACCAACCTGCGGACCGATGCTTTCGGTCTGGACCAGTTCGAGTCCGTTCGCAGCAAAATGCGAGAGCATGAACTCACGGGCTGAATCGCCTTCTTCATACGAAACCCGCACATCGAGCAACTCGCGAAGCTCGCCCCCGGTTAGCGCGATGTCACGCTCAAACTGGATCATCGGACTGACAAACCCCTGACCGGTCAGGGCATTGCGCACGTCCTCGGTGGAAGGACGGTCGGCAAAACGGAAGATCAACGAGGTGCCCCCGGTGAAATCCACATTGAAGTTCGCGTTCCCCTTCTGGAAAAACACTACCGAGCTTCCCGCGATAATCACCGCCGAGAGGGCCAGGGCCATCTTCCGCTTGCCGAGGAAGTCGAAGCTCGTCGCCCGCACGATCTTCATCATGTTGAACTTCTCGAGCTTGAACAGCTTGACCGAGGCGTTCAGGAACACCCGCATGTACACGAGGGCGATCAACATGCTGATAATGATCCCCGCGCACAAGGTGACCGCAAAGCCGCGGATCGGCCCCGACCCCTGCCAGAACAGGATCACCGCTGTCAGCACCGTGGTCACGTTGGAGTCGAGAATTGCGCTGAACGCCTTCTCGTATCCGGCCTGAATGGAAGTGGTCACCGATTTGCCCGCCTCCTGCTCCTCACGCATACGCTCAAAAATAATCACCGCCGCGTCCACCGCCATACCGATGGTCAGCACGATGCCCGCGATCCCCGGCATGGTGATCACCGGCAGTCCCACCGTGCCCGCCTCGGTTCCCCCCGCGATGATGGCCAAAAAGCCCGCCGCCACATACATTCCGACCGGAAGCAGGAACATGACCATAAACAGCGACAGGTTCGCCACCAATCCCGCCACCCGGTAATAAACCAACATGAACAAGACAACCAGGGCTGCGCCGTACATCGCCGCCTGCACCCCGCTTTGAATGGAGTCGCGGCCCAGGGTCGGGCTGACCTGACGCTCTTCGATGATCTCCACCGGAATCGGCAACGAGCCGGCCCGGAGAACATTGACCAGTCGCTGGGCCTCGGTGGCGCTGAATGCGCCGGTGATTTCCGCCCGGCCGTCGAGAATCGGCGTCCGCAGAACCGGAGCGGAGTAAAGGGTACCGTCGAGCACAATCCCCAGTTGCCGGCCCTCGTCGTTGTCGAGGTTGCGCTGGCCGCGAGGCGAATAGTCGCGGGTGACCTGGGCAAAGTCGCGGGCTCCCCGGGCATTGAATTCAAGCGTAATCCGGGGCTCGTTGAACGTTCCGTACTCCACCCGGGCCGAGCGGAGCGCGTCACCCGTCAATTGCGTCCGGGTCTCGATGTAAGCAGGCGAGTAGGTCACCGCCCGGGTCACCGGGTCCTGGCGGCGCATCAGCATGAATTCGCTGCGCGGCTTGGGAGCGAACCGCCTCATGTCCGCCCAAAACGCCCGGTCCATCGCCGCATCTGGCACGGCCGCCGGATCGCGTACGTAAAGCTGACGGCCCGCATCGGAAATCCGGAACCCGCGCGGGGCCAGTCCTTGAGCAAACAATTCGCTCACCCACTCGTCGCTGCTCTGATGCACCAACCGGAATTCGAGAAGGGCCACGCTCATAATGGAGTCACGGGCTTCCTTCTGTTTGGCTTCGTCCACTCCGGGAAGCTGAATCACCACCCGCTCGTCGCCCCGCGGGAAGATCGACGGCTCGGCAATCCCGATCCCGTCCACCCGGTTCCGGATCACTTCCACCACCACATCCTGGGAGTTGCGGATCCGCTCGTTGATTTCCCGCTCGATCTCCTCCGGGGTGCTGTCCCTGCGCTCCTCCCGGAGCATCCGGGTCAAATCCTCCCGGTCTACCGCGACCACAAAACTGATGCCCCCTTGGAGGTCAAGGCCCAGCTTCACCTTCTCGCTGACCGGGGTTACCAGCGCCAGCGACCCCACCGCCATCAAGAACAACAACAGCCACTTCCACAACACATTCTTTTCCATGATCCAACTACTCCTAAATTACTGGCCGCGACCGTATTATTTCGAGGCTTCCGGCAACTCCTCTGCATCCGAAGGAAGATCGTCCTTGCTCAACACCGACGTTACCGCCCCCCGAAGCACTTCCACCTTGGTTTTATCGGCAATTTTGATGACGAACGTTTTCTCTTTGACATTCGCCACCTGGCCGATCATCCCCCCGCTAAACAACACCCGGTCGCCGGTTTTAATCGCCTTGAGCAAGTCCTTGCGCTCGTTTTCCCGCCGCTTCTGGGGCCGGATGATCATCACATAGAAAATCGCGATCATGATCGCAATCCACCCGAGGAGGAACCCGCCGCCCGGACCTTCTCCCGGGCCGCCCGGCGCGGGGCCCATCGCCATCAAACTCCATGCATTCACATCCATCATCGTCATGCTCCTTCGTTTGTCTTCAGCCCCGGCTCTTCCCGACGCCGCCGGAATTCCTCCCGGAGAGCGCCGAAGGTTCCCCCTTCAATCGCCACCCGGATTTCCCGGATCAATTCGTTATACCGGTAGAGGTTGTGAATGGTCAGCAACCTCGCCCCGAGTATCTCGTTCACATTCAACAGGTGGCGAATGTATGCCCGGGAAAAATTCCGGCACGCATAGCACCCGCAACCTTCTTCCACCGGTCCCCAAGCCCGCTTGTTGACCGCGTTTTTCATGGCCACCCTCCCCTCACGGGTCAGCGCGTTGCCGTTGCGGGCCATCCGGGTCGGCATCACGCAATCGAACATATCGATTCCGCGGGCAATGGATTCGATCATCTGATCGAACACACCTACGCCCATGAGGTACCGGGGACGGTCCCACGGAAGGAACTCGACTCCGGCCTCGACCCCGGGGAGAATCATCCTCTCCGGCTCGCCTACGCTGACCCCGCCCACCGCGAAACCGTCAAACGGCATCTCGACCAGCGCTTTGGCGCAACGTTCGCGCAAATCCGCATGCTCCCCTCCCTGTACGATTCCAAACACAAGTTGGCCCGGCGCACGGGGTTGGTCAGCACATGAAGCGGCCCACGATAGGGTCCGTTCCACCGCTTGGCAAGCGTATTCACGGGTGCAGGGAAACGGCGGACACTCGTCAAAAACCATCGCAATGTCCGACCCCAGACGCCGCTGGATCGCCATCGCCTCCTTCGGGCCGATAAAATGCCGCGTCCCGTCCACCGGCGACCGGAATTCCACCCCGTCCTCGGTCATCTTCCGCAGCCGGGTCAAGCTGAACACCTGAAACCCCCCGCTATCGGTCAGGATCGCATGGGGCCAGTTCATAAACGCGTGAAGCCCCCCCGCTTCCTCGATCAATTCCGCTCCCGGACGGTCATTTAGATGGTAGGTATTCCCGAGCAGAATTTCGTATCCCAAGTCCTCAATATCATCCGGCGACATGCCTTTGACCGTGCCCTGCGTCCCCACCGGCATGAAGACCGGCGTCTCCACCGTGCCATGGGCCGTGGTTAAACGGCCCCGCCGGGCCTTCGAGCCCGAATCGACCGCCAATAACTCGAACGTGCCGGGCGGTAAGGCCGGGCTGTCCTCGGGTGGCGATGCCGTGGCGAACGTGGATGAATTCATAATCTGCTCGATTGGTGGGCGGAGCAACCCGCCGGAAAAGCGCACAGGGGTACCATGTCCGTATGGAAAAGGAAAGCCCTCACCACACCGGATCGAACCGTCCCGGATCCGGTACCGACTCCAAAAGCATCCGTGTGTAAGGATGCCGGGGGTTCTCGAAGACCTCCTCGGTAGGTCCTTCCTCCACAATCTCCCCCTTGGACATCACCAAAATCCGGTCACAAACCGACCGCACCGCAGCCAGATCGTGGGCAATAAACAAAAACGCCGTACCCCGCCTCTCCCTCAACTCCCGGATCAACCTCAAGATCTGGGCCTGCACGGAAACATCCAAGGCCGACACCGGCTCATCCGCGATGATCACATCCGGCTCCAGCAGCAACGCCCTCGCCAAACCCACCCGCTGACGTTGCCCTCCGCTGACCTCATGTGGATAACGCAACCCCAAATCAGGCGGCAGCCCCACATCCTCCAACGCCGCATCAAGAACTCGCCGACCCTCCACCACCGAAGGCAGTCCATGCACCTGCAACACTTCCCCCAGCGACGCCCCGATGGTCATCCGTGGATTTAACGAACCCATCGGATCCTGGAACACCATCTGCACCTTTCGCCGATACGCCCGGGCCGACCTCCCCAGCCACTCCGACACCGCCCGCCCCCGGCACATCATCGTCCCTTGGGTCGGTGTTTCCAGTCCCACCAGACACCGACCTGTCGATGTTTTTCCGCATCCACTTTCCCCCACCAGTCCCACCAGCTCGCCCGCCTTCACCTTGAACCCGATCCCCTTAACCGCCTCCACCCGGGCCTCCCCCTTTCCATACACCACCCAAAGATCCTTCACCTCGATCAATTCATCCGGAGTCTCTCTCATCCTCCCGCCTCCGCATACGGACACGCCACCTGCCGCCCGCCTCCAAGCTCCCGCAGCTCCGGATCTTCGACCTTGCAAGCCACCCGGGCAACCGGACATCTCGGATGAAAACGGCAACCCGGAGGAAGTCTCGATGGATGGGGAATAGAACCCGGAATCCCCTCCAGCGCCGACTTCGGACCCGACACCCGTGGCACCGCCCGCAACAGGGCTTGAGTGTAGGGATGCCAGGGACGGGTCAGCAGATCCCGCGTTGGTCCTGCCTCCACAATGCGCCCCGCATACATCACCAACACCCGGTCCGCCATCCCCGCCACCAAACCCAGATTGTGGGTGATCAGCAAGACCGAAAGATTCAACTCCCGCCGAAGTTCTCCCAGCAAACGAAGCACCTGCGCCTGCACCGTCACGTCCAGGGCCGTGGTCGGCTCGTCCGCAATCAGTAGCTTGGGACCACACGCCAGCGCCATCGCCACCACCACCCGCTGCTGCATCCCCCCGCTCAATTCATGCGGATAGCGCCTGGCTACTCCTTCCGGATTCGGAAGCCCCACCCGGCCCAACCAGTTCACCGACTCCACCTTCGCGTTCACCTTCGGTTGATGCAGCCGGATCGCCTCCGCCACCTGATCCCCCACCCGGATCACCGGATTCAACGTCCCCGCCGGGTCTTGAAACACATACGCCACCTCTCGCCCCCGCAACCCCCGCAGCCCTCGCGCCGAAAGAGCCATCACCTCATGCCCCGCAACCTCCAGCAGGTCCGCCTCCTGACGAAACGTCGTCTCCGGCAGCAGTCGGGTCAACGCCAACGCCGTTACCGACTTGCCCGAACCGCTTTCCCCCACCAAGGCCACCGTCTCCCCTTCCCCCACCTCCAGCGACACCCCGTCCACCACCCGTAGCCTTCGCGCCTCTGCCCCCACCTCCACCCGCAAGCCCTTCACCCGGGCCACCCGCTCCCCGACCTTCATCAACCTTCCTCTCCCGATGCTTCCGGCTGCGTTCGCCAACGGTTGTGCATCCAGATCCATTGTGAAGGATAAGCCTTCACCACCTCCTCCAAAAGCCTCGTATAATGCTGCGTCGCCGCATGAATCGCCTCTCCGGACCTCGATTCCGGAGGCTCCATCGGCTCTCCAACCACCACCTCATGCCCACCTCCCCGGCGAAGCATGAAACACGGAACCACCGGCGCCCCCGACTGGGCCGCCATCATCGCCAACCCCGGGGTCGTGCATGCCGGCCGCCCCAGGAACTCCACAAAAATCCCCCGGTCACGCGTCATATTCTGATCGATGATCACCCCCACGAACATCCCCTTCCTCAAACAGCGAAGGGCATCCCGGTACGCGTGCTTCGCCGGCAACAACTGCAACCCGGAACGCATACGCAAATCCCGAATCACTTCATTCACCCCCGCATTTTTGATCGCCTTCACGATCACTGCCGACGGATACCTCATCGCCGTCCACATCGCCAGCAAGTCGAAATTCCCCACATGCCCGACCAGCGCCAGCATTCCCCGTCCCTCCCGGTGCAACCGGTCGAAGATCGCCTTCCCCTCCTCGCTGATCACCACCCGGGTCATCGGGTCGTGCCGCGATCCCCCGTACCATTGCAATAGCTCCACCCCGTTCAAGCCCACCCCCTCAAACACCTCCCGCGCGGTGGCCCGGCAACGCTCCTCTGGCCAATCCGGAAACACCCGCGCCAACTCCCGGCGGGCCATCTCCCGCTTTCGACCCGCAAAAAAGTGAAACAACCGCCCCCCTCCTCGCCCCAATCCCTCCGCGACACCACGCGGCAACCGGGCCACGCACCAAGCGAGTCCCCGCACGACCTTATAGATTAAAACATCCCGGCTGCGCATAAATGCCCCCGATCCTACCCTCCCCTCCGCTCGCCGCGCAACCGAAAGTCCCCTTGTTTCCCTTTCTTGTCCTCCCCGGCCATCCCTGCTATACCTTTTCCCGTGAGTTCCCGCGATTTCAACCTCAACCGGCCCATCCACCTCGCCCGCCGCGATGCCTGCTTCGAGCGCGCCGTCGAGCTGCTCTACATGCCCATGCAGGACATGAGCACCAACCAGCGCATCGCCCACGTCGACAACGTCCTCACCCTCCTCAACACCTCCCAGTTTCACGCCTTTTTCGCCACCAAATCCCCCCAGTCCACCCAGGAAGAGCACGATCTCCTTCACTTCCTCCGCCTGATTTCTCACAACGTCCAGTCCGCTCACTCCATGATGCAGCACCAGTCCCACCTCGAGGGCGAAGAGGGCTTCCTCTGCCAGTTCCTCGACGCCAAACCCGAGGAATGCGTCCTCCCCGCCATGCACTACCGGCGCCGCGCCGACGACATCTTCCACGGTCTCTGGCATCTTCTCCGCCTCGGCCACCGGCCATACCGAACGCTACAGCAAGCCAACACCGAGAAACTCGATGCCCAGGAGCGCGAGCGCTATCGCAAGGCCTACAAAAGCTTCAAGGACGAATTGCAGAACAAACCCCTGTCCTCCTCCCCGCCAACACCCTCCGACGCCACCGCCACCGCCGTGTGAACCGGAACGTGATCCCCCGGCTCCACATGACCCCGCCCCCGCCGATCCGCATCCTCTCCGACCATGTGATCAACAAGATCGCGGCCGGCGAAGTCGTCGAGCGCCCCGCCTCCGCCCTCAAGGAACTCATCGAAAACGCCATCGACGCCGGGGCCACCCACATCGAAATCGAAGCCGTCGACGGCGGCAAGAAACTCCTCCGCATCACCGACAACGGCAGCGGCATGGACCGCGACAACGCCCTCCTCGCCATCGAACGCCACGCCACCAGCAAGATCCAGGACGTGGACGACATCGAACGCGTCGGCACCCTTGGCTTTCGCGGCGAGGCCCTTGCCGCCATCGCCTCCGTCTCCCGCTTCACCCTCACCACCCGCCCCCACGATCAGGATGAAGGCACCCGCCTCCAGCTCTCCGGAGGAAAACTCCTCGATGTCTCCCCGGCCGGTGCCCCCCCCGGTACCTCCATCGAAATCCGCAACCTGTTCTTCAACGTCCCCGCCCGCCGCAAATTCCTCCGTGCCACCGCCACCGAGCAGCAACACATCCGGACCTGGTTCCATCTCTACGCCATCAGCCACCCCGCCATTCATTTCCGCCTCACCTTCGACGAACGCGAAGTCGCCCACCTCCCCCCTGCCGACGACACCCTCGCACGTATCCGCGAACTCTACGGCCCCGACCACGCCAACGCCCTCCTTCCCCTTTCCCTTGCGCGCCACGGCTACCACATCCACGGCTTCACCAGCCTACCCACCCATCACCGCGCCGACCGCCAGGAACAGCTCATCTTCATCAATGGCCGCCCCGCCTCCGCCGCCGTCATCGGCTACGCCCTAAGCCAAGCCTACCAAGGCCAACTCCCCCGCGGACGCCATCCCGTCTGCCACCTCTTTATCCAATGCGAACCCGAACTGGTGGACGTCAACGTCCACCCTATGAAAAAAGAAGTCCGCTTCCGCAACGCCAGCGAAATTCGCGATCTCCTCATCGAAGCCATCTCCATCGCCCTGCGCGGACCTCAAACCTCATCCCCCAACTCCCCTCCACCAGCCACCGCCACCCCGCCCGTCACCCATCGACCCTTCACCCCGCCGCCCCGCCCCCAAGGTCTCCCCAACCTCAACTTCCCCACCCGTAAGCCCCACATCGACATCGGACCCCTCCCCTCCTTCGGCCCCCAAGCCGCCCCGCGAGTCGAACCTCCCCCGTCCTCCTCCACCACTCCGCCCCCGCCATCCACGCCCCGACACCCCTGGCCTCACGGCAAACTCGTCGGTAAACTAAAAAATGGTTTTGCGATCATCGAAACCGAAGCCGGCATGATCCTCATGAATCCTCAAGCCGCCCATGAGCGCATCCTCTTCGAGCGCTTCATGAAGGCTCTCGGCCAAGCCGGGCAAACCCTCTCCCAGGGCCTTCTTCAACCCGAAACCATCACCCTCCCCCCTCTCCGGGCCGGCCTCATCGCCAAATGGATTCCCGAACTCGAAGCCCTCGGCTTCGGCATTTCACCCTTTGGCGGCGACACCTTCCTCGTCGATGCCCTCCCCGCCTGCCTCGCCGACATCCCTGCCCAATCCCTCCTCCCCGATCTTGCCGCCCAGCTCGAACAAGGCGGCAAAGGCGCCGCCGGCAAGGCCATGCTTCATGAACACGTTGCCCGCATCGCCTGCGCACGGTCGGTTCAAGGAACCACGGATCTTCACGACGTGGAGCTTTACCGCCTTCTTGAAGAACTCGCCCAAACCGCGATGCCCTACACCTGCCCCCACGGAAAACCCACCGTCATCCTTACCAGTTGGCAGGAACTCGACCGCAAGTTCGGAAAAACCTGAACCGGATCAGATAATCTCGATCCGGATCTCGTTCGATTGCGGACGCGGAGCTTCCTCCTCCACCGCGATCGCCTGATACGTCGGCAGGAAACGGTAATACACCGTTAATGTCAGCACCGCCATCGACGTGCTAAACGCATCTCCGAAGAAATGCTCAAACCCAAACGGGATATTTGCCCCCGACCGGGCCGGCGACGCCCAGCTTCCATCCCCGTTCTGCGAACGGATAAACACCGGGGCAAAATGGTCGTTCCACGTCCGCCATGTCTGTCCCCCGGTATGGAATTTCGTCTGGGTAATATAGTACCATTCGCTCATCGCCCACGTCGGAGGTCTCTCCCACTCCACCGAAGCGCCCCGAAGCTCCTGCATCCCCAACCGGGCCTCCCGGCTGTTCGCCTGGCCCAGCAACTGCAAACTCAAGACCGACGCCGCCGTGATCCCGTAGTCCTCCTGACGCGCCGCCTGAATATGCGGCTGAATGTAGAAAAACCGCCCCGACTCATGCTGCCGGGTCTTCAAAAACTCCGCCGCCCGGTTCAGGGAATCATTCAGTCCCGGATTCTTCGCCCCCGCCATCTGGGCCGCTTTCAACGCCTGCATCTGCCACACCGAAACCGAATTGTTGACCGAACTCCCCTTCTCATAACGATAAAACCAGCCGCCCCCCGTCTGCTGACCCTTCATGATCACATCCACCGCCTTCTCCATCGCCGGCCCCAGCGAAGGAATCCGGGTCAACGCAAACGCCTCGCTGATCGCATACGTTGCGATCGCATGGCCATACGTCCCCGCTTTGTAGTTCGCGTTCTCCGCATCATCGGTATTGATGAAATGCCCCGACGGCGTCTGCCGGTCCGCGAGAAACCGGATCGCCTTCTCCACCGTCCGCCCGAACTCCGCCGACGCCGGCGTCTCCCCATGGGCCAAAAACGCCAGCAACGCCAGCCCGGTAATCCCCACCCGCATCCGGTCCCCCGTATCTCCCCCCGTGCCCGCTCGCCACGAACCATCATCCTGCTGATTGTTCTTCAGCCAGACCAACGCCCGGTTCACCGCCGCTTCCGTCTGGGCCGCCCACCGCCCCCCGTGCTGGGCCAGCAACCGCGACCGCCCCTCCTCCGAACGCCCCGCATACAACCCCCGCAACACCAGCGGACTCTGAAAATCCTGAACCACATTCAAATCCGCCAGATCCATATCCATCGAATCCGACATGCTCGTGTCCACCTCCGGCGGCTGGTTCATGTCGAACATATCCTGCGGACTGATCATATCCGTCAAATCCTGAAGCTCCTCAATCTGCTCCAGTTGTTGCTCGAACTCCTCCAGATCCACCGTCTCCACATCCATGATCTGCACTTCAATGGTCTGCCCGCGCTCCTCCACATGCATGACCAGAAAACGGGCCCCTACCAGCAGCAACACCACATAAAAAAACACCCCGCCAAACGACCCGAAAATCCGCTCCAGCTTCTGTTTGCGAAGCTTTTTCCGTTTAATGTTAGTGACATCTTCAATCTCGTTCATCACCCACTCCCGCTAATTGGTGCTGATCACCGACAAATTCCGCAATCCCACCTTCGCGCACAAATCCAACACCGAAATCAGATCCTCGTGCTGCGAGTGCGCCGTACACATGATCATGATCGTCTGGTTGGTGTCGATCGACGCTAATTTAGACAGCAAATCGCTCAGCGTGTTGAGGGTCACCATCCGGTCGTTGATGGTGATCCCGTCCGCAAAAATCCTGATCTGGATCATCTTCGGCGGCGTCTGAAGCTGCTCCTGCCGCGACTCCGGCGACGGGCGGAACACATCCAGATGGGTAATCACATCCTGCGGCTGGATCGTCACGATGAAGTACACCAGCAATTGGAACACCACGTCGATCATCGCCGTCATCTGAAGCTCGCCCGGCTCCTCGTGGGTTCGATTCCGTTGTCGTTTTCGCGCCATGATGTCCTTGCTACTGGGCTGGGTCCTGAACCGCCTTGAAGCTGATTTTCCACAACCCCGCGTACGAGGCCGCATCCATCACCCGACGGATATCCTCATGCCGGGTCCGACCGTCTCCCCGAATCACGATCGGCGTGGTCGGACCGTGGTCCGAGACCACTTTCCGCAATTGCTGGCGCAAAAACGCCTCCGTCATCTGGTTCCGGGCCACGAAGATCCGGCCCTGCGAATCCACTTCGATCGTCACCTCCCGCGGATCCTTTTGTTCCACCGGAGCCCCGTGCGGCGCCATCGCGAGCCGGATGCTTTCATCCAGAGCCTGACGATCCATCTCGATGGTGCACACGAAGAAGATGATCAACTGGAATACCACGTCAATCATCGGTGTCATGTTCACACCGGCCATTTCGGATCGCCGTCTCATCGTCCGCCCTTTACTCCGAAACCACTTCCACGTTGCGAAGCATCTTGATCAAATCCAGGGTCAATCCTTCCATCCCGAGAATGATCTTCGTCGCACGATTCCGGAAGAAATAGTAGAAGGCCACCGCAGGCACCGCAGAAATCAGACCGCCCGCCGTCGTGTACAACGCCTGGGCAATATTTAACGCCAGCAGCGACTGCTGCATCGCCCCCGCCTGCTGGGTTCCCAGCACCGCAAACGCATGAATCATCCCCTGCACCGTGCCCAGCAGCCCCAGCATCGGAGCCAGGTTTGCCACCACGTTAATATACGAAATCCGCTGCAACAGCTTCTCCCCCTCCAAGTCCGCCGCCACCGCCACCGACTCCTGAACCACGTCATACCCTTCCTGCACATTCGAAAATGCTGCGGTCAGGATGTTCGCTAGAGGACCCGGCTCGGACTCGCAATGGTTCATCGCCTTCATCACATCCCCCTGCTCCATCGCCTCGCGAACCTTCTCCACCAAAGACTGAGGTACGATCTTCTTCTCCTGGATCGTGATGAACGAATCCACTATCAGCGACACCCCCGCCACCGAACAAAGGCCCAGCGCGATCCACAGCATGATCCCGAGGAATCCGCTGTTGGTGATGATCCGCCCGAAACTCATCGCGTCCGACGAAGCCGCTGCCGCCGCCGCAGGATCAAGTTCCATTCCCGGGGCGACATCCTGGCCGAACGCCGTAATCGTCAATCCGGCGATCGCCAACGCGAACACCACACCCATTGCCATCCATGTCTTACTCATCTTCGGTCTCCTCATTCAATTGCCGTCAGTTTATGCCAAGTCAGCTCGTCTTGACCAGCCTCATCACAACTTCGCCCGCGCCTGCTGGGCGAACGGTGAATTCGGATGGTTCTGCACCACCCGTTGAAACATCTCCCGGGCCCGGGGATCGCGCAGCCGCTCCAACCCCAATCCCGCCTTAAACAATGCCTCCGGCTGCACCGCCGCTTCCCGTTCAAACAACAACGCCGAGCGCAGGTAATCCATCACCGCCCCCTCCACATTCCCCTGGGCCAGCTTGACATCCCCCCGCATCACATGGGCCCGCGCTGCATCCGTGCGCGACCCGCCCGCTACCGCCTGATCCAGCTCTGTGCCCAACCGGTCGAACTGCTTCGCCTCCAGCAGCGCATTCCGAAACCCCCACACCGCCGCGCTCTCATTCAGAAATTCCGGAGCCGCCCGGAAGAGCTCTTCATACGTTGTCACCGCCCGGGCATGATCCCCCTTCGCAGTGTGAACCCGGGCCAGGGCCACCCGCGCATTGTTGTCCCAGGTCAGGAAGCGGTGTTCATTGACCACCTGTTCCAACAGCCGGATCGCTTCATCGTGGTTCCCCTGCTGGGTCAATTGAGCCGCCCGGTCCATCGCCGCCGGACGGGCCGACTCCGCCCGCGCGTATTGGCCCCGGGCAAACGTTCGCTGTCCCTGCGGCGTAGTCAAAATCACCTCCCCGTTCGGACGCGACCGGATATCCGTCCCGTCAATCCGGTTGCCATTCGGCAAAATCACAAACTGCCCCGAGGCATGGGAAGCTCCCAGACCCGCCGCCAGCACAGCCAGCAGGACACTTCGCGAAACAAACGTAAACCGCTTGGTCTTCATGATCTTCATTCCTTCACTATAAAAACTTCGACGTCATCCCCGGATTACTGTTCAGCCAGCCTCAAGATTGCTTCTCCCCGCGCCCGCCGCATCGCCGCGACATGCTGACCTTGGGGAAAAATGTTCAAGTATTGGTCCGCTGCATCCACCACCGTTTGCCAGCGACTTAACTCCCGGGCGATCTCCACGCTCGCCACCGCCGCCTCCTCGATTTTCGGCCGCAAATCCGGCTTCGACGGATCTGAAAGCAGCACCAACCGCTGGTACGATGCCAGCGCCCCCACCAAATCCCCGTGCCCCCGCTGCACCGCCGCCAATGCCATCGTCGCCCGGTCGAGCTGGGCTTGGTCCTGGCCAAAATTAAACACATCCCGCAGCGCTTCCACCGCCTCGTGGAAACGCCCCGCATCCCGGTGCGCCTCCCCGATCAGGAACTTCGCCTCGAAAAACAAACCCGAACGCGGAAACTTCTCCAGCATGTCGTCCACCGCGGCAATCGCCCGGTCGAAACTTGCCACCGCCTCCGCCTGACGTCCCTCCCCGACCGCCTTGATCCCCGCCGCCTGATGCGCACGGGCCACCCCGAACAACGCCCGCTCCACCAGCGAACGATCCCCATCCCGGGGCACCTGGTCAAACGCCTTGATCGCTTCATTGGCAAAACCATTGTCGATCATCAACTGCCCGATCCGCAGGAACTCGTTCGGCGAATAACGCTCCGCATCCGCCACCATCCGGTTAAACGCTCCCACCGCCTGATCAAACTGACCGATCTCCATCGCGCTCCGGGCCAGCGAAAACAACGCATTCTGACCCTCCGGCGAATTCGGGTACCGCTCCGCCAGTTCATCAAACGTCTTCGACGCCTCCGCGTACTGACGCAACTCCAACAGCACCGTCCCCTTCCCGCTCAGCGCCCGCGGAGCCAGTTCCGACTCCGGATACGTCCGCACAAACTGGTCAAACGCCCGGATCGCCTGCTGCCGCAACTGCGGCACCGACGCCGCCGGCTCGCTGATCCGGGCAAAGCTATTGGCAAGCTGAAACACCGCCCGCTCCAGCGTCGCCGCGTTCGTTTCCCGGGCCGCTTCCGTCGCCCCGTACGGATTGCCCGCTGGCGACAACCATCCGATCAGCGTCCGGAACTCCGTCGCCGCCCCCGCGAAATCCCCTGCCCGCATAAGAGAATCCGCCACATTGAACTGGGCCGTCGCCCGCTCCGGGCTTGGCGCCGTATCCGCCACTACCCGCCGGAACATCTCCGCCGCCTCCTCGAATTGACCCGAACGGTGGAAGCTCCACGCCACCTGCCCGAGCGCCCGAGGATAAAACTGATCCTGTGGATAATCATCGATGATCCGCCGTAAATAGATCGCCGCGCTCGCATCATCCCCCGCCCGCATACTCGTCGACGCCAAATAAAACAGAATCGCCCCCGCCCGGTCATGATTCGGGAAGTTCGCCAAATACAACTCATAAATGTCCCGGGCCTTGGCCTCTTCCTTCTCATCCACGAAATGCTTGCCCAACGCCAGCAACGCCACCGGCGCCCGCTCGTCGTTCCGGAACCGCTCGGCCAGATAGCCCGCCACCACCTGAACCATCAACGGATCGTTCAAGTGGGCGTAACTCATGGCCAGATTCCCCAAAGCCTGACCCGAAAGCGGCGTCTGCGGATACAGGTTCAACACCCGCAGGTACTCATCGCGGGCCGCCTCAAAATCCCGTTGGCGGAACAACGTCTCCGCCCGGCGGAACTGCGTCTCCGCCATCTTCGTCTCCTGACCCGCGAGATCGATATTCACCCGCCTCCCGAAATCCCGCTCAATCAGCTCCTGAATTTCCCGGGCCTTGCCCCCCGCGTCCGGCCCGTAGTCGCTTTCCGCGTAACGGACAAACACATTGAAAAACTCTTGAAGCGCCTGGGCATAGGCGCCCAACGCCTGATCCCGCTGGTTCTGCCCCATCAACGCCTTCGCCTGCCGCTCCAGCAATTCCCCGAGAAGGAACCTCGCCCCCGCCACCGGACTAAACGCCAGCGGCAGACCCTGTCGCTCCAGCGCATCGTCGATCTGCACGAAAATGTCATTGTAATCCTGGATCGCCTTGCGGGCCTTCTCGTCATTTCCCCGCATCAATTCGATGTTCGCCATATGCACAATCGAGTGCCCGAACCATTCATCGATCCCGCCCCACTGCACCTCTTCCACATACTTTTGGGCACGCTGCAGAAAATCATTCCGCTTCCCCGTGTTCGTCCGCGCCTCCCGGATCAACAACCCCGCCAGATCCATCTTCAACCGCCGCTCCACATGCCGCTCCGGATTCGACCGCAACACCCGGTCATACGAGCGGATCGCCCCCTCGATATCCCCCGCCTGCTCCAGCATCATCCCATACCGGTACGCCGCGTCCCGGTAAAACCGCAGCACATCCGCATCCGTCGGCAATTGCGGAAACCGCTGAAAAAACTCATCGTAGATCCGCCGGGCATTTTGCAAATCCCCCGCCGCGTTGTACGCATTCCCCAACGCCAGCCGCACCGCATCCGCCTTCGGACTCACCCCGAGCTGACGGATCGCCTCCTCCGCCTGGGCAAACCGCCGGGCCGCAATCATACTTTGCGCCCGGATCAAATTCGCCCGGTCCGCTTCCCCCGGATTCCGGCGAACGATCTCGTCCACCATCTTCAGGGCAAAATCCGAAAACCCCGCATCGATCAACCTCGACGCAAATTCAAAATCTTCATCGAGCTTGGCTGCAGAAGCTCTCGACTCGGACGGCATTCCCAGCAGCCAACCCGCGATCACTGCGGACAACGAAAAACGGAGCAAGCGGGTCAGTGTGGTCATGAAGCGCGATTCCCGGGGCTCAAACTGATTGCACTACGCATATCGCCTTCAACAGTAAGAACTCCCGCATCCATCGTCAAGCGAACCTGAAGAGATTCTTGTCTTAGCCTCACCCTCTCCCTCCCCGCGATGGGGTCATGAACACGTTGTTTGAACGGGCTTGACATCCCCATCCCCCTCCACTAGGTTGCCACCACTCAAATCGACCCACCGCGAAGTTCATCGCGGAAAACTCGATGAAGAGGGTTAGTGAAGAAATTGGGGGGTTAGCTCAGTTGGGAGAGCGCTTGAATGGCATTCAAGAGGTCGAGGGTTCGACTCCCTTACCCTCCACCAATTTCTTCGTCTACATCCGGCAAAGTCTTACCTTCCGTCGTTTCTTCATCGGTCAATGTGACCCACTCATTGAACGATGTAACGAACACCAGTGTGGCTACAACCTCTCCCCCCGCCGCCACCACCCACCTTCCCGAACCCGGCGGGTTTATCCCGCCCTCTCCGATCCCGGCCACCTCGTGTGGCCGGTGAAGCAATTCCACCCTATCCCCCCGCCACCACCACCCACCTCCCCGAACCCGGCGGGTTTATCCCGCCCTCTCCGATCCCGGCCACCTCGCGTGGCCGGTGAAGCAATTCCACCCTATCCCCCCGCCGCCACCACCCACCTCCCCGACCCCGGCGGGTTTACCCCGCCGGTGAAGAAGTTC
>DAOLCW010000019.1:0-31652 GCA_035327665.1 Kiritimatiellia bacterium
GGGGGGGGGGGGCGGGGGGGGGGGGGGGGGGGGAGCGGGATCGAATGGTGGTGGACCCGGGGATTGGGTTTGGGAAACGTCTGGAGCATAACCTCGGGCTGTTGCGGGGACTTCCCACGTTGCGGACGCTGGGGTGTCCGGTGCTGGTGGGGGTATCGCGCAAGCGGATGTTTGAGGAGCTGCTGGGGCGGCCGGTGGGGGAGAGGCTGGGGGGAAGTTTGGGGGCGGCGGCGTTTGCGCGGGTGCATGGTGCGTCGATTTTCCGGGTTCATGATGTAAAGGAAACTTGCGATCTGTTAAGGGTCATGGATATGCTGACCGCCGAAAGGTCTTGAGGGCATGCGGTTTGATTTTTTTCCATTTCCCGGCGTTGAAGGTGTGGTGGAGATCGCCATTCTTTCGGTGATGTTCTACTACATCCTCCGGTTCATCAGCGGGACGCGGGGGGCGCAGGTGTTGACGGGGTTGATCGCGCTGCTGGTGGGGTTGATGGTGGTGACGAATATTTTCCGGTTCGACACGTTGAATTGGTTGCTGCAGCGGTCGCCGGTGTACCTTGCGTTTGTGGTGTTGGTGGTGTTTCAACCGGAAATCCGGCGGGTGTTGGAGGAGTTGGGGAGGCGGCACCGGTTTGCGTCGACGCCGCAGGACAGCACGGCGCTGGATGCGGTGCTCAAGGCGATGCTGCGGATGTCGGAGCAGAAGATCGGGGCCTTGATTGCGATCGAGCGGAGCACGCCGTTGAGCGGCTACAATACGGCGGGGGTGAAGCTGCAGTCGGATATTTCCCCGGAATTGTTGATCAACATTTTTTATCCGCGGACGCCGTTGCACGATGGCGGGGTGATCATCTCGGGAAGCAAGATCAGTTATGCGGCGTGTGTGTTTCCGGTGTCGCAGAAGTCGGATTTGAACAAGGCGCTGGGGACGCGGCACCGGGCGGCGATCGGGTTGACGGAGGAGACGGACGCGGTGGCGCTGGTGGTGTCGGAGGAGACGGGGGCGATGTCGGTGGCGTACAAGGGTCGTTTGCGGCGGGGGTTGGATGAGGAACGTCTGGAACGGTTGCTGACGTCGATCATGATGCCGTCGGGGCGGGAGAGCAAGGCGGGGTCGAACAGTCGTTTTCTGGGGTGGTTTTCGCGAAATCAGGGCAAAGGTGTGGAGGCAAAGGCGGCCGGCGCCGCGGAGGGGGCCCGTGCGGATACTTGATTCCTTGTTATCCTGGTTGCTGGACAACCTGGGGAAGAAGATTTTGGCGATTTTGATCGCGATCGGGACGTGGCTGGCGATCCGGGATGCGACAAGTTTTGAGCATTTAATCGCGGATGTTCCGTTGACGATCCTGCTCGACGAGGGGTGGGCGATTCAGGAGCGTTCGGTGAGCGAGGTGAATATTCTGGTGCGGGGATCGCAACTGGATGTGCGGTTTTTGACGCGCGATCAGATGGAGGTGGTGTTGGATTTGACCCGGTTCCGTCACGAGGATGTGGGGATCTATGAGTTAACGCCATCGATGGTGCGTGCGCCGAAGGCGGTGCGGGCGGTGCAGGTGGATCCGGGGGAGGTGCGTTTGGTGCTGGACCGGGAGCAGGAGAAGTTGGTTCCGGTGGTGGCGGATATTCTCGGGCAGCCGCCGGAGGGATTTGTGCAGGAGGGGGTGGTGGTGACGCCGTCGAATGTGGTGCTGCGGGGTCCGGCTCAACGGATCGCGGGGGTGGAGTCGGTGAAGACGGTGCCACTGGATCTTGAAGGGCGGTTACGCTCGTTTCAATTGAACCGGAACCTGGTTCCGCCGAGCGAGGCGTGGTCGGCGCGGATGGACCCCCCGCAAGTTCGGGTGGAGGTGAGGATTGTCGAGCGTTCGCTGCGGAGGGATTATACGAATGTGATGATCAGCGCGCTGCTTCCGCCGGGTGCGGCGCTGGCGGCGGAGTTTTTTCCGCCTTCGGTGAATGTGGCGTTGCGGGGGCGTTCGGATGTGGTAACGAACCTGACACCGGGGATGATTCGGGCGTTTGTGGATTTTGGTGATTTGTCGGTGGGTTCGCGGAGCGATCTGCCGGTGCAGGTGCCGGCTCCGGGCGGGGTGGAGATTTTGGCGATTGATCCGCCGGTGGTCCGGGCGGACCTTCGGATGGCTACGGAAGGACAGGCTCCATGAGGTGTGACTTTTTGAACGTTTTTTGGCGGGTTGGCGTAGGGTGCGTGGTCGTGGTCTTGTTGGCGGGAGGCGGGCTTTCGGTCCGGGGGGAGGAGGAGCGTTTGGGAGCGCCACCGCCGGAGTCGGTTTCGCCGGAGTTGCGGGAAATCCTCCGGCAAACCACGTTGAGCATGCAGGAGCGGCGTTTGGAGGATGCGGATTTGATGCTTCGGCAGGGGTTGCGGGAGTTCCGGGGGGATCCGCTGTTGCGGCTTTCGTTTACGACCCTTCTGTTTGAGCGGGGGGATCATGTGCGGGCGATGCGGGTGTTGCGGGATTTGATCCGGGAGCGTCCGGGGTGGTCGGTGCCGATGAACAACCTTGCCTGGATGCTGGTGACGACCAGCGATCCCGAGCTGCGCGATCCGGACGAGGCGTTGGCGTTGGCTCAGACGGCGTTGTTGCTTTCGCCGGAGACATACAACATTTGGAATACCCTGGCGGAGATTTATTTTGAACTGGGGGATCTGGACATTGCCTTGCGGATGGCGGTGCAAGCGTGGACGTTGGCCAACCGCTACCATGCCCCGGTAGAGGTGTTGGCGCAGTATGGGCATCGCATTGACCGGATCAGCTTGGTCAAGGACGCACTGACGTTGATGGAATGAGTCGGGGAAGCATGTGTGTGATGCAGGGCGTCCGCCTGACGGTTTTGCTCTGTGGGATTGGCCTGGTGGCGGGTTGCCAGTCGCGAGGCCGGTTGCTGACAAGGATTGAGCCGGAGGGTCAACCGGTGATGATCGGGGGGGTTCAAGCGTATCCGGAGAGTCGGATGCTGGTGATTTCGGGGTATGTGAATCAAGTGGTGGGGGCGATCGAATTACTGGCATGCAGTCCGCGGGGGAAGGTCCACGAGAGTGTGTTTGTGTTGTGGGCGCGGCCGCTGGACATGCAGTCGGCGCTGTTGCTTTTGGGGTACCGGCATGGTCCGCCGATGGCGGGTTTGGGACAGGGGCCTCCGGTGGGTGATCCGGTGGAGGTGTGGGTGCAGTGGACGGATGAGGCGGGACGCGACCACCTCCGTCGCGGAGAGGAATTCATGTTTAGTCTGCGCGACGCGAAGCCCTTGAGGCGGGAGCGGTGGATATTTAACGGGTCGACGTTTGAGGACGGGTTGTTCATGGCGGGGGCGGAGGACAGTTTGGTGGCGACGTACTGGGATCCGTGGGCGATTCTGAATCTGGAGTCCGACCTTGGGGCGGCGGATACCTGGGTGGTGGTGAACACGAACACGGTGCCTCCGCTGCATACGTCGATCCGGTTTATGGTGAGGCCGGGTTCATGAGCGCGGGCTATCGGTTGATTGCGGCGGCGGTGTTTGTGGCGAACGGGATGTTGGCGGGGGTGGGGTGGACTGGTCCGGAGCGGACGGTGGTGGTGGCGAACCGGAATGTTCCGGAGTCGTTGGACTTGGCGGCCTACTACATGGAACGGCGGGGGATTCCGGAGGCCCATTTGGTGGCGCTGGACTTGCCGGTTTCGGAGACGATGACGCGGTGGCATTACCATCATCGTTTGCGGGAGCCCTTGCTGGCGCAGTTGCGGGAGCTGGGATTGATTGATCAGGTGAAGCGGCAGGAGAAGCAGGTGGGGCGTCATGATTCGGGGTGGCGGACGGTGCGGGCGGATGTGAGGTATGTGGTGTCGATGCGGGGGGTGCCGCTGCGGATCGCGGACACCAAGCCGTTTTCACTGGCCCGGCTTTCCACGTTGCTGGCGTCGCCGGGGCTGCATAATGGGGCGGCGGTGGATTCGGAGTTGGCGCTGGCGTTGTTCGACACGTATGAGATCGATGGCCCCTACATGAATCCTCAGTACGGGACGCTGTTGGGGCATACGGCGATGCTGCCGTCTCGGCACATTTTGATTGCGGCGCGGCTGGATGGTCCGGATGCGGGCACGGTGCGCCGGATGATCGACGACAGTTTGTGGGCGGAACAAAACGGGGTTCATGGGCGGGGCTATTTCGACCTTCGGGGGATTCAGGATGCTTCATTTTACCGGGGGGACTACTGGATCTGGGAGGCGCGGGAACGGCTGGCCCGGGAGGGGTTTGAGACGGTGACGGAGGGGAGTCCGGAGGTGTTTCCGGCGGGGTACCCGATGGAGCGTCCGGCTTTTTATTTTGGGTGGTACGAGGAGCATGTGACGGGTCCGTTTACGCGGGAGGATTTTCGTTTTGCGCGGGGGGCGATCGCTTATCACCTGCACAGTTTTGGAGCGAGGAAGCTGCGGGATGGCGGGTTGCATTGGGCGGGGCCGTTGTTGGCGAAGGGGGCGGCGGCGACGTTCGGGGCGATCGATGAACCGTTTTTGAATTACACGCCGGATCTGCAATTGTTCATGAGCCACCTTTGTCTGGGATTTCCGTTTGGTGACAGTCTTTATGGGGCGCTTCCGGCGTTGTCGTGGCACATCACGGTGGTTGGCGATCCGTTGTACCGGCCGATGGGGGTTTCGGTGGATGGGCTGCGGGACAAGGCGGAGGAGTTGGGGGCAGACGAGGTGGCGTGGGTGTTGGTGCGCCGGGCGAACCTGTTGCTGCGCCAGGGTCAGTTCGCCGGGGCGATCGATTTGTTGTGGCGGAATATTGTGGAGACGCGGCATCCGATTCTCCGGGAGAAGCTCGCGGACCTGCATGCGATGAATCAGAATGTGGAGTCGGCGATCGGGGAGTACGAGGGGCTGGCCCGGGAGGCGACGACGGCGGAGCGGGCGGTGCGGAATGCGGCCAAGTGGCTGGAGATGATGCGGGCGACGGGCCGGGATCCGGAGGGTGCGCGGTTGATCGAGGCGGTGCGAGAAGCGTGGGCGGGTCATCCGACGGTGGAATTTTTGAGGTAATGCGGGAGGGTTGCGCGATGGAATGGATTGATTCACATGCACATTTTGACCGGTTCGCGGCGGAGGGCGTGGTGGAGGAGGTGTTGGAGCGGGCGGCGGGTGCGGGGGTGGTGACGAGTGTGGCGATCGGGGGTTCGGACGAGGCGAACGAACTTGCGCTCGAACTGGCCCGGAGTCATCCGGGCAGGATCTATGCGACGGCAGGGTATGACCGGGACCGGGCGGAAGGGGTTCCGGCGATGGAGGCGGTGGAGGGGTTGTTGGCGGAGAAGCTTGTGGTGGGGGTGGGTGAAACAGGGTTGGATTATCATTACACGCCGGAAACCGCAGAGGTGCAGAAGCAGCTTTTTGAGAAGCATTTGGAATTGGCGGTGATGCATGTGAAGCCGGTGGTGGTGCATACGCGGGAGGCGGATGGGGATACGTTGGATCTGCTGCGGATGTACGTCCGGGAGTGGCGGGGGGATGCGGGGCGTCCGGGGGTGATCCATTGTTTTACGGGGGACCGGGCCTTTGCGGGCAAGCTTTTGGATTTGGGGTTTCTGTTGAGCTTTAGCGGGATTGTCACGTTTCGCAACGCGGAGGAGCTTCGGGAGGTGGCGAAGGCGACCCCGTTGGACCGTTTGCTGATCGAAACGGACGCGCCGTATCTGGCTCCGGTTCCGCACCGGGGGAAGACCAATGAGCCGGGGTATGTGGTCCATGTCGCGGAGACGCTTGCCAGCGTGCGGGGCGATGCGCTACAACGCCTTTCCGAACAAACCACCACCAATGCCAGATTTTTATTCGGTCTGGCGCAAGGATGACAGGCCATGAGCTCGAGTGAAGAACGTTTTGCGATCGGGATCGATTTCGGGGGTACTTCGGTGAAGCTTGGATTGATCAATGACCGGGGAACCCTTTTGGATAGCACCCGGATTGCCACGGGCGAGCTCAAGGGCAAGGAGGCCTGGCTGGACGCGGTGGCGGAAGGGATCGAGGGGTTGCGGGGAGGCCGGGAGCTGGCGGGAATCGGGGTGGGGGTGCCGGGGTTTGTGGATCATGAGCGGGGGTTCATTCACGACTTGCCGAACGTGCCGGGATGGACGGGGGTGCCGCTGGCGGATCTTTTGCATGTGCGCACCGGCTTGAAGGTGCGGGTGGACAATGATGTGAATGCGATGGCGTTGGGGGAATGCACCTACGGGGCAGGGCGTAGCTATGAGCATGCGGTGTTCGTGACGCTGGGAACGGGCGTGGGAGGTGGCTTGTTGATTAACAATCGTCTGTACCGGGGGGCGTTTTCGATGGCGGGGGAAATCGGTCATGTATCGATTGAGCGGAATGGCATCGAGTCTCCACAAGGGCGGGGCGGGGTGGAGCAGTATGTGGGCAACCGGCGGATTGTGGAGTATGCGATCAAGCAGTTGGAAAGCGGGCGGACCTCGATGTTGGATGAATTGGTGGGAGGGGACCGGTCGAAATTGTCGCCCCGGGAAATCAAAGCGGCGGCGGTGGCGGGGGATGCGCTGGCGCTTGAAGTGCTTACGTACATGATGGATTGCCTGGCCACGGCGTTCGCCTCGATCACGTACATTCTGCAGCCCCAGGCATTCATTGTGGGGGGCGGGGTGGCGGAGGATGCGGACATTCTGTTCCGGATTCTCCGGGAGCGGCTGGATGCCCGGTTGCATCCGACGTTCGCAAGCAGGATTGAGTTGAAGCGGGCGGAGTTGAGCAACGACGCGGGGATGATCGGCTCGGCGACGCTGGCGTTGAAGGAATAATCATGTCGGAATCGGTGTATGTGAGGCTGGGCGACCGCTCGTATGAGATCGAGATTGGTCCGGGCAGTCTGGACGGGGTGGGGCGACGGATTCGGGCGGTGGCGCGGGAGGCCCGGAAGGTTTTTTTGATCACTGACGACAAGGTGGATCCGATCTATGGAGCCCGGGTGGCGTCGGTGCTGGGGGAGGTGAATTTCGAGGTGGTTCGCGGGGTGGTGCCGGCAGGGGAGGCGAGCAAGTCGATCGGGTGTTACGGAGCCTTGCTGGAGCAGGCGGCGGAGCACGCTCTGGACCGGCGGGTGGTGGTGGTGGCCCGGGGGGGGGGCGTGGTGGGCGATCTTGCGGGTTTTGTGGCGGCGACGTACTTGCGGGGGGTGGATTTTGTTCAGGTGCCGACGACGTTGTTGTCGATGGTGGACAGCGCGGTGGGCGGGAAGACGGGGATTAATCTACCCCAGGGAAAGAATCTGGTGGGGAGTTTTTATCAGCCGCGGCATGTGGTGTGCGACCTGGAGACGCTGGGGACGTTGCCGAACCGGGAATTTGTTTCGGGCTTGGCGGAAGTGATCAAGTACGGGGTGATCGCGGATGCTCGATTGTTTGCGGAGTTGGAAACGAGAGTGGATTCGGTTCTGGCCCGCGACCCGGTTCTTCTGGGCCGATTGGTGGCGTGGAGTTGCCGGATCAAGGCGGAGGTGGTGGGGAAGGACGAGCGCGAAGGAGGGCTGAGGGCGATCCTCAATTTCGGTCATACGCTTGGGCATGCACTGGAGAAAGTGCTCGCGTATGGGGAATGGCTTCACGGGGAAGCAATTTCGGTAGGAATGATGTTTGCGGCCCGGCTTTCGATGGGGTTGACCGGGATGGCGGAGGCGGATGTGGTCCGACTGGAGAAGCTCCTGACGTCGGCAGGTCTGCCGGTTCGAGCTCCGGTGTGTTCGTGGGAGGAGGTTCGGTCGGCGATGGATGTGGACAAGAAGGCGAAGGGTGGACGACCCACGTTCGTTCTGGCCGAGGGGATTGGCAAGGTGCGGTTTGGGGTGGAGGTCGGTGAGGATGCGTTGGCGGAGGCGTGGGCAGCGGTCGGCGGGGGATAAGACCGTTACCTATAACTTTCCGGTAGGGAGCTCCGCGAGACCGGGCTTGGCCGATCGAGACTTCGGTCTCGCGGAGCTCGACCCTCCAAATTGCGGAAAAAAACGTTTCTTTATACCGTAACGTAGTAGGGATTGGTATTATACCATTACCTATAACTTTTCGGTATGAAGCTTGGCCGATCGAGACTTTGGTCTCGCGGAGCTCGACCCAAATTGCGGAAAGAAACGTTTCTTTATACCCTAACGTAGTAGGGATTGGTATTAGAAGTCGAACTGGAAGCGGGTGAGGAGGGTGTGGGCCTCGCCGACCTCCTTGAGGTCGGAGTGGATGTAGTTCACGGCAATCTTAAGGTTTGGATTGATGTACCAGTTTACGGCGGCGGTGAGGTTGAGGACTTCGCCGCCATCGATGTCGCCATCGTTGAAGTCGATGCCGGAGACGCGGAAGGCGATTTCCCAGGCGCCGCATCCTCCGTCTTTGCCGCGGAAGTTGGAGGCGGGCCGGACGCGGTCAAAGGAGCCGCCGGCGCGGTTGTAGGGCCGGTGTTCGCCGGTGAGGAAGTAGCTGACTTGGGCGTAGTAGCCGGAGAATTCGGGATCGTTGCCCTCGGTGTCGGGGGAGGCCATGTACCATTCGGCCTGGGCGGAGAATGATCCGAGGACGGCGGCGAATTCGAGTCCGGCGAGGAGGACTTTGTCGGCGGGGAGGTTGGTGACCCCGGCGAAGAAGGGGGCCTGGCGGTTTTCGGGGCGGGCCCGGAAGGTGGTTTCGCCGTCGGGGGTGCCTTTGCGGCTGGCGGAGAAACCAAGGTGGACGAGGCGTCGGCCGTCGTCGCTGGCGAGGGGAAGTCCGGTGAGGCGGGCGGTGGCGTTGTAGCCGCTGTCGGAGACGATTTTTCCGGTGTCGTCGGTTTCGCGGAACAGCCCGTAGGAGAGGGTCATGCGGCGGTCGGCGAGGGTTCGGCTGACCCGGATGCCGGTATTGTAGAAGGGATAGAAGGCGGAGGGCAGTCCGCGTTCGATGAAGGTAAGGTACTTGTTGGGGGTGATCGATTCGAGGGAGAAGGGTTCCAATTGGTGGCCGATGCGGATGCCGCCGAGGTAGGGGACATTGCGGAAGCCGAGGAACATGTTGCGGACGCCGGTGCGGCCTCCGGCGAAGTCGAGGGTGACCATGTATTCGGTGTTTTCGTAGATGGTTCCGCCGAGTTCGAGCCAGATGCGGCGGAACTCGATGCCGTCTTCAAGTTGTCCGACTTGGTCTTCGAGGGCTTCGTCGGCGTCGAGGTAAAAGGCCCAGTCGTTTTGGACGCGACCGCCGAGCCGGAGCTGGAAGGCTTTGTCGTCGGAGGCGAAGGTGATGCCGTCGCGCCACTGGACGTTGAGGGTGTTGGGGGCGCGGGTTTCCAGAGCGGCGAGGCGGGCTTCGAGGGCGTCGAGGCTGGTGGTGTCGGCGCGGGTGGAAACGGCAAGGGCGAGGAGGGCGATGAGGGTGAGGCTGGGGGTGGTTTTCATAGGGTATGGTTTATAGGGTTTAAGGTTGGGATTACAGGCGTTGGTTGGCGATGGCTTCGAGCAGGCGCTGGCTATCGAGGACGGAGACGAAGGGTAGGAGGTCGTCGCGGTTGGCGAGGACGTAGTCGGTTAGCTGTTTTCGTACGACCTCCTGAAGCTCTTCGGGGTTCCAGGGCTTGGCGATGTAATGTTGGAGTTGGGCTTCGTTAACGGCGCGCACGGTGTCCTCGAGCCCCGCTTGGCCGGTGATGAGAACTTTTCGGGCGGGGCGGTAGCGGGGATCGTTTTGAAGCTCGATGAGGAGGTCAACGCCGCGGGTGCCGGGGAGGAGGTGGTCGCAGAGGATGAGGCCGAGTTCGTCCTCGTCGATTTCGCACTGGCGGATGACGGACTTGGCGTCCTCGACATCCTCGGCGGCTTCGATCCGCATGAGGGCGGCGAAGGGTTTGAGGTCCCGCAGGATGGCGGTTCGGACTTCGGATTCATCTTCCACGCAGAGGATGACGATTTTATTCATGGTGGTTCTCCTTACTTGAAGTGGATGGGGCCGGCGCGGGGGCGGGCAGGAAAATGGTGAAGGTGGTCTGGCCGGGCCGGGAGGCGACCTCAATGCGGCCATGGTGGCGGGCAATGATGTTCCGGCAAATGGAAAGGCCGAGGCCAAGTCCGAAGTCAACGCGTCCCTTGCGGGTGGTGAATTGGAGTTCGAAGATTTTCTGGAGGTGTTCGGGGGGGATGCCGGGTCCGGAATCCTCGATGATGACGTGGATACCCTCGGGGACATCGCGGGTGGCGATGAGCAGGGAGCCTTTGTTGCCCATGGCATCGAGGGCATTGGCGATGATGTTGGTCCAGACCTGGTTCAATTGGCCGCCGATGGCTTCGGGGGTACGGGTGGCTTCGTAGCGTTTTTCGACGGTTACGTCAAAGAGGCGGTTGGCCATGAGGTGGAGGGTGTCGTCGATGCCGGGGTGGATATCGATGCGGTCGAAGCGTTCATCGACGCGGGTGTAGTTGCGGAGGCTGGTGACGAGGTCAGTGATGCGCCCGGAGCAGCGGTTGATGTTGCGGAGGGAGGAGCCGATTTGGTGGAAGAGTTCGAGGCGGTCGAGGGGGGTGTCGGGTTGTGCATGAAGGCGGGAGGTGAGGTCGCGGAGTTCGGATGCGGTTCGGATGCCGAGGTCGGCGGCGCGGCGGGCGGTTTCGGGGTCGGCGGTTTCGGTTTCGAGCTGGGCGCGGATGGCGCGTTGCTCGCGGGTGGAGAGGGGAGGAAGGGTAAGGGCGCGGTCGAGCATTTCCTGGAAGACGGGGCCGTCGGGAAGGGATGCGCCGAGGGCGTGGAGGTCGCTTTGAATAAAATCGGTGGCGCGGGAGATGGCCCCGACGGGATTGTTGAGTTCATGGGCGATGCCGGCGGCCATCTGGCCGAGGGTGGCCATTTTGCCGGATTCGACGAGGAGGCTTTGGGTTTGCCGGAGTTCCTCAAGGGTGCGTTGGAGCTGGTCGCGCTCGGCGGCAAGGTCGGCATTGAGGGAGAGGACTTCGGTTTGGAGTTCGACGGCGCGGCGGTTGCGCCGGGCCATGGAGCGGAGGAGGACCATCATGAAGATGCCGGGGAGTCCGGGACTTCGGGAGAGGGCATTTTCAAGGTCGCTGAGGCTCAGCTCAAGAATGCGGATGGGGGTGACGGCGCGGCAGGAGAAAAAGGCATTGTGCTGGGAGGCGAAGGCGAGAAGACCGAGGATGCGGCCGACGGTTTGGGAGTGGAAGATGACTTCCTCGCCGTCGATGATCTGATAAAGGATGACTTTGCCCTGTTCGAGGATCCAGATTTTTTCGAGGGGCTGATCCTGGGTGAAGAGGACGGTGTCGACGGGGAGGTCCTGGCGTGGCCGGGTCCCGAGGGCGGCGTCGATCTCCCGGATCATCTCGGTTTCGAGTTGATGGTCGGAGAGGTTGGGGGCGGAGAATAGTTTTGCGGATGCGTTCATCAGGGCATGAGGCCTAAAGCGCTCCAGGCGAGCGGGGCAACGAGGACAAAGACGGCGACACCGATGATGCCGATGAGGATGCCCATGATGGCCATGTGTTTGGTTTGGACGGCTCCGGTGGCGTAGGCGATGGCGTTGGGGGGGGTGCTGATGGGCAGGGCCATGGCGAGGGAGGCGCCGATGGCGATGAAGATGGCGGAGCCGATGGGGCTGATGGCGATTTCGGGGGACATGGTGAGGCTCATGCCGATGGGGATGATGAGGTTGGCGGTGGCGCTGTTGGAGATGATGGTGCTGAGGACGAGGGCTGCGATACAGAGGGCGCCCGCGATGACACTGGGAGACATGCCCTTCCAGTCGATCTGGCCGATCATCCAATGGTCGAGTCCGGTGGCACCGACGGCGCTTCCGAGGGCGATTCCGCCCGCGACAAGCCAGAGTACGCTCCATTGCATGGAGTGGAATTCCTTGTCGGAGACGAGTCGGGCGGCAAGCATGACGACCACGGGCAGGAAGCCGACGATGCTGGAGTCGATGCCGTGAAGGGGTTCGGAGAACCAAAGGAGGATGGTGGCGGCGGCGACGACATAGAACAATTTGGCGCGGGGGCTCTGGTCGAAGCTGGAGTCGATTTCGATGGTGATTTTGTCGACGCCGGTTCGGAAGATCCGGGTAAGGAAGAACCATGCGGCGAGCATAACGACGACCATGAAGGGGATGATCATGGCCATCCATTGGATGAAGCTGATCGAGTAACCCGCCTTGTTAAGGGCGCCGAGGGCGATGGCGTTGGGGGGGGTTCCGACGGGGGTGCCCATGCCTCCGACATTGGCGGCGATGGGGATGCAAAGGACCAGGGCGATGCGGCCACGGTCGCCGGCGGGGAGGCGGGCGATGACCGGGAGGATGACCGCCATCATGGTGGCGGTGGTGGCGGTGTTGCTCATGAACATGGAGAAGCAGGCGGTGATGACCATGAGGCCGAGGATGATGTTGGCGGGTTTGGTTCCGAAGGGTTTAAGGAGGACGCGGGCGAGGTTTTTGTCCAATTTGAACTTGGCGGCGCCATCGGCGAGGAAGAAGCCGCCGAGGAAGAGCATAAGGACCGGGTTGGCAAGGGCGGCGAAGATCGAGGTGTGGGTGGGGGCTTTGAAGTCTTCAGGCAAGGGGAGGAAGGCTCTGGAGCTGATGAGGAGGATGTTTAAAAAGATGATGAGGGCGGCGGTGGCGTGGAGGGGGATGGCTTCGGTGACCCAGAGGACGATGGCCATGAGGAAGATGGCAAAGACCCGGTGGCCGGGTTCGGACAAGCCTTCGAATTCGAAGAACCACGGGATGCAGAAGGCGACGATGGCAAGGAGAAGTCCTATGGACCGGGTGAGGGAGAAGGAACTGGTTTTCGAGGTCATGATGCTTGTCTTCCTGTTTGGGAAATTGGGTTAAAAATCATTGCATTATGGGGAGGATAAACGTTTCGGCAACACTGAAGGTTCCCGATTGATGGATCAGTGGAACCCTGAGGTTGGTTTGGATTGAATAAAGGGGACGGGGGATACGTCGGATGGTGAGAACGACATCCCGGAGAACCGGGGAAAGGAGCAGAGATGAAAACGACATGGATTGCAGGGTGTTTGGCGGTGGGATTGACGCTGGGGGCGGGTGCGCCTGCCCAGGCGATGAACCGGGAGTGGGCGGCGGTGGCGGGTTTTGTGGGCGGGGTTCTGGTGAGCCATGCGGTGCATGCCCCCCGGGCCACGGTGGTTCATCACCATGCGCCGGTGGTCCGGGAGACGGTGGTGATCCATGAGCCTCCTCCGAGTGGCTACTGGGAGGTGCGATCGGAACGGATCTGGGTGCCGGGTCAATGGATTCACCATGATCTGGGCTGTGGCCGTTTTCAGCGGGTCTGGCAGCCGGGCCATTATCAAGTGGTTCAGCGCCGGGTGTGGGTGGAGACGTCGTTTTGCTCAAGCCGCCGGGTGGTGCGGCATGGGTGGTAGTCCTTTCCGAATGGGCGTAGCTCCCCGGTAATTCAACGAGAGTGCGGTAATGTGCCTGATCAGACCTTCGCTTCACGAAGCGCAAGGTGAAAGCGGGATCGAGATCCCGCACCATAACTACCCTATCTATTTAGGGGCCATGGGCTCAATGTTTCCACTTGCGTTCCCGTGCGGCGGGGTCTAGCTTAACCAAAACAAAACAGATGACGATCTTCAGGGCAAGGTGATCCCGGGAATTCCGGGAAATTCCTGACCGGCGGTGTAGCCCGCGACTCCTGTTTGCCGGTAGCAGACGGGATTGAGACCAGTCACGCGTTCTTCGGGATGCGATCTGGCGCCGACAGTATAGTCTGGATAAAACGAAGTTCGTAGGCAAAAGCTGGGTGACGTGTGCCCCGGAGTCGTCGTGGTCTGGAAATATGTTGCAAACCAAGACGAGACACGTGGACAGCCTGGGCTCCGACGCCCTGAGCGATGCATTGGATGCCCTGAAGCGGGGCGAGGTGGTGATTGTCACCGATGATGCGCGCCGGGAGAATGAAGGAGATTTAATCGCCCTTGCGGAAAAGATCACCCCGGAGACGATGAATTTCATGATCACCGAGGGTCGGGGGTTGATCTGTGTGGCGATGGAGGGGGCATTGCTGGATCGTTTCGGACTGGCCCGGATGAGCAGTCAGGGGGATGGGGATTCGTACCGGACGGCGTTCATGGAGTCGGTGGATGCGCGTCATGGGATTACCACGGGCATCAGCGCTTATGACCGTGCGCGGACGGTTCAGCTTTTGGTGGATGATGCGAGTGGTCCGATGGACATCTCGCGTCCGGGGCACATGTTTCCGCTGGCTGCGGTGGAAGGCGGGGTGTTGCGGCGTCCGGGGCATACGGAGGCGGCGGTCGACCTGGCCCGGTTGGCGGGGGCCAAACCGGCGGGAGTGATCTGTGAGATTTTGAATGGGGACGGGACGATGGCCCGGGAGGATGACCTCCGGACGTTTGCGGTTGAGCATGGTTTGAAAATGATTTCCATCCGGGACATTGCCGACTTCCGGAAGCGCACGGAAAAGTTGATCAGCCTGGAGTCGGAGATCAATTTTCCCACGGATGTGGGAATGTTCAGGATGAAGATGTACCGGTCGGCGCTGGATGGGAAATGTCATCTTGCGCTGGTGTACGGTCAGCCTGAGCAACAGGATACGGTGTTGGCCCGGATTCATAGCGAATGCCTGACCGGGGATGCGTTCGGGTCGTTGCGTTGCGATTGCGGGTCGCAATTGAAGGAGGCGATGCAGCGGATCGCGGAGGCGGGTCATGGGGTTCTGTTGTATATGCGGCAGGAGGGGCGGGGGATTGGCCTGGAGCAGAAAATTCGCGCGTATGCCTTGCAGGAGCAGGGATTGGACACGGTGGAGGCGAACGAGCAACTGGGGTTTGAGGCGGACGAGCGGGATTACAGTCTTGCCGCTCAGATGCTGATCGACCTCGGGGTGCGGAAGGTGCGGTTGATCACCAATAATCCCCGGAAGATCCAGGGGATCGAGCCCTACGGGCTGGAGGTGGTGGAGCGGGTTTCGTTGATTTTGCCCGGCACAGAATTTAACGCGGGGTATTTGGCCACGAAAAAGGCCAAGCTGGGCCACATGATGTAATGCAATCGGCGCAAGCCGGGGAGATGACGATGAAGAAGGTTCAAGGCAAATTGGATGCGAGCTGGATGCGGGTGGGGCTGGTGGTGAGCCGGTTTAATGATTTATACACCCGGAGCAACCTTGACGGGGCGATTGAGTGTTTGAAGATGCACGGGGCGAAAGAGGAGAATCTGACCGTGGTGTGGGTGCCGGGATCGTTTGAGGTTCCGCAGGCCCTGAGCGCGTTGGCGGATAAAGGAGAGGTTGATGCGTTGATCGGATTGGGCGTGGTGATCGAGGGGGCGACCGATCATGCTTCGTTGATTACCCAGAATGTGGCGGCGCAGTGCGCGGCGCTTTCGCTGGCGAAGAAGATTCCGGTGGTGGATGGAGTGATTGGGGCGAAGACGCCGGAACAAGCGGCGGAACGGAGCGGGGGCAAGCAGGGCAACCGGGGGTGGGCGTGCGCGTTGGTGGCGATTGAGATGGCCAACCTGTTGAAAGGTCTGTAACCGGCGATGAGTGTAC
This sequence comes from Kiritimatiellia bacterium, assembly GCA_035327665.1. Taxonomy (GTDB): domain Bacteria; phylum Verrucomicrobiota; class Kiritimatiellia; order CAIVKH01; family CAIVKH01; genus DAOLCW01. The sequence continues at coordinate 15,573 of DAOLCW010000019.1, forward strand.
ATGGCCGCCGTGAAGCGCGCATGTGGGCGATCCAGGTGCTCTATCAAATCGAGCTGAATCCGGAGACGCCGGAGGCGTCGCTGGCTCAATTCTGGTCGACCCGGAAGGCGGGGCCGAAGCTTCGGCAGTTCACCGAGGCGTTGGTCCTTGGCGTACGCGGGAATCTGGCCGGACTGGATGCGACATTGCAGGCGTATGCGGAGCATTGGGATTTGCACCGGATGAACATTGTGGACCGGAATATCTTGCGGGTCGCTTTGTACGAGATGGAGTACCGGGAGGATGTTCCTCCGGTGGTGTCGATCAATGAGGCAATCGATCTCGCCAAGCAGTTCAACGGCGTGGAGTCGGGCCGGTTTGTGAACGGAATTCTGGACCGGATCTGCAAAGAGAGGGATCGTCCGCCGCGCACCTCGTTGTCGGGTATGGCAGGCAAGGATCGCGTGTCATGAGCGGTTGGTTCGGGGCGCTGGCCCGGACGCGCAAGCAGCTCGGGGGCATGCTCAGCCGTCTTTTGGGGGGTGGGGGGCGTTTAAAGCCGGAGGAGCGGGAGGATCTGGAAGGGTTGCTTTTGCAGGCGGACGTTCCGGCGCGATTGGTCGATGCATGGTTGGACGACCTCGGGGTGGAGGAACGGGACGAGCGAATGGCCCGGTTGCGCCGGGATTTCATCGATGCCCTTCCCGCTCGCGAAGGGTTTGCGTGGACAAGCCCGGAGCAGCCTTTGTGCATTCTTGTGGTGGGAATCAACGGGTCGGGGAAGACGACCACGTGCGCGAAGCTGGCCGCGCTCGCGGGCAATGCGGGTAAAAGCGTGTTGCTGTGCGCGGGGGACACCTTTCGCGCGGCGGGTTCCAGTCAGTTGAAGATCTGGGCGGACCGGATTGGTTGCGATGTGGTGGCGGGGGCGACGGGATCGGATGCGGCGGCGGTCGCGTTTGACGCGATGCAGGCGGCGCGGGCCAGAAAGGCGGAGGTGCTGATTGTCGATACGGCGGGCCGCATGCACACCAAGGAACCTTTGATGAAGGAGTTGGAGAAGGTCAAACGGTCGCTGTCCAAGCAGGTGCCGTCGGCTCCGCAGGAGACGTGGATTGTGCTGGACGCCTCGATGGGGCAGAACGCGCTTCAGCAGGCGCGCATGTTTCATCAGGCGACGCCGCTGACCGGATGTGTGATCACCAAGTTGGATGGTTCGTCGAAGGCGGGCTTCGTGTTTGCGATTGAAAAGGAATTGGGGGTGCCGGTTCGTTTTATCGGACTGGGGGAACAGGTTGAGGATCTCGCGCCGTTCGACCGGGCGGACTTTGTGGATGCGTTGTTGGGATTGGAAGACGCGGCTGACGATTCATGACGATGGAGCGGGACGCTGTATGGATGGGCGAGGCGGTGGCGGAAGCGCGCCGCGGGGTGGGTCTAACCCGTCCGAATCCGCCGGTGGGAGCGGTGGTGGTGGCCAAGGGCAAGGTGGTGGGGAGAGGTTTTCACCCCCAAGCGGGCAAACCTCATGCGGAGGTGTATGCCTTGGCGGAAGCGGGCCGGTTGGCGCGGGGGGCTACGCTTTATGTTACGCTTGAACCTTGCTCGACCACAGGGAGGACGCCACCTTGCACGGAGGCGATCAAGGCGGCGGGGATCGCCCGGGTGGTTTATGGTTGCCGCGATCCCAATCCCCGCCATGCGGGACGGGCAGACCGATTGCTGGAGGCGGCAGGCATCGCGGTGACTGCGGGTGTGCTTGAAGAAGGGTGCGGTGGGTTGATCCGGCCCTTTGCGATGTTCGTGACCGAGGGGCGTCCGTGGGTGACGCTAAAGCTGGCGGTGACCTTGGACGGGCGGATTGCCGACCGGCGGGGAACGTCCCAATGGATTACCGGCGAGGAGGCGCGAGCGAGTGTGCAGGACTTGCGCCGGACGGCGGACGCGATTCTGGTGGGTGCGGAAACCCTGCGGGCGGACGATCCATCGCTTCTTCCCCGGCCTGCGCTCGGCCGGAAGCCGTGGCGGGCGGTGGTGGCGGGGTCAAGGCGGTTGCCGCTTTCGGCCCGGCTGTTCACCGACCCGGCATCGTCGCGGACGGTGGTGTTCGCAACGGAGGGTCACCGGTGGAGGCCCGGGTTGGTCAGGGCGGGGATTGATGTGGTTGATCTTCAGGGCCGCGGCAGGATGGCACCGGTCAAGCGGGTGCTGGGTGAACTCGCGGAGCGGTCTTGTTTACATGTGGTGTGCGAAGGGGGAGGGATTCTGGCCGGGGAGTTGCTCAAGGCGGATGTCGTGGACGAGATCTGGTTGTATCTTGCGCCCAAACTGCTGGGGGGAGGCGGCCGGGCATCTGTCGGCGGGCCGGGATGGCTTTTGCAAAACGCTCCACGGTTTCGCTTGGCGGAGGTGATCCGACTGGGGGATGATGTCTTGCTGAAAGCGAGGAAGTGATATGTTTAGCGGAATTGTTCAGACATTGGGTCGAGTGGATGAGGTGAAGCGTGAGGCGGATGGATCGGGGATCTTGCGCATCGCCGCGAAAGACTGGCAGGAATCCTTTGCGCTCGGGGAGAGCATCGCGGTGAACGGGGTATGTCTGACCCTGACCTCGGTGGAGGAGGGGGTTTTCCGGTTCGACCTGCTGGATGAGACGTTCAAGAAGACCAACCTCGGCGACCGGGTGCCGGGCGATCCGGTGAATCTGGAGCGGTCGTTGAAGGTGGGAGATTTGATCGGCGGACATTTCGTGAGCGGTCATGTGGACGGGGTGGGGGTGACCGAGTCGGTGACTGAGGTCGGCCGGGATTGGATCTGGAGGGTCAAGACGACGCCGGAGATGCTTCAGGGGATGGTGCCGAAGGGTTCCATTTCCTGCGATGGGATCAGTCTGACCCTGGTCGATTTGACCGAGGACGCATTTACCGTGCACATCATTCCCCACACATGGGAAAAGACCACGGTTCACATTGCCCGACCCGGCTACCGGGTGAACCTGGAGCTGGATATGCTCGGCAAGTATGTGAAGCGATGTTTTGAGGCGATGAAGCCCGGGCCGTAAAGCTTCGCGCGACTACAAGGTTTCCGGGGGCCGGTCATGCGTGGTGATGAGGTGAGCTGAAGGAATGACGTTGCGGGGGGTGGGAGAGGAGGGTGCGCTTGATTGTGGGTGGGGGGAGCTTGTAAGGTCCGGGGATGAGCGAGACGTTTGAAATCGTAGTGCAACGGGCGTTGGAGGATAATTTTCAGTATTTGGTGATCCGGGAGGGGGAGGCGGTGGCGGTGGATCCGGCGGAGGGGGGACAACTGCGGGAAGCGGTTCGCGGACGGGGGCTGAGGTTGACGGCGATTTTGGTGACGCATGAACATTGGGACCATGTGGCGGGAGTGGAGGAATTGGCGGCAGCCACGGGGGCAAAGGTGATGGGATTAGGCGGGATGTCGGGGGTGGCGGTGGATGTGGAGCTGGAGGGGAATGAGCGGATTGAGTTGCTGGGCACGGAGTGGGGGGTGCTGTTGACGCCGGGGCATTGCCGGGTGCATGCGGCGTACGGACTGGCGGAGGCGAAGGCGGTGTTTACAGGAGATGCGCTGTTCGCGGGGGGATGTGGCAGGCTGTTCGGGAATCCGCCGGAATGGATGGCGGAGTCGCTGCGGACGCTGGGGGGACTCCCGGAGGATTGGACGGTGTACGGAGGTCATGATTATGTGAAGGATAATCTGGCGTTCGCGATGTCGATTGAGCCGGGGAACCGGGATCTGGCGAAACGGGTGGAACGGAACAAGGCGGGGTTTGCGCCGTCGACGATCGGGGAGGAGAAGCGCACGAATCCGTTTTTGCGGACGGGGGTGGCGGAGGTACAGGCGGCGGTGGGGTTGGAGGGCGGGTCGGAGGTGGCGGTGTTTGCGGCGTTGCGGTTGCGGAAGGATGGTTGGCGATGAGTTTGGAGTTTAGTTCAAGGCAACAGGTGGTGATCACGCGGGCGATCACGTTGATATCGGCGGTGGCGCTGGCGGCGGTGGTGGTGTGGTTGTTTGTGTTGGCGATCCGTTTTTTCACGTTTTTTTCGGGGGTGTTTATGCCGCTGGCGGTGGCGGGAATTTTTGCCCTGATGCTGAAGCCGTATTACGGTTGGTGGTTGAAGGTGTGTCGTTCGGAAGGGGCGGCGGCGGGTTTGGTGTTGATGAGCTTGCTGGTTCCGGTGGGGGCGCTGCTTTGGTTTTTCGGGAGCTTGTTGGCGGCGCAGGTGAACGGGTTGATCGAGAGTATTCCGGACTGGCTGGAGGCGATGACGGGGTGGATGAAGGAACGGCAGCCGAAGGTGATGGAGTTGTGGGAACGGTATGAGTTGGGGGAGCGGGCGGAAGGGTTGCTGGGGATGGGTTCGGGGTGGATCGCGTCGTCGGTGGCGGGGGTGGAGTCGACGCTGGCGAGCATGGGGTCGGCGGTGTTCCGGGCAGTTACGGGCCTGCTGGGGTGGGTGGTGCTGCCGGTCTATTTTATTTTTCTGCTCATGATTCCGTCGGTTCCGGCGGCACGGTTTGATGAGGCGCTTCCGTTTTTGAAGAGGGAGACGCGGGAGGATGTGGTCTATCTGGTGAAGGAGTTCGTGGGGATCATGGTGGCGTTTTTCCGGGGGCAGTTCGTGATCGCGTTTTTGCAGGGGCTGCTTTACGGGGTCGGGTTTGCGGTGGCAGGGTTGAGGTATGGATTTATCCTGGGTCTGATTTTCGGGCTTTTGAATATTGTTCCGTACCTGGGGAACATTCTCGGTCTTTTGATCGTGTTGCCGTTGGCGTATTTTCAGGTGGGGGGCGGGATGGAGTTGCTGTTCTGGACGCTGGTGGTGTTCGGGGTAACGCAAGTGATCGAGTCGTATGTGCTGACCCCCCGGATCATGGGGCAGCAAACAGGGCTGAATCCGGGGGTGATTATTTTTGCGATGTTTTTCTGGGGAAGCGCGCTGGGGGGGATTCTGGGGATGATTTTAGCGATTCCACTGACCGCCTTCCTGGTGGTGCTCTGGAGGCTGCTTCGACAGAAGTATGTGACGGAGTGGGTGTAGAAGGATCGGACGCGTCGGACAAGGCAGATGGGGCTGGGGAAAGGGGAAGTCCGCTCTGTCGCCAGATCGGAAGGCTTGGATAGCGAGGGGCTTGGGGTGGGAAATGTTGAGGGCGCTTGCCGGGGGTGGGGTTGTCGCTTATGATGGGAGGCAAATGAAGGACTGGAGCTTAACTACATGACGGGGGTGGTGTCACCTGGGGTGGCTGGGTTGCAGTTGAGGGGGGTGAATTTTCCTGATCCGCTGGGGGTATGGATCGGGGAGGATGTGAATCCGGACCGGATCGGGGAGGGGACGTTGATTTATTCGGGGTGCCGGATTTCCGGGGAGCAGACGTCGATTGGTCCGGGATCGGTTTTGGGCCGGGAAGGTCCGATGACGGTGATCGACTGTCAGCTTGGACGGAATGTGATGCTGCACGGTGGGTATGCGGAGGGGGCGGTGTTTCTGGACGGGGCGTCGATGGGATCGGGGGCGCATGTGCGGCCAGGCACGTTGATCGAGGAGCAGGCAGGGGGAGCCCATGCGGTGGGATTGAAGCAAACGGTGCTTTTTCCGTTTGTGACGTTGGGCAGTTTGATCAATTTTTGTGATGTACTGATGGCGGGGGGGACGAGCCGGAAGAACCATAGCGAGGTGGGTTCATCGTACATTCACTTCAACTTTACTCCGCATCAGGACAAGGCGACGGCGTCGTTGGTGGGGGATGTGCCGCGGGGGGTGATGCTGGATCGGGAACCGATATTTCTGGGCGGGCAGGGCGGGCTGGTGGGTCCGGCGCGGATTGAGTACGGGACGGTGGTGGCGGCGGGGTCGGTGTTGCGGGAGGATGCGCTGGAACCGGGGCGGTTGGTGGTTCCGGCGTCGCCTTCAGCGGGGGCTCGAGAATATGAGCCGGGGGTGCTGGGCCGGGTGGCGCGAATTTTTGAAAACAACCTTCATTACCTAGGGAATCTTCACGCGCTGGCGGCTTGGTATGAGGTGGTTCGGCGTCGATTTTTCGAGGGGAGTGTGGATCAGCAGGCATGTCTGGAGGGGGCGAGGCGGCAGATTCAGGCGATGCTGAAGGAGCGCCGGAAACGACTGAACGACTGGGTGGGGATGCTTCCGGATTCGCTGGAGCGGGTGAGGCGCTCGCCGACGCCACGGCGGGATACATCGGTGCGGGAACACGAGGTGGTGTTAGCGGCGTGGCCGATGGTATCGGAACGGCTCCAGGAAGGTTGGGCGGGAGGACATGAGCCGGATCGCGATGCCTTGATGACGGGGTTGGACAGGGTTGGATCCGAGGGGTATCTCGGAGCGGTGCGCGGTTTGGATGCAGAAGCGAAAGTGGCAGGAACGCGATGGTTGCAATCGATGGTGGATTCCATTCTTGAACCGTGGCGGCATTGAGGTGGTAGGCGCATCTCCGATCTTGTATATAATGCGGCGTCGCGGAGCTCCGCCCTCCATCAATCGGTTAGGCCTTGGCTGGAGGGGCGAGCTCCGCGAGCCCGCTTGGAGGCGGCAGATCCTCGGCTATTTTTTTTAGCGTCTTGCCGGGAATGGTGGTACAAGAAACGCACGTGGTGGAACCGCGACGACCTTCGTTGCACTTCTCCACCTGAGGTTGCGGATGCAGTCTGTGCTAGGAGTAAAAATCATGGGTCGATTGTTTGGAACAGATGGTGTGCGGGGGGTGGCGAATGTGCCACCGATGACGGCGGAGATGGTGCTGGAGATCGGCCGGGCCACGGCGTTTGTGTGCAAGCGGCACAGCAAGGGGGAGCGGCACCGGATTGTGATCGGCAAGGACACGCGGGTGAGCGGGTACATGCTGGAGAATGCGCTGACTGCGGGGATTTGCTCGATGGGGGTGGATGTGTTGCTGGTGGGGCCGATGCCGACGCCGGGAATTGCCTTCATCACCCGGAGCATGCGGGCGGATGCGGGGCTGGTCATTTCGGCATCGCACAATCCGTATCAGGATAACGGGATCAAGATTTTTTCGCGAAACGGGTACAAACTTCCGGACGAGGAGGAGAACGAGATTGAGGCGCTGATTTCGTCGGGGCGAATCCGGGATTTGCGGCCGACGGCGGATGAGATCGGCCGGGCCCAGCGGATCGATGATGCGATCGGGCGGTACATCGTGTTTTGTAAGAATACCTTCCCGGACGATGTGAGTCTGGAGGGGATGAAGATCGTGCTGGATTGCGCGAACGGGGCGACCTACAAGGTTGCGCCAATCATTTTTTCGGAGCTGGGGGCGGAGGTAACGTGCATTCATAACCGGCCGAACGGGACGAACATCAATTTGAATTGCGGGTCGCAGCATACCCAGGATTTGGTGGCCCAGGTGCGGGAGCAGAAGGCGGAAATCGGGTTGGCGTTTGACGGGGACGGGGACCGGATGATCGCGATTGACGAGACGGGGCAGGAGTTGACCGGCGACCATGTGCTAGCCATTTGCGGGATGCAGATGAAGGAGGAGGGGACGCTGGTTAATAATCTGGTAATTACCACGGTGATGGCGAATTTTGGGTTGTACACGGCGCTGAGGAAGATGGGGATCGACTACGGGACGTCGCAGGTGGGGGACCGGTATGTGATAGAGATGATGAAGGAGAAGAAGGCGGCGCTGGGGGGGGAGGCGTCGGGGCATTTGATTTTCGGGAATCACCATACGACGGGGGACGGGATTGTTTCGGCGCTTCAGTTGCTGGCGGTGATGCGGGTAACGGGCAAGCCGCTTTCGGAGTTGGCGACGGTCATGACGATGTCGCCGCAGCGGATGATCAACATCGAGGTGAAGGCGAAGCCTCCGCTGGAGGGGATTGAGGCGTTGAACGAGGCGGTGGCGAAGGCGGAGGCGGAGCTGGGGGACCGGGGCCGGGTGTTGATCCGGTATTCGGGAACGCAATCGATGTGCCGGGTGATGGTGGAGGGACCGACGCGGGAGATGACGGACCGGTTGACCGAGGAGCTGGCCCGGGTGGTGACGGAATGCATCGGATGACGGAGGGGCGTGGCGGTTTGATCCGGGTCGCGCTGGCGGTGGTTGCGCTGGTGGCCTTCGATGGGGTGGCCCGGGGGGCGCGGCATGTGCCGTCGTCCTTCGATTTGGGGTTTTTGGCGAGCCGGCATGAGGATGCGTTCGGGCATCAACGGGTGAAGGTTGCGGGTCCGTTTTATGAGCGGGCGGAGACGGGGGCGGGCCAGCGGGTGGGGGCGTTTCGTCCGCTGTTTAGCCATGCGGTGGACCCGGTACAAGACCGTTCGCTCCAGGATGTGGTGTGGCCGCTATATACGGGGCGGCGGTTGCACGGGGAGTCGCAATGGCGGGCGGGGGTGTTTTATGGTTTCACGCATGGGACCAACGATCCGGTACGCAAACGGACGTGGCTGATTCCCTTTTATTTTCAGGGGCGGACGGCGGAGGGGGCGTTTTATGCGGCGTTGTTTCCGCTGGGGGGGACGATCCACGATTTTGTGGGGCGGGATAAGGTGCAGTTTGCGTTGTTTCCGCTTTATCTACGGACGACCTTCAAGGATCAGGAATCGACGGCCTGGCTGTGGCCGGTGTTTTCCCGGACCACGGGGGATTCCATCCACCGGTGGCGGGTGTTTCCATTTTACGGGGAGTCGCATGCGGAGGGGAAGTTCGATAAGCGGTTTGTGTTATGGCCGTTGTGGAACGATGTGACGTACCATTATCCGACCTCTCAGGGGTCGGGGTTTTTGCTGTTTCCGTTGTACGGGCGGTTGAACTTGAGCGATCAGAAGACGACATGGGTGCTGCCTCCGTTTTTCCGGTTCACGAGGGGGGAGGAGCGAAACATCCTCAACGCTCCGTGGCCGTTTATCCGGTACATGTCGGGGGATGTGGACATGCTGTATGTATGGCCGCTGTGGGGCCGGAAGCAGGTGGAGAACGTTGACCGCTCGTTCGTGTTATGGCCGATTTTCTGGCGGGAGCAGGTGGAGTATCCGGAGTCGGTGCAGACCCGGCATCTGGCGGTTCCGGTGTTTTCGCATACCAAGCGGGTATCCAAGCCGGAGGATCCGGAGGAGGCGCCGGTGGTGCTGGAACGGCGGCACCGGTTGTGGCCATTGTACACCTATGCGAGACGCGGGCCAACGAGCACGTTCCGGACCCTGAACTTGTGGCCGCTGCCCGAGCATCCGTCGGTGGACCGGAACCTTGCCCCGTTGTGGACGTTGTATTCGCGGGTGGCGCATGAGGAGAATGTGGATTCGGAGATCCTGTGGGGGCTTTATCGGAACCTCAAGCGGGGTGACGAGGCCCGGTATTGGTCGGTATTTCCGCTGGTGGAGTCCAGGCGGGATGACCGGATGGATCCGCCGGAACGGTCGTGGAACCTGTTGAAGGGGTTGATTGGCCGGGAGACGAAGGGGGAGCGTTCGCGCTGGCGTTTCCTTTACTTTTTCCGTTCCGGGAGCGATGGTAACCCGCTTTCTGAAGAGCCATGAGAACCCTTGAGCCAGAAGTCTATCTTCCTACCGACAACCCGATTCAACAATTGGGGCGGCGGGTGATGTTCGTTTTACGGGGGGCGGGGCATGCCCTGCTGATGCTGGGGGAGGCGATCCTGTTCATCCGGTGCATGTTCGGGAAGCGTTCGCGGGACCAGATTGTGCATCAGATGTACGTGGGGGGGGTGAAGAGCCTGGGGGTGATTACCGTGGTGGCGCTGTTCACGGGGATGATTCTCGCGTTGCAGACGGGATTGGAACTGCGGCGATTCGGGTTGCAGGCGAACATCGGCACGGCGGTGACGGTGGTGATGTTGCGGGAAATGGGACCGTTCATGACTGCGCTGATCATCGCCGCGAGTGTGGGGTCGGCGATCGCCGCGCAATTGGGGACGATGAACGTGTCCGAGGAGATCGCGGCGCTGGAGATTATGTCGATCAATCCGGTGAAGTTCCTGGTCATGCCGCGGCTGGTGGCGCTGATGGTGATGATGCCGTTGTTGACGGTGTACACGAACCTGGTGGGGATTTTCGGGGGGGCCATCGTGGGGACGACCCAGTTGGAGGTTTCCATGACGGCGTATTTCGACAATGCGCAGTTGTTCGCGCAGAACAAGGATCTTTATGTCGGGTTATTTAAGGCATGGATTTTCGGGATCGTGATCACCACGGTTTCGTGCCATCAGGGGTTGATCACCAAGGAGGGGGCGGTGGGAGTGGGTCAAGCGACCCGGCGCACGGTGATCATTTCCTTCCTGACCATTCTTATTCTCGGTTACATCGTCACCCGTTTGTTCTATCAGCTATGATCCGGTTCGAACAGGTTTCCAAGCGGTTCGGGGCCACGGCGGTGCTCGACGAGGTGAGCTACGAGATCAAGGCGGGGGAGATCTTCATTATCGTGGGGTTGTCGGGGGCGGGGAAGAGCGTGTCCTTGAAGCACATGGTGCGGTTGCTGACCCCGGACGAGGGGCGGATTTTCGTGGGGGACGACGTGGTGAGCGAGGCGGGCGGGCGGAAGCTGGAGGAGATCCGGGCCCGGTTCGGGTATTTGTTTCAAGGGGGCGCCTTGCTGCAATGGCTGACCACGGGGGAGAATGTGGCGCTGCCCTTGCGGGAGCATACGAACCTGAAGGACGACGAGATCCGCAAGATTTGTCTGGAAAAACTGCGGTTGGTGAAGATGGAGGACGCCTACGACAAGTATCCCGACGAAATTTCCGGGGGGATGCGGAAGCGGGCCTCGCTGGCCCGGGCGATTGTCCGCCAGCCCGAGGTTGTTCTTTATGATGAGCCGACGTCGGGGCTGGATCCGTTGACCTCGCGGACGATCGATGACTTGATCAAGGAGACGCGGGACGAGCTGGGGGTGACGAGCATCGTGGTGACCCACGATTTGCACAGCGCGTTGTCGATCGGGGACCGGATAGCGATGTTGCACAAGGGGAAGATCGTCGAGCTGGCCGATCCGGCGGGGTTTATCCAGTCTGACCATCCGGTGGTCCGGCAATTTTTGGAATCGCAATACATCACCCGCCGCGGGTCATGGGAGGCATCGTTAAGGTTATGAAAATGAAGGCCAGTCAACGTCAAATCGAGTGGATCGTCGGGTTGTTCATGTTTTTGATACTCGGGGCGCTCGCCTATTTCACGATCATTCTGAGCTACGACAACATCTTCACCAAGAGCTACGAGTTGCGGGTGATGTTCCGGGATGTAACGGGGTTGATCCGGGGGGACAAGGTGTATGTGCACGGGGTGGACGTCGGACGGGTGAAGGAGTTGACGATCGGGCGGGACGGCGTGCTGGCTGAGTTGACCTTGAAGTACGATTTGGAGCTTCGGGAGGACTATGACATTTCGGTGAAGTCGGCCTCGGTGCTGGGGGGCAAGTACATTGCGATCGATCAGGGTTCGGAGACGTTGCCGCGAATTCCCTCGGATCAGGTGTTGATTGGTCGTTCGCCGGTCGACTTTATCACCGAGGCCTCGGATGCGGTGGTGGCGGTGCGCACGGCTTTGGAGGAGGGAGGCATCCTCAAGAACATCGAGGTTGCCATGGCGAATGTCCGGTCGATTACCGACGATCTGGAGCAGGGGAAGGGCACGCTGGGCCGGTTGCTGAAAGACGAGGAGTTGTACGAGAACATCAGCGGAGTGGCGGCGAGCCTGCGGGTGATTACCGAGCGGATCGAGCGGGGGGAAGGCGCGATCGGAAAGTTGATGAGCGAGGATGAGGTGTATGACAACGTCAAGGCGATTACCGCGGACTTCGCGGAATTGAGCGGGCGGTTGGTTCGGGGGGAGGGGACCCTGGGCAAGCTATTGGCAGAGGACGATACCCTTTACCAGGATCTTTCGGGGGCGATTGCCTCCTTGCGGGACGTGATGGCTACGGTGGCGGAGGGAGAAGGGACGCTGGGCAAGCTGGTCAAGGATGACGAGGTGTATGAGCAGTTGAAGAATGCCTTGATCGAAGTGCGGGCGATGATCGACGATCTCCGGGAAACCTCGCCGTTTACGACGTTCGGCACCCTGTTTTTCGGGGCGTTTTAGCGCGAATTTTCCCGTCGTTGTCTGTCTTTTATACCCGTAGGTTTTGGCACGTGGTATGAGTTGAATTCCTTGGTTGCCAGAGCGAGGGCAAAAAAAACGCCCCCGTGAGGGGGCGTCTCCAGGCATCATCCACTGGTGGATAGGGTCGTCAGGATCGGATGGAAAACAGCAGATGATACCCAAAGTTATTCAAAAATGTCCGATCTGAAAAACCGTGCTATCTGAGGACAAGCTACGATTCCATGCCCGGTTCGTCAACTTCATTTTTTTGATATTGTTTACATAGGATTTAGCGGTGGCGATGCGGGGAGGAGGGGGGAGTGGTTCAGGTGGGAGGCAGGATGAGAGGTAAGGATTCCGCGCTTGTCTTACCGGGGTGGGAAATGTTCTACTAGCGGTTGAATTTGGGGAAGATACGCGATGATTAGCAGCTTGCGGGAGGCCCCGTTCCCGTTACCGGCAGGTGCCGGTCGGCGCTGGTCGAAACGAGGGTGAGTCCGATGCTTCGTGGTGTGGATCATGTTGGCATGGACGCATAGGTGCCTGTCGTCTCGCGTTGAAAAAGGTGGATACAGGAACATGACGGCAAAGCGAAGTGTAAAGAAGGATCGGGCGAAGACCGAAGATCGCTCTCCTCCGTGCGAGGTAGCGATTATCGGGATGAGTTGTTTTTTCCCCAAGGCGGGGGATTTGGTCGCGTATTGGGAAAACATCCTGAACAAGGTGGATGGGATTTCCGAGGTGCCGGCGGACCGTTGGGATTGGCGGGACTATTTTGATCCGGACAAAACGGCGCGGGACAAGATCTATTCGAAGTGGGGCGGGTTCATGGACCCGGTGGTGTTTAACCCGATGACCTACGGGATTCCGCCCAACAATTTGCGTTCGATCGATCCGGTGCAATTGTTATCGCTGGAGGCGGCCCACCGGGCGTTGGTTCACGCGGGGTATGGGAACCGGGAGTTCGACCGGGAGCGCACGGCGTGTATTTTCGGGTTGGCGGGGGGCATGGGAGATTTTGGGCTTCAGTACGGGTTTCGGGCTTCGTTGCCGATGTTTCTGGAGGCGGTGCCGGAGGATTTGCTTTCCCAGCTACCGGAGTGGACCGAGGATTCGTTTCCGGGGGTGTTGCCGAATGTCGTCACGGGCCGGATTGCGAATTGTCTGAACTTGGGGGGGGCGAACTTCACGGTGGATGCGGCGTGTGCATCGGCGTTGACGGCGGTGTATGCGGGGGTGAAGGAGATTTTATCCGGGGTGTCGAGCATGGCGATCGTGGGGGCGGCGGATACGCTTCAGAATCCGCACGGGTTCCTGTGTTTTTCCAAGACCAAGGCGTTGACACCGACCGGTCGTCCGAAGCCGTTTGATGCGAGCGCGGACGGGATATCGATCAGTGAAGGGGTGGGGGCGTTGATCCTGAAGCGCAAGGATCTTGCGGTGAAGGACGGGGATGCGATTTACGCGGTGATTCGGGGGGTGGGGAGTTCGAGCGATGGGCGGGGCCGCAGTTTGACCGCGCCGCAGACCCCGGGGCAATTGCGTGCGCTGGCCAACGCTTATGCGATGGCGGGGCTTTCGATCGATACGGTGGAGTTGGTGGAAGCTCACGGGACGGGGACGGTCGTAGGAGACGGAACAGAGGCGGAGAGCATGGCCCATGCGCTGGCGGAGGCGGGGGCTCCCTCGAAGGGTTGTGCGGTAGGATCGGTGAAGTCGAACATCGGCCATACCAAGGGATGCGCGGGCATCGCGGGCTTGATCAAGGCGACGCTGTCCTTGCACCACAAGGTGCTTCCGGCGACGCTTCATGTGAACCAGCCGGGGGCGAAGGCGTTTTTGGATGAAGCGAGCCCGGTGTATGTGAATACGGAAAACCGTCCATGGATCAGTCGCTATCCGGTACGGCGGGCGGGGGTCAATTCGTTTGGGTTCGGGGGCACGAATTTCCATGTGGTGTTGGAAGAGTTCGTTCCGGCGACTCCGGGAACGGGAACGTTTCCGCTTTCGACCTGGCCGTGCGAGCTGTTCGTTTGGAAAGGCGATACGGCGGGCCAAATCGACAGTCGACTTGCCATTCTTGAAAAGGGCTTCGCGGCTTCGACGTCGGCGCCCCGGCTGCGGGATCTCGCCCGTCATGTGTATGAAAACCGGGGCAAAGGCAAACTGGCCCTGACGATTGTGGCGGAGTCGGTGGACGACTTGAAAGCGAAGCTCGCCGATGCGCGTGCTGCGTTGAAGCGAGGGGAGGCTTTGTCCGATCCGCGGGGAATTTATTTCCATCCGGAGCCGCTGGGCAAGGCGGGCAAGGTGGCGTTTCTGTTTCCTGGCCAGGGATCGCAGCGTCCGGACATGATGCGCGATCTGGCGATTCTGTTCCCCGAATTGCGGGACCGGTTTGCCCGGGCGGACGGGCTGTTGGCCGAGCGACTGGAGAAGCGGCTGAGCGACTATGTGTATCCCCCGCCGCGTTTTTCTGCGGAGGCGGAGAAGGCGGCGATGAAGGCGATCACGGAGACCAACATTGCCCAACCTTCATTGGGGGTGACCGAGATCGGGATGTGCCGGATTCTTGAGACCCTGGGCGTGAAGCCGGACATGGCGGCGGGACACAGTTCGGGGGAGTACACTGCGTTGTGTGCGGCGGGGGTGTTCGGGGAAGACACGTTGTTCGAGATTCTGGAAGATCGGGGGGCGAGCATTCTGGCATCGGCCAAGGGGGATCTGGGCACGATGATGGCGGTCCGGGCGGACCGGTCTCAAACCGAGGCGGTGCTCAAGGCGTTTCCGAACGTGTATGTGGCGAATTTTAATTCACCCTCCCAGACGATCATTTCCGGTTTGCAGGCGAATCTCGAGCAAGCGGGGGCGGCGTTTCAAGAAAAAGGCATCCAGGCGCGACTGATTCCGGTGAGTTGCGCGTTTCATTCTCCGATCATCGAGCCGGCCCGCGACTACCTTGCCGCGAAGTTGAAGGTGTTGGCGTACGAGAAGCCGAACATTCCGGTGTATGCGAATTTGTCGGCGGCTCCTTACCCGGAGGACCGGGAGACGATCCTTCATTTGTTGACGGATCACTTGATCGGGTGCGTGCGGTTTGTTGAACAAATTGAACGAATGTATGCCGACGGGGCGAGGGTGTTTGTGGAGGTGGGTCCGGGCACGGTGTTGACCAATTTGGTTGGCCAGATTCTTGCCGGTCAGCCGCATCATGCGGTGGCGACCGAGGCGAAATCGCCCCGCCATGATTTGTTTATGCTGTTGAATGCGCTGGGCCAATTGGCCGCGCAGGGGGTGGAGGTGTTCCTTGACCGGTTGTTTGAGGGCCGCGAGACCCGGACCTTGAAGGTGGAGAACCTTGATCCGATGGAGCCGGCGAGTGCGCTTTCGCCGGTGGCGTGGAAGGTTGCGCCGGACCGGGCGTGGCCATGGCGGGAGGCCAAGCCGACCCGCCGCAAGTTGGATTTGCGTCCGGCGGAGGACATTCAGCGGTTGGCGGCTGAGGCGGCGCCCTCCGGCGGGATGCCGGGTCCGGCGGCGGGTGGTGGCGGTTCCCCATTGGCCGATGTGTTGGTGCAGCATCAACAGACGATGTCCGAGTTCCTTCGTCAGCAGCGGGAAGTGATGATGGCGTATCTTCGGGGGGAGGCGGGAGCGATGCAGGCTGTGCCAGCGCCAGTCTCCACGCCGCGTGCGATTCCGGCTCCTGTGGCTCCGAAAGCGGCTGTGGCTCCGGCGGCTCCGGCTCCGGTTCCGGCCGCACCGGTGGGACCGTCGCAGCAAGCGGGTGGTCACAAAGAGCGTTTGCTGGCTCTGGTGGCAGAGCGGACTGGTTACCCGGTGGACATGATCGATCCCAACGCGAGCATCGAGGCGGATTTGGGGATCGACTCGATCAAGCGTTTGGAAATTCTGATTGCGTTTGCCAAGGATCTTCCGGGCGCGCCGGAGGATTTGCCGGAGCAGTTGAACACGTCGACGACCCTCGGCGAGGTGCTGG
>DAOLCW010000019.1:31752-40847 GCA_035327665.1 Kiritimatiellia bacterium
ACCGGAGGATTTGCCGGAGCAGTTGAACACGTCGACGACCCTCGGCGAGGTGCTGCGGAAGGCCGGGCAACTTGCGGGGGGTGGAGGTGCGGCGGTTCCGGCTCCGGCGGGGGCGGTCGATGTGGTTTCGTCTCCCGGATCGGGGGGCATTCAACGAGGGATCCCCCGGCTGGTTGAAGCGCCTCTGCCCGAAGCGTCGTGGCAGCCGGTGAACGGGGTGGTGGTAATCACCGATGATGGAAACGGTGTGGCGAAGGGGTTGGCCAAGTTGTTGACCCAAGCAGGACAGGCGTCGGTGATCCTGAGCGATCGGGCATCGACCCCTTCCGGGGAAGAGCCGCAGGTGATTCTTTCCGATTCCGGATCGGTGCGGGCGGTGCTCGACCACATCCGCAAGGATCACGGGGAGATCGGCGGCATTGTGCATTTGCGGCCGGTGAGTGACGCGCCGGGTGTGGCGGATCTCGATCCGTCGGGTTGGCGTGAACAAACCGGGGCGGAGGTCAAAGGGTTGTTTTATTTGCTTCGTTATGCCGCGGGGGATCTTCAATCCGACGGGTTGAAGGTGGCGGTGGCGGGAACGAGGCTGGGAGGAACGGGCCAAGGGGAGGAGTTGGGTTGTCCGGATGCGCCGTGGCGGGGCGGGGTGATGGGGCTGATGAAGTGTGTGGCCGATGAATGGCCGGAGACCCGTTGCCGGGCGGTGGATGTTTCCGGGCTTTCCGCGAAGGCGGCGGCGGAGGCGCTGTTCCGGGAGCTGTCGGTTTCCGATGGGGTGAAGGAGGCCTATCACCGCGACGGCAAACGGTACCGGGTGGACCTGGTCACGGTTCCGGTGGACCCCTCGGCGGGTGGCGTTGAGCTGTCCCAGGAGGATGTGGTTCTTGTGCTGGGCGGGGCGCGGGGAATCACCGCGTTGGTGGCTCAGCGACTGGCTGAGATGGTCCAGCCGACCTTGATTCTGGCCGGGCGTTCCCCGTGGCCGGAGGCGGAGTCGCCAGGTACCGCCGGACAAGCCACGGCGGCGGAGATCAAAAAAGTTTTGTTCAAGCAGGCGACCGACCGGGGGGAGAAGCCCAAGCCGGTGGAGATCGAGAAGGTCTGCCAGCGGATTCTCAATGACCGGGCGATGCGAGCGAGTGTGGAGGCGATGAAAGCGGCGGGGGCAAGGGTGGAGTATGTGTCGGTGGATGTGACCGATGAAGCGGGAGTGGCGGGATTGATCGCGAACGTCCGCAAGCGTTACGGGCGGCTCGACGGGGTGATCAACGGGGCGGGCATCATCGAGGACAAGTTGCTCGGGGACAAGAGCCCGTCCTCCTTCGACCGGGTGTTCGACAACAAAGCGATGTCTGTGCACCTGCTGAGCCGGTTGCTTGATCCGGCGTCGTTGAAGTTTCTCGTGTTGTTCTCGTCGATTGCGGGGTGGTACGGCAATCGCGGGCAATCCGACTACGCGGCGGCCAATGAGGTGTTCAACCGGATGGCCCAGACCCTGGCGGGGTTGTGGCCGGGCCGGGTGGTCGCGGTGGGGTGGGGACCATGGGACCAGACGGGCATGGCCTCGGACGAAGTGAAGCGTCAATTCCGTGAGCGCGGGGTGGGGTTGGTCCAGCCCGAATCCGGGGTCCGCTACATGATCGATGAACTTCGCCATGGATCGCGCGGGGATGCGCTGGTGGTGGTGGAAGGGGAGCTGGATTGAGTCCGCCGATGAGGCCCCGCGAACGAACTGACCTTGGGGAAGACGCATGAAGCTTCATCAGGATGACGTGGCGATCATCGGGGTGGCGGGAAGGTTTGCCCAGGCGCCGGATGCGCAAAGCTTGTGGGAAAATATCCTCGCCGGGGTCTGTGCGATTGGCACCCATCCCGACCCGGACATTCAGCGCTACTACGATCCGGATTCCGAGGCGTTCGAGCGGATCTATACCACGCGGGGGGCATTTCTCGGAGATCTTGCGACCTTTGATCCGTTGGAATTTGGGGTGATGCCAGACTCGCTGGTGGGCGTGGAGCCGGATCATTTTCTCGCCCTCAAGGTGGCCAAGGATGCGCTGGTGGATGCGGGGCTCGAAGGGAAGGCGTTTCCCCGGGAGCGAACCGATGTGATTCTCGGCCACGGGGTGTACATCAACCCGAGCAACGTGAACTGGATTCAGCATGGTTTGGTGCTGGATCAGACGGTGAACGTGATTCGCGATCTGTTCCCGGGAATATCCAAGGACGATCTCGAACGGGTTCACCGGACGCTGAAGGGCCAGCTTCCCCCGCTGAATGCCCAGTCGATCCCGGCGATGATTCCCAACGTGATCGCGGGACGGATCGCGAACCGGTTGGATTTGATGGGTGCGAACTACATTGTGGATGCGGCGTGCGCGTCCTCGCTGGTTGCGTTGAGCCATGGGGTGAATCATCTGTTGCTCGACCGGTGCGATGTGGCGCTGGTCGGAGGAGTGCAAGCGTGCATGCTCGCCCAGGATTTGATGACGTTTTGCCAGATCGATGCGCTGTCACGGCGGGACGATGCGCCTCGCCCGTTCGATGCGGATGCGGACGGCACCCTGTTTGGCGAAGGGGTGGGCATGGCGGTGCTCAAGCGCCGCCGCGATGCGGAGCGGGACGGCGACCGCATCTATGCAGTAATCAAGGGGTATGGGATTTCCAGCGACGGCAAGTCGAGCGGGCTGCTCGCTCCCCGGTTGGAAGGGGAGAAGCTGGCGATTGGCCGGGCCTATGAAACGTCGGGTGTCGATCCGCGGAGCGTGGGGTTGATTGAAGCCCACGCCACCGGCATTCCGTTGGGCGACTCGATCGAACTTCACGCCTTGACCGACATCTATGGTTCCCGGCAAGGGTCTCCGACCTGCGGGATCGGATCGGTGAAGTCGATGATCGGGCATTGTGTGCCAGCGGCGGGGATTGCCAGTGTGATCAAAGCGGCCTTTGCCCTGTACCACAAGATTTTGCCGCCGACCGCGAATTTTTCCACGCCTCATCCCAAGTTGAAGATCGAGGACTCTCCGTTTTATGTTCTGACCGAGCCTCGTCCGTGGTTGCATACGGCGGCGACGCCGCGCCGGGCGGGGGTTTCCGCGATGGGGTTCGGCGGGATCAATTCCCATGTGCTGCTTGAGGAGGTGCGGGCGTGAAGTGGCCGGTCGAGTTGATTCTGATTTGCGCTCCGACCCGTGAAGCGCTGGCTGCGCGCTGCGGGGAACTGGTGTCGGTTCTGGAGGCGCAACCGGGGCTCCGGCTGGTCGATGTTGCGGCGGCGCTAGCCTCGGCGTGGAAGGCGAGCGAGCCGACCCTCGGGTTGATTGCCAAGGATGTTCCCGACCTGATCCGTCGCCTGAGGTCGGCAGTGGAGAAACTTTCCGAGCCGGGCCGGGACAAGTTGCAGACCAAGAGCGGGATCTTTTATTTTCAGAACCGGTTGGCCGATGAAGGGCGGGTCGCGTTTATTTTTCCGGGCGAAGGAGCGCAATACCTCCGGATGCTTGAGGATGTGTGCATGGCGTTTCCCGAGGTGCGGACGGCGTTCGAGCAGGTCGATGCGGCTTGCCTTTCTGCGGAGGGCGGGGTCGCTCCGAGCCAAAGCATCTTTCCGCCTGCGGGTGAAGGCGATGATCACCGGGAGGCGATCTTTTCCATGGAGGTCGCGGTGGAGTCGGTGTCGGCGGCGAACCTGGGCTTGTACCGGTTGTTTCAGCGGCTGGGGATTGTTCCGGATGCGGTGGTCGGCCACAGCAGTGGGGAATTCATCGCCCTCGACGCGGCGGGGGTGGTTCGCCTCGATGAGACGAGCCGTCATGCGTTCATTCGCGAGGGGTATCTCGGAGTGCAACGGTTGGTCTCCCGGACGGATATCCCGGAGGGCATTTTGATCACGGTGGGGGGGGCCGCGCGGGCCGCGATCGATACGGAGGTTGGAAGGTCATCGGGCCGGGTGGTGATCGCTATGGACAACTGCCCGCATCAGGCGGTGTTGTGCTGCGGGCCGGAGGTGGTGGATGGGGTGATGGCCCGCCTTGCGTCGCAAGGAGGGATTGTCAGCCGCCTGGAATTCAACCGGCCATACCACACGCCATGGTTCGCGCCTGCGCTCGACGGGATTCGCGCATTGTTTCAAGGCGCGGGACTTCACCCCCCGCAAGTTGAGACATGGAGCTGCCTGAGCGCGGACCGTTTTCCTGCCGACCCGAAACGCATCGAAGAACTTGCGGTGGGTCAGTGGGCGGCTCCGGTTTTGTTTCAGGATACGGTGCGTGCGATGTACGGGGCGGGGTGCCGGATCTTCGTGGAGGTGGGGCCGCGCGGAAACCTGACCGCGTTCGTGAACGATATCCTTTCCGGCAAGTCGTTTCTGGCCGTGGCGGCAAACCGGATGCACAAGTCCGGGCTCGAACACCTTTGCATGACGCTGGCGATGCTCGCGGCGCACGGGGTTCCGATGAAGCCGGAAGCGCTGTTCACCCACCGCAAGATACGCCCGGTGAATTTGGCGACGGGAAGCAAGGGGGCCAAGGCCCGGCCAACCCATCACTTTCCCCCGTTTACCCCCAAGTTGCGGGGGGTGGGGTTGCCGGTCCGAGAGGCGGCTCCCCGGCCTGCGACTGTGCCGATGGCGATATCTTCGTTCGCGGAGGATGTGCCGTCGCTCTCGCTTCCGGGAAGCGATGCGGAGCGGGTGCTTCATGCGTATTTCGAGACGATGGAACTTTTCGTGGAGTCGCAGAACGACTTGGCGCGCATGCTGATGTCACCTCCGTCCGGGGCACCCCCCGCAACTTCGGCGGTTTCGTCCGGGAGGAGAGCGCCCGCAGGGTCTTCACCGATGATTGTTTCTTGCTCGGCGGTTCAGCCCGGGCGGTCGCTGGTCGCGCATTGCCGGTTCGATGTGGCGCACCATGTGTTTCTTCGGGATCACGCGCTGGGTTGCGGCAAGGTTTCGGTAGGAGATCCGGAGCTGACGGGGATTATTGTCATGCCGCTGACCATGAGCCTGACCACGCTTTCGGAGGCGGCGCGGCTGCTGTTTCCCGGGCATGTGGTGACCGGGCTCAAGGAGATCCGGGCGAACAAGTGGGTGAGCTTCCACAAGCGGGTCCGCGAGGTGACGGTGCAGGCCGAGGTGCGGTCGATGGGTGAGGTGATCGAGGTGCATTGTGCGATGCGGGAGGCGGATACCAACGATCCCCGGATCGGGTTCAAGTCGCCGCTCAACGAGGCGGTGATCCTTCTTGCCAAGCAGTATCCGGAGGCGCCGCGATCGCCGGATTTTGCTCTGGCCTCGCCGCGGCCTTGTCTTTGGCGGGGGTCCGAGATCTATCCCGACCGGCTCTTTCACGGTCCGATGTTCCAGGGCATCACCGAAATCAACGGGTGGGGGGAAAATGGGGTGACGGGGAAGGTCGAGGTGCTGGACCGGGCGGAGCTGATCGCGGGCGATCGCGATCCGGAGTTTGGGATGGACGGGGTGTTTCTGGACACGGTGGGGGGAACGCTGGGGTTGTGGGGAGCCTACGACCGTTACGACGGGTATGTGTACCTTCCGTTCCGCATACAAGGGGTTCAGTTCTACCAGCCGTTGCTGCCTGCGGGGTCGTCGTACGACTTGACCCTTCATGTGGTGCGGCGATCCGAAATGAGCGCGGCGGCGGATATTTATGCATTCGACGGGAACCGGCGGGTGGTGTGCGGAATCCAGGGGTGGGAGGACCGGGATTTTTATGTCACCCCGGCCTTGCACCGGATCACCCATGAGCCGCTGCGCTATGATTTCTGCGAGGATGTTGCCGGGGCACCCCCCGCAACCTGCATCACCCCGGAGCTTCCACGGGATTTCTTTACGAGTGGTCACCGGGTGTGGGAGCAGGTGTTGACGATGATTCTGTTCGGACGCGAGGAGCGGGCGGAATGGAGCCGAAAGACCGGCAACGATGCCGAGAAGGCGGCTTATGTGTTGATCCGGGCAGCGGCCAAAGGGGCGGTTCGACGTCTGCTCGCCACCCGGCATGGCATTCAGGTGGGGGCGGCGGACATCCGGATCGAACCCGGGCCGGGGGGCTTTGTCGCTACCGGATTCTGGCAGGGGTCAGCCGGGGGCAAGGCGGTTGCGGTGAGGGTTGAAGCGAAGGGCGCCCGGTATCAAGCGAAGGTGATCGAGTAAGCGAGAAGCGGGTCGGGGAAGCGTATCCGATGAAGGGTGGGGATGAAGGGTGCCAGGAGCTGGTCCGCGTTTTTTGCGGCCAAGCGTGATTGGCTGCGGCTGAAAGCGGCGTCAAGCCGCCGCACTCCAAAGAGCAAAGACCGATCGCGCATCTCGTTTATGTTTTGCATGGTGAATGTCGACGACCACAAATCACGAGGAACGACGGAAGGCTGCAGGTCATCGGCTCACTTCCTCGGCTTGCGTTGGGGGAGGAGATGGTGCATGATGGCGGTTTTGACAGGAGAACTATGATGAATCGCATGATGTTGAGTTTGTTGGTTGCGGGGTTGGTGACGGGGGCGGGTTCGGTGTGGGCAGGCAGCGGCTGCTGTTCGTGGACCGCATCGAAGGCGCGCGAGGCAAAGGTTGAGGCGAAGAAAGAGATGGCCTGCGCGAAGGCGCTGACCGGGATTGAGCTAACCGAAGACCAGACAGAAAAGGTCGCGGCAATCACCGCGGAGTGTGAGGCGGCCGGTTGCTCGAAGGAAGCGTGTGACGCTTCGGTGGCCTCGATCCGCGAGGTGCTGACCGACGATCAGAAGGCGGCATTTGACGCAGCGGTGGAAGCCGCAGCATCGGAAGGTTAAGTCGAGGCGTATGTCGGAATCGTCTTTCTACATCACGACGCCGATTTATTACGTCAACGACAAGCCTCACATCGGGCATGCTTACACGACGGTGCTGGCGGACGTGCTGGCCCGGTTTCATCGTTTGCTCGGGGAGCCGACGTATTTTCTGACCGGGACGGATGAGCACGGTCAGAAGGTGCAGAAGGCGGCGGATGCGGCGGGGATGACCGCTCAGGAGCAGGCGGACCGGACGGTGGTGCGCTTTCAGGAGGCGTGGAAGCGGCTGGATATCACCCACGACGACTTTATCCGGACCACGGAGGATCGTCACACGGTGGTGGTGCAGGAGATTCTTCAGGATCTGTACGACCGGGGGGAGATCTACAAGGACGAGTACGACGGCCTTTACGATGTCACCAGCGAGACGTTTATCACCGACAAGGATCTTCCGGAGGGAACGACCCCGGACAACTTGCCGCCGAACATTACCCGGATCAAGGAGACGAATTACTTTTTCCGGATGAGCGCGTACCAGGAGTGGTTGATCCAGTACATCCATGACCACCCGGAATTTATCCAGCCGGATTTTCGGCGCAACGAGACCTTGGGGTTCCTGCGGAAGCCGTTGCAGGATTTGTGCATTTCGCGTCCGAAGGCGCGGTTGAACTGGGGGATCGAGCTGCCGTTCGACCGGGACTATGTGTGTTATGTCTGGTTTGACGCGCTGGTGAACTACATCAGCGGGGTCGGGTACCGCCGGGACGAGGCGATGTTCAAGCGGTGGTGGCCGGTGAATGCCCATTTGATCGGGAAGGATATCCTGACCACCCACACGGTGTACTGGCCGACCATGCTGAAGGCGATGGGGGTGGAGCAGCCGAAAACGATCTTTGCCCACGGCTGGTGGCTGTTCGGGGAAGCGAAGATGAGCAAGTCGGTGGGGAATGTGGTGAACCCGATGGATGTGATCGACGCCTATGGGGCGGACGCGTTCCGTTATTTTGTGATGTCGGAGATGACCCCGGGGCAGGACGCGAGCTTTTCCGAGGATTCGTTCATGCGCCGCTACAATGCGGATTTGGCCAACGATCTCGGGAACCTGCTGAGCCGGGTGGTGAACATGATCGAACGGTTCTGCGGCGGGGTGATTCCTCCGGCCCCAGCGGGTCTGGAGGAGGGAACACCGGAAGAATTGTTGTGGAAGGATGTGCAGGCCGTGGTGGAAGGGATGCCCGCTTCGCTGGCCGCGTTCCGGGTGGACCAGATTTTATCGCGGTCGTTGAACGCGGTGAAAGCGGTGAACCGTTACCTTGAAATCAAGCAGCCGTGGACGCTGGCCAAGCAGGAAGATCCGACTGAATTGCAGACCACGCTGTATGTGGCGGCGGAGTCGTTGCGGGTTGCTTCGGGCTTGTTGTATCCGGTGATGCCGGAGCGGATTCCCGCGTTACGGGCGGCGCTTGGGCTTACGACGGGCGAACCGACCCTGACCCGGCTGAAGGAGTTCGGGGTGCTCCGGCCGGGGCAACCGGTGACGAAGATTGCCTCGCTGTTCCCGCGGATTGAGCGGAAAGACGGGGGGGGCAAGGACCCTGAACCAAAACCGGTGGTGGAGAAGAAGGCGGTGGCGCCGAAGAAGGACGACGCGGCCTCGCTCGGGGAAGGGCTGATCAGTATCGACGATGTGTTCAAGGTCAAGTTGCGGACCGCGTCGGTGATGTCGGCAGAGACGATTCCCGGTTCGGACAAGCTGCTGAAGCTCCAGATCATGATGGGAGAAGAACGGCGGCAATTGGTGGCGGGAATCGCCTTGCATTACAAGCCGGAGGCGGTGATCGGAAAGACGGTGATCGTGGTGTCGAACCTGAAGCCGGCGAAAATCCGGGGGATCGAGTCGCAAGGCATGCTGCTGGCGGCGTCGAAGGGGGAAAAGCTGACCTTGGTTACGGTGGACCGGGATATTTCGAGCGGAGCAGTGGTCAAGTAGGGGAAGGGGAAGGGGGAGGGTTCAGGGTTCGGGGTTCAGTGTTCAGGCCGCGGAGATCATTGGGGCGAGTCGTTCTTGGGTGGATGCCTGAACCGACAATCCCCTCGGATCGTTACGTTTCACACTTGCTTACTTCACCGCCACCCTTCATCGGACACCCGACCCCGCTTCCCCGCCCGTCGTAAGCTCCCAATTCATTCAAGGGACACCCAATGACGCAATAGCTTTGTTGCAAATCAAGAAATTACAACCTGTTATACCATTACCTACAACTTTTCGGTATGAAGCTTGGCCGATAGAGACTTCGGTCTCGCGGAGCTCGACC
>DAOLCW010000020.1:0-21955 GCA_035327665.1 Kiritimatiellia bacterium
TCCTGAATCTTCCGTTTCCATAAGCATTTTCTGCCGCTTCAGAGCCAAACTCCAGCGCGCCCATCGGAGATGGGCGCTACGAAATGGCGACCACTTACGGTAGCGCCGAAATCTGTTCGGCGGAGATCCGAGAATCAGGGATTCGCCCTACGGACATTCCCCCGGTTGATTCATAAGGGCTCACAGAGCTTTCCACCGCCCCTACCCCGCACCCCCCGCAAGTTGGCCGCACGCCGCCGCGATCTCCGTTCCTCGCTCAACCCGAACCGTGCAAGGCACCCCCCGGTCCGTGAGCACCGACTGAAACGCCAACACCCGCTTCCGGTCCGACCGGCTCAGCGGCGTTCCCGGCACCGGATTCCAGGGAATCAGATTCACATGACACAAGATCGGCTTTTGCCCCGACGGCCTCAGCAAGCCGGCCAGTTTGGCCGCCTGCTCGGGCGTGTCGTTTTTCTCCTTCAACAAAACATATTCGAACGACACGCGCCGATGCGTCGCCTCCGTATAGTCCCGCACCGCATCGATTAAATCCCGGATCGGATACCGCTTGTTGACCGGCATCATATCCGTTCGCAGGTCGTCCTCCGCCGCATGCAGGGAGATCGCCAAGTTCACTTGCAACGCCTCCTCCGCCAGCTTGCGGATGCCCGGAATCAGTCCCACCGTCGATACCGTGAAGTTCCTCGCCCCAAAATGAAACCCCTTCGGATCATGAAGCCGCTCCACCGATCCCCACCAGTTGTCGTAATTATTGAACGGTTCTCCCATTCCCATATAGACGATATTGGTCAAGTGGTCGGGCAATCGCTCCCCGCGGCTCGCCGCCTCCCGGTGAATGTCCCGCAACGTCCGCGCCGCCCACATCACCTGCTCGACAATCTGACCCACCGTCAAGTCATGGAGGTGCCCCAGCTTCCCCGTCGCACAAAACACACACGCCATCGGACACCCCGACTGGGACGACACGCACACCGTCGCCCGGTCTTCATACACCATCAACACCGTCTCCACCGGCGACCCGTCCGGCAAGGCCAGCAGAGCCTTCCGGGTCAGCCCCCGGTCCGCCTCCAGCACCCGCAACAACCTCAGGCTCCCGAACCTCGTCTCCTCCGCCAGCCGGGCCCGAAGCCCTTTCGGCAGGTCGGTCATGTCATCCACGCTCCCCGCGAGATTGACATACACATGCCGGTACACCTGCTTGGCTCGAAACGCAGGCTCTCCCCACTCCTTAAATAAACGGGCGAGCCCATCGACATCCGGCTCATACAAGGACACGGGAGATGGTTGAGAAAGGCTCATGATGTCTGCCGGCATTATCCGCCGGACGCCCATCGCTCCATCCGGGACAGCACCCGGTCTCGCCCCAGCGTCTCCAACAGATCAAACAAACTGGGACCGCCCCCCTGGCCGCTAACCGCCACCCTCACCGGATGAATAAAGTCCGCCGCGTTCGCTCCCCGCTCATCCGCCAGGGCTCGCAACGCCGCCTCCAACTCTCCCGCAGCAAAAGTCCTCAGCCCCGCAAATCGTTCCCGCAATGCGCCCAACCGCTCCCGCGCCCCCTCCGCATCCAATCGCTTGCGCACCGCCTTCTCGTCAAAAGGATACTCCTCCCGGAAGAAGTACACCGCCTGCTCCGCCACATCCGGCCATTTCTTAACCCGTTCTCGTAGCAGGCCAATAACCCGGTCCAGGTAAGCGGCATCCGGCACCGGCCACCCTTCACCGGTGATCCGCCGGATAAACTCCTCGCGGTACACCTCCACCGGCAAGTCCCGCATGTACTGGGCATTCAAGTCCTCAAACTTGCGCACATCGAACTGGGCCGGGTTCGACCCCACCCGGGACAAATCAAACCGGCGCACCAGCTCCTCCCGGGAAAATTTTTCCTGATCGTCCCCCGCGGACCACCCCAGCAACACGAGAAAATTAAACAGCGCCTCGGCCAGATACCCCTTCTCCCGGAAATCCCCCACATACGCATCCCCATCCCGCTTGGAGTATGGTTTCCCTTGGGCATTCACGATCATCGGAAGGTGCGCGAAGGTCGGCAAGGAGGCGCCCATCGCCTGATACAAGGCAACATGCCGGTACGTGTTCTCAATGTGATCATCTCCCCGGATCACATGCGTGATGTTCATGGAAATGTCATCCACCACATTCGCGAGATGAAACACCGGATTCCCGTCCGATCGCACGATCACAAAATCTTTCACATCCGCCGCCGCCTTGCGCAGCGTGCCCTTGATTTCATCCTCGAACACCATGTCCGTTCCCGGCATCCGGAACACCACCGCCTCGCCACGCCCCGTGCCACCCTTGTCTTCTTTGTACGCATGCCCGGAGGCAAGAAGCTGTTCCGCTACCGCCAAGTGCGCGTCTTTTCTCGTCGACTGGAAAAGCGGCTGCTCATCCACATCCAACCCCAACCACGCCATCGCATCCAGCACCGTCTCCACCGCCTCCGGGGTCGAGCGTTCCCGATCCGTGTCCTCCAACCTCAACAAAAACTGCCCGCCCCGGTTCCGGGCAAACAGCCAATTGTAAATCGCCGCCCGGATGTTTCCAATGTGGACATTCCCCGTTGGGCTCGGGGCGAATCGGCACCGGACCGTCATGACCGGCTCCCCCGGTAAACCACCCGCGTATCGCAAATCCGGTCATGCAGGGTCCGGCGTTGTTCCGGATCAAAAAACGCCAACAGATACCCGATGTAAAATAGCATCGCGCTTAAAATCTCCGCGAGGGCTCGGCCCGCCGCACGCCCATAGGTCACCGCCTCCCCCTCTGCTGTCACCACCGCCAACCCGAACACCATCTTCCCCGGTGTCGCCCCAAATTTCCCGAGGAAAAACGTCGTGTACAAAATGCCTACCGCAAGTTGAACCAGACTCACCGCCATCAATGGACCCAGCGCATTCGCAAGATCTTCGATCGACTCAATCGGCGGAAGATCTGCGACCATTCCCGCTTGAATCACAAAATTGATCGCGTAAAGAACAAGAAAATCGATCAAGAACGCGATCGCCCGCACACCTACTCCCGCGATGCTTAACCCCACCGCGACCTCTGCCACCACCGGCTCCGGACCCGGTCCTTCCTCGCTCACCTCTGTAGCATGGAGCGGACCTGTGGCTGGCGCATCAAAAAAGCCCGACGCCCTGGCCTCGCGATAAGGCAGCCAATCCGGCATCCGCTCGTTCCATACCAGCGTCTCGCCGGTAATCGTACCATTCGCCACCAACCTCTCAAACGAGACGTCATCCAGTGGCCCCACCTGCCGGTCATCCTGTGCGTAATACGTTAACATTCCATATCCTTTCGGGCCGAACATTGTGGCCAAGCCCCCCCGTGAATCAAGAACCATCTCCCTACCCCCCGCGTGAAGCGCGCCGGGATCGTTGCCTCCGCACCAAACGTTTGCCCAAAGAACCGCTCAGAAACACCCAAACATTATTTCCGCCAAGGAGCGACATATTTGTATTCACACAGGGGGAATAAAATACATTTTTGTATAAATATTTCGGCCCAAGCAACCTTAATCACAGCTTAATGCGCTATTAATCAGCATGTTAAACAAGATTTAACTTGCGGCATGCTTCTAGCTTTATTACCGCCTTTACCCATGATAGGTTGGTTGCTTTCCTTTGTACAACCCGCCGATCGAACATCCCCTATGAAATCCGACCAAAAACCGCGACATTATTGTGGACTCTTCGGAGTCTTCGGCATCGAGAACGCTGCAGAAGTCATTCAGCGCGGGCTATTTGCGTTACAGCACCGGGGCCAGGAAGGCGCGGGCGTGGCGGTCAGCGACGGCATCCAGGTCCGCTCGCTAAAGGGGATGGGCCTGGTCAGCGAACTTGCCACCCGCCCCGAGTTCGCTCGCCTCGCCGGTCACCTTGGCATCGGCCACGTGCGCTATTCCACCACCGGGTCCTCCCGACCACAAAACGTACAACCACTTGTCGTGGAATGCTTTGACGGAATCTGGGCCATCGCTCACAACGGCAATCTCACCAACGCCCAGCAGCTCCGCTCCAGCTATCAGGAGGCCGGGGCCATCTTCCAAACCAGCACCGACAGCGAGGTCCTCGTCCACCTCATCGCCGATCCCATGTACCGGGTCCGACCCCGCCGCGTCGAGCGCGCCCTCGCCGAACTCCAAGGCGCCTTCTCCTTCCTGCTGATGACCCGCGACAGCGTCATGGCCGCCCGCGACCCCTACGGTTTCCGCCCCCTCTCCATCGGAAAACTTGGCGAGGGCTTCGTCTTTGCCAGCGAAACCTGCGCCCTCGAACAAGTCGGCGCGGACTACGTGCGCGATGTTCTCCCCGGCGAATTAGTCGTCGTCGACGAAAAAGGCATTCGCAGCAACACCTTCTGCGAACCCATCACCACCTCCCTCGGCCAGTGCATCTTCGAGCACATCTATTTCGCCCGCCCCGACAGCCTCGTCTTTGGCCAAAGCGTCCATGAAACCCGCCTCCGCCTCGGCCGCAACCTCGCCAAGGAACACCCCGCCAACGCCGACCTCGTCATCCCCATCCCCGACAGCGGAAGCGCCGCCGCCCTCGGCTTTTCCCAGGAAAGCGGCATCCCCCTCGACTACGGCTTCATCCGTAACCACTACGTCGGTCGCACCTTTATCATGCCCTCCGTCGACCAACGAGCCTCCAGCGTCGACATGAAACTTGCCGTCGTTCCCAGCGTCGTCCGCGACAAGCGCATCGTCGTCGTCGACGACTCCCTCATCCGCGGCACCACCTCCCAACGCCGCATCCACGCCCTCCGCGAAGCCGGAGCCCGCGAAATCCACCTCCGCATCTCCTGCCCCCCCACCCGCCATCCTTGCTACTTCGGCATCGACTTCCCCTCCCGCTCCGAACTCATCGCCTCTCAGAACTCCATCGAAGAGGTCCGCAAATTTATCGGCGCCGACTCCCTCGGCTACCTCAGCCTCGATGGCCTCCGGGCCGCCGTCGATCATCCCCATGACTTTTGCAACGGCTGCTTCACCGGGACCTATCCCTACGACGCAACCGGCCAACATACCAAACACGCCCTCGAGAAGGCCCTGGAGACCACGATTTGACGTTGCATGCCTGCCTTCAAGGGTTTACGGTATCCTGCCCGTTTCTCGCCCCCGCAATGGGTTGAGGCGGCACGATGAGGTTAAGGAAAACGCTATGAAAACATCCCATTCGATTGTCTCCCCGGGACTCCCTGGCTCCCAAGGCCTGTACGATCCTCGCTTCGAACATGACGCATGCGGGGTCGGCGCCGTAGTCAACCTCAAGGGCTGGAAATCCCACGATGTCATCGAAAAGGCCCTCGATATCCTCGTCAATCTATCCCACCGGGGAGCCTGCGGATGCGACGAAAAAACCGGCGACGGCGCCGGCATCATGATGCAATTCCCCGAACGCTTCTTCCGAAAAAAATGCGCCGAACTCGGCATCAAACTTCCCGCCGGACCCCACGAATTCGCCTCCGGCCTCGTCTTCCTGCCCCGCAATGCCCTCCAGCGCGAGGAAATCAAACAACAGTTCGCGGACGTCGTCCGGGCCGAAGGACAGGACTTTCTCGGCTGGCGAGACATCCCCGTCAACAACGAGGTCCTCGGCGACATCGCCCGCGCCGTCGAACCTCACATCGCCCAGATCTTCATTGGTCGCGGAGCAGGCATCCGCGACAACCGGACCTTCGACCGCAAGCTCTACATCATCCGCAAGCAGATGGAAAAAGCCGTCCGCGAATCCAACCTCCCCGAGAAAAAATACTTCTACGTCTGCACCCTCTCCTGCCAGACCTTCGTCTACAAAGGACTCATGCTCGCCGACCAGATCCGCGCCTTCATGCCCGATCTTAGCGACCCCGACATGATCAGCGGCCTCGCCCTCGTCCACCAGCGCTACAGCACCAACACCTTCCCCACCTGGGATCTCGCCCACCCCTTCCGCTTCCTCTGCCACAACGGCGAAATCAATACCGTACGCGGCAACACCAACTTCATGAACGCCCGCGAGCGCATCTTCTCGTCGCCCCTGTTCGGCAACGACATGCGCAAGATCCTTCCCATCATCGCCCCCGGAGCCAGCGACTCCGCCGCCCTCGACAACGCCGTCGAACTCCTCTACCACACCGGACGCTCCCTCCCCCACGCCATGATGATGCTCATCCCCGAGGCCTGGCAAAACCACGAAACCATGAGCGACGAAAAGAAGGCCTTCTACGAATTCCATACCACCTTCATGGAACCCTGGGACGGCCCTGCCTCCATCCCCTTCACCGACGGCCAATGCGTCGGCGCCGTCCTCGACCGCAACGGCCTCCGCCCCTCCCGCTACACCGTCACCAAAGACGGCTTCGTCATCATGGGCTCCGAAACCGGCGTCCTCGACATCGATCCCGCCAACGTCGCCATGAAAGGCCGCCTCCAACCCGGACGCATGTTCCTCGTCGACACCGAACAAGGCCGCATCATCGAAGACGAGGAAATCAAGAGCGAGATCGCCAGCCGCAAACCCTACCGCACCTGGCTCACCAAAAACCTCTACAGCCTCAAAGATCTTCCTCCTCCCTCCACCCGTCCCCCCGTTGAAGACACCACCCGCCTCCAGCGCGAACAGATCTTCGGCTACACCCTCGAAGATCTCAAAATCATCCTCGCCCCCATGGCCTCTACCGGCATCGAACCCACCGGATCCATGGGCGTCGACGTCCCCCTCGCCGTCCTTTCCGACCGGCCCCAGCTCGTCTACAACTACTTCAAGCAGCTCTTCGCCCAAGTCACCAACCCGCCCCTCGACGCCATCCGCGAGGAACTCGTCACCTCCCTTCAGGCCAACATCGGCAACGAACTCAACCTCTTCGAAGAAACCGACTACCACGCCCACCAGCTCCGTATCGAGCAACCCGTCCTCACCAACGACGCCCTCGAGCGCATCCGCACCTTCAAGGAAGGCGACATCCAGTCCAAAACCCTCCCCACGCTTTACAAGGTCGCCGATGGCGGACCCGGCCTCGAAAAAGCCATGGCCGAACTTTGCCGGGCCGCTTGCAAAGCCGTCGACGAAGGCCACTCCATCCTCATCCTTTCCGACCGCGGCAGCACCCGCGAGCTTGCCCCCATCCCTGCCGCCCTCGCCCTCGCCGGCGTCCACCATTACCTCATCCGCAACAAACGCCGCACCCAATGCGGCCTCGTCGTCGAATCCGGCGAAGTCCGCGAAATCCATCATTTCGCCGTCCTCTTCGGCTACGGCGCTGGCGCCATCAACCCCTACATGGTCTACGAAGTCCTCGAAGAGCTCATCGCCGAAGGCCAGATCAAAGTCGACCTCGCCAAAGCCACCACCAACTACATCAAGGCCGTCAACAAAGGCCTTCTCAAAGTCATGTCCAAGATGGGCATCTCCACCCTCCACAGCTATCGCGGCGCCCAAATCTTTGAATGCGTCGGACTCAACTCCAGCGTCGTCGACAA
Organism: Kiritimatiellia bacterium; assembly: GCA_035327665.1. Classification (GTDB taxonomy): domain Bacteria; phylum Verrucomicrobiota; class Kiritimatiellia; order CAIVKH01; family CAIVKH01; genus DAOLCW01. Next base: position 7,493 of record DAOLCW010000020.1, read on the forward strand.
CTACTTCACCGGAACCCCCAGCCGCATTCAAGGCGTCGGCATCGACATCCTCGCCAAGGAAGTCCAGCTCCGCCACGAACGCGCCTACCCCTCCCGCGACATCCCCGAAAAACTCGAACTCGACATCGGCGGCGTCTACCAATGGCGCCGCGCCGGCGAGCGCCACCTCCTCAACCCCATCGCCATCGCCAAACTCCAGGAAGCCACCCGCTTCGAAAAGCAGGCCGCCTACGAACAGTTCGCCCGCCTCGTCAACAACCAGTCCCGCGACCTCTACACCCTCCGCGGACTCTTCGAATTCAAACCCAACGGACGCTCCCCCGTCCCCCTCGACGAAGTCGAACCCTGGACCGACATCGTCAAACGCTTCAAGACCGGAGCCATGTCCTACGGCTCCATCAGCAAGGAAGCCCACGAAACCCTCGCCATCGCCATGAACCGTCTCGGCGGCAAAAGCAACAGCGGCGAAGGCGGCGAAGACGCCGACCGCTTCACCCCCGACCCCGACGGCAACTGGCGCAACAGCGCCATCAAGCAGGTCGCCTCCGGCCGCTTCGGCGTCACCAGCAACTACCTCGCCAACGCCGCCGAACTTCAAATCAAAATGGCCCAAGGCGCCAAGCCCGGCGAAGGCGGACAACTCCCCGCCGAAAAAGTCTACCCCGACATCGCCAAGACCCGTCACTCCACCCCCTACGTCCAACTCATCTCCCCGCCTCCCCACCACGACATCTACTCCATCGAAGATCTCGCCCAGCTCATCCACGACCTCAAAAACGCCAACCCCGAAGCCCGCGTCAACGTCAAGCTCGTCTCCGAAATCGGCGTCGGCACCGTCGCCGCCGGCGTCTCCAAAGGCAAAGCCGATGTCGTCCTCATCAGCGGCTACGACGGCGGCACCGGCGCCTCCCCCGAAACCTCCCTCAAACACGCGGGTCTCCCCTGGGAACTCGGCCTCGCCGAAACCCACCAGACCCTCGTCATGAACGACCTCCGCAGCCGCATCGTCGTCGAATGCGACGGCAAACTCCTCACCGGCCGCGACGTCGCCATCGCCTGCCTCCTCGGCGCCGAGGAATTCGGCTTCTCCACCGCCCCCCTCATCACCGTCGGTTGCATCATGATGCGCGTCTGCCACCTCAACACCTGCCCCGTCGGCATCGCCACCCAGGATCCCGAACTCCGCAAAAAATACACCGGCAAACCCGAATACGTCGTCAACTACTTCCGGTTCGTCGCCGAAGAACTCCGCCAAATCATGGCCAGCCTCGGCTTCCGCACCCTCAACGAAATGGTCGGCCAAGTCGACCGCCTCGACGTCGCCAAAGCCATCGACCACTGGAAAGCCCACGGCCTCGACTTCACCTCCATCCTCCACAAGCCCGCCGTCCCCGACCACGTCGGCCTTTACTGCTCCCAGATCCAGGACCACGGCATCGACCGCGCCCTCGACAACGAACTTATCCAAAAAGCCGCCCCCGCCCTTGAGCGCGGCGAACCCGTCGTCATAGACCAACCCGTCCGCAACATCAACCGCACCGTCGGCACCATGCTCAGCTACCACGTCTCCAAGCGCTACGGCGAAGACGGCCTCCCCGACGGCACCATCACCATCAACGCCACCGGATCCTGCGGCCAGAGCTTCGCCGCCTTCGGCGCCCGCGGCATCACCTTCAACATCGAAGGCGACGCCAACGACTACTTCGGCAAAGGCCTCTCCGGCGCCCGCCTCGTCATCCGCCCCCCACGCAACGCCACCTTCGTCCCCGAAGAAAACATCCTCATCGGAAACGTCGCCTTCTACGGCGCCATCAAAGGCGACGCCTACATCCGCGGCCTCGCCGGCGAACGCTTCTGCGTCCGCAACAGCGGTGTCCGCGCCGTCGTCGAAGGCGTCGGCGACCACGGCTGCGAATACATGACCGGGGGCACCGTCGTCGTCCTTGGCCGCACCGGCCGCAACTTCGCCGCCGGCATGAGCGGCGGCATCGCCTTCGTCCTCGACGAAGCGGGCGACTTCGCCGAATTCCGTTGCAACCACGAACTCGTCGGCCTCGAGTCCGTCTCCGCCGAAGAAGACAAAACCCTCCTTCGCACCATGATCCAGACCCACGCCGACCTCACCGGAAGCGCTGTCGCCCGCCGCGTCCTCGATCAATGGGACACCCTCCTCCCCCGCTTCATCAAAGTCATGCCCCACGACTACAAACGAGCCCTCGAGCGCCTCGCCAAGGAAAAAGCCCAAGCCCTCGCCGAAGCCGCAGTGTAAAAAGAAGAATCAACCGCAGAGAACGCAGAGATGAACGAGCCATACATGCACAACAAAAATCATATTTCCCAAGTGACTGGATACCTCGCCATCACCCGACTCCAACTTGCTCTGCCCCCCAACTTCAAACACGTCATCCGTTCCCCCTCTGCGTTCTCTGTGTAATCTGCGGTAAAAAAATCTTCAAAGGTATCACCATGGCAAAACCAACTGGATTCAAAGAATACACCCGCGAGCTTCCCAAGAAGCTGCCCGTCGAGGAACGCATCAAGTCCTACCGGGAATTCTACGTCCCCTTCCCCAAGGAGAAGGTCAAGGACCAGGCCGCCCGCTGCATGGATTGCGGCGTCCCCTTCTGCCATACCGGCTGCCCCCTCGGAAACATCATCCCCGACTGGAACGACCTCGTCTACCGCGACAACTGGAAAGAAGCCATCGAGCGCCTCCACGCCACCAACAACTTCCCTGAATTCACCGGACGCCTCTGCCCCGCCCCCTGCGAAGAAGCCTGCGTCCTCGGCATCAACGAGCCCCCCGTCACCATCGAACAGATCGAAAAGGAAATCATCGAAAACGCCTTCGCCAACGGCTGGGTCGTTCCCGAACCACCCGCCCGCCGCACCGGCAAACGCGTCGCCGTCGTCGGCTCCGGCCCCGCCGGCCTCGCCGCCGCCCAGCAGCTCAACCGCGCCGGTCACACCGTCACCGTCTTCGAACGCGACGACCGCATCGGCGGCCTCCTCCGCTACGGTATCCCCGACTTCAAAATGGAAAAATGGGTCATCGATCGCCGCCTCGACATCATGAAAGCCGAAGGCATCGAATTCAAAACCGGTGTCCACGTCGGCAAAGACATCACCGCCAAAGACCTCAACGCCTACGACGCCGTCGTCCTTTGCGGCGGCGCCACCAAGCCCCGCGACCTTCCCGCCCCCGGCCGCGAACTCACCGGCATCCACTTCGCCATGGACTTCCTCCCCCAGCAAAACCGATGGGTCGCCGGCGACCAGCTCCCCGAAGCCATTTCTGCCCAAGGCAAACACGTCATCGTCATCGGCGGCGGCGATACCGGAAGCGACTGTATCGGCACCTCCATCCGCCAGGGCGCCACCTCCGTCACCAACTTCGAACTCCTTCCCATGCCCCCCAGCCAGCGCCCCGAAAACCAGCCCTGGCCCTACTGGCCCATGAAGCTACGCACCAGCACCTCCCATGAAGAAGGCTGCGAACGCCTCTTCAGCGTCATGACCAAAGAGTTCATCGGCGAAAACGGCAAGCTCACCAAACTTCGCACCGTCAACGTACAGTTCGCACCCGGACCCGACGGACGCCCCAAGCTCGAAGAGGTCCCCGGATCTGAAAAAGAGTACCCCGCCGACATAGTCCTCCTCGCCATGGGCTTCCTTGGTCCCGAAACCGACTCCATCGTCGCCCAGCTCGGCTGCGCCATCGACGAACGTGGAAACATCAAAGCCACCGAAGACACCTACCAGACCTCCGTCCCCAACGTCTTCACCGCCGGCGATGCCCGGCGCGGCCAGTCCCTCATCGTCTGGGCCATCTCCGAAGGCCGCGAAGCTGCCCGCCAAGTCGACCTCTACCTCATGGGTTCATCCGAGCTCCCCACCAAAGTCGGCCACGACCTCCCCCGCTCCTGACCCGCCCATTTCCCTCCGCTTCAAGAAGCGGAAAACAAGGAGGGCAGGCAAGCTCCCGCACTCCACACCCTTTTGGAGTGCGCTTTCTTGAAAGCGCTTTCTGACGCGGGGGTCCCGACTGTCGCGTCGTAGCGAAACAAAACACCTCACTCTCGTGCCCTCCCCTCCACTTCCCACGCTCGACAGCCCACACGGTTCCGCTATGCTTCTCCTAAACGAACCCATCTTGCCCTCACCTCCATGACCGAACGACAATGCCTGCAAACCCCGCGCCGCATCGTGGTTAAAATCGGAAGCCGCGTCCTCGTCCAACGCTCCGGACGCCCCGACACCCGTCGCATGCGCGAACTCGTGCGCGAAATCGCCACCCTCAAGCGCCGGGGCATCGAAGTCATCCTCGTCACCTCCGGGGCGGTGGGTGCAGGCATGCAAGCCCTCGGCATGGCCCGCCGACCCACCGCCGTCCCCGACCTCCAGATGGCCGCCGCCGTCGGCCAATCCCGCCTTATGGCCACCTACGACGAACTCTTCGCCCATGAACACATCACCATCGGCCAAATCCTCCTCACCCACGACGACCTCAACCATCGCACCCGCCACCTCAACGCCCGCAACACCATGCTCAACCTCCTCCAGCATGGCATCCTTCCCATCGTCAACGAAAACGACGTCGTCGCCATCGACGAAATCAAATTCGGCGACAACGACCTCCTCGCCTCCCTCGTCTCCATCATGATGGACGCCGACTACCTCGTCCTCCTCACCACCGTCGACGGCTTCCGCCTCCCCGCCGGACCTGGCCGCACCCGCCGCGCCTCCGTCCTCCGCGATGTCGGACGCGACACCCTCGCCCACGCCATCGGCAAAGGTAGCGACCTCTCCACCGGCGGCATGGCCAGCAAACTCACCTCCGCTGGCATGGCCGTATCCACCGGAATTCCCGTGGTCATCGCCAATGGCCGAACCAACCGGATCCTCACCCGCATCGCCGATGGCCTCGATGTCGGCACCCTCCTCCTTCCCCCCGGCTTAAAACCCGACGAAGACATCCCCCACCGCAAACGTTGGATCGCCTTCTTCCACCGCACCCGCGGATCGGTCACCGTTGACGACGGCGCCGTTCAAGCCCTCCTTGTCAAAGGCCGCAGCCTCCTGGCCGCCGGCATTCGAACCGTCGATGGGTCCTTCGAAAAAGGCGCGGTCATCAACATCGTCGACCCCGAACGCAACGTCATCGCCCGTGGACTCACCGCCTACTCCAGTCGCGACATCGACCTCATCAAAGGCCACAAATCCTCCGACATCGCCACCCTCCTCGGCACCTGCGATTATCCGGAAGTCATCCACCGCGACAACATGGTCCTCCTTCGCTCCGCCCCCAAAACCTAATTTCTTCCTGAACCCCTGAACGCTCATCCCTCAGCTTTCAGCTTTCATCCCTCCACCCTCCTCCTCCCCCCCCTTCACCACATCCCCGGCACCAGTCGTTTCGTTTTCTCCTCATATGCCGCGTAGTCTGGAAATGCCTCCCGCAGCATCCGCTCCTCCCGGGTCAGCTTAACCACTAACACAACGACCAGTCCGGCCAGCGCGGCCAATCTCGGCCCTTGCGGATCTCCGCCCACCACCCCTGCGCTACACAGCAGCAGCGACGAATACATCGGATGCCGAACCCACCGGTACGGGCCGTGAATCAAAAGCCTCCCCTCCGGATGAACCTCCGGCATCACCCTTAAATACCGAAATTTCATCGTCGCCAGCGCCCACACCCCCAGCGCCGCACCTCCACTGATCAGCAGCCATCCCCCATGCCACCCCATCCACGACCCCGACACCAGCAAGTAGCCGAACAGCGACAACTGCCCTCCCACCAGCACCCATGACGGTATTCTTTTCATCCTCCTCATCCTACCACATCTCCGCTTCAAGAAGCCGAGAACAAAGCGACACCCCTCCTTCGTCCGGCAGTTGCCGGACTACCGCGGCCAAGCAAGCTGCCGCACTCCACACGATGTGGAGTGCGCCTTCTCGAAGGCGCTTTCTGAAGCGGGTTCTGGAACCCGGCCCGCAAAAATCCTACACGCCCCATCTCACACTCCACCATTTACCTTTCCCCGCATTTCCCCAATAGTTCCACCATGAACTCGCGTCCATCTCCCTGGCTACCCGCCCTCATCGTTGTCCCCATAGCCCTCCTCGCCGGCATCATCCTCGGCGGCCTTGCCCCCCGCCGCGAGCTCGAAAAGGCCCGCATCGAAATCCAGGATCTCAAAACCCGGGGCGAACGCCGAGGCGGCGCCTCCTCTCTCAACATCCTTACCGACGTCGTCCGCATCCCCTCCGAAACCACCCCCCGCAACATGCCCGAATCCCGCCCGGCCGAGCCCTCCCCCTTCGACTCCGGCTCCTTTCCGGAAACCGACGACTCCCCCGCGCCTGAACTCACCGAATCCGAAGAGGCCCTTCCCCCCTCTCCCTCCGTTTCCGAATCCCTCGCCGACCGCCTCGACGACGCCCGCGAAGCCTGGGCCATCCGCGCCGAAATCGCCCGCAACTCCTTCCTCTCCCGCACTCGCCTCCGCAACGACGAAGCCGTCCAATTCGATGTCGTCATCGCCGCCATGAACCTTCGCCTCCAGTCCGCCTTCCAAAACCTCTCCCAAACCCTTCTCGCCGGCGAAGACCTCACCACCGAGCGCGGCGTGCGCGTTCTCCACGACCTCACCGGTGTCCTTACCCTCACCTACGACGAACTCGACCGCAAACTCCCCTCCACCTGGCGCGCCGCCGCCGGCGACGACTTCGACCTCACCGACTTCATCGACCCCTCCGTCGCCGAACCCCTCATCCCCGTCGAACACAAACTTGAAGACCGGCCCCGTCGCCGGGGTCGCCCATGACCTTCCTCCGCTGGGTCCTCCTCATCGCCCGCAACGAATGGGGCGACGCCTTCCGAAGCCGCCGCGCCCTCGTCATCCTCCTTCTCTACCTCTCCGCCGCCGTCCTCTCCATGAACGGCCTTCTCTCCGGCATCCTCCGTCTCGAAAAAGAACTCGGCGAAATGCTCCTCCTCTCCGCCTCCCCCGAACCCGGCGCCGTTATCGACGCCCTCTGGAACTCCGCCCGCTTCCGCGACATCGTCGCCGGCATGGTCCGCTCCGAAAGTCTCGCCGCCGAACTCATCGGCGTTTCCCCCGTCGCCCTCGCCTTTGCCGGACTCGCTTTTCTCTACCTTCCCTTTCTTGTTGCCCTCATCGCCCCCGTCCGCGTGTCCGAGGAACTTGCGGGGGGTGCCGTGCGCTATGTCCTCCTCCGCGCCCCCCGACTCGCCTGGAGCCTCGGCAAATTCCTCGGCCAGATCCTCTTCGTTATCGCCGGTTTACTGCTCAGCGCCCTTGGCGCGTGGATCATCACCGCCATCCGCCTCCCCGCCGCCAACCACCTCGCCATCGGTTGGAGCCTCCTCGAATGGACCGCCCGCGTCGGCATCTACGGCGTCGCCTACACCGGCCTCGCCCTCGGTGTCGCCCACCTCACCCGCTCCCCCGGACGCGCCACCGCCCTTGCCCTCTTCGCCGTCATCGGCATGAGCCTCCTCGCCTGGGCCTCCACCACCTACGACGACTCCTGGCTCCGTGGCATCGGCCCCATCCTTTACCAGCTTACTCCCCAAGCCTATCGTAGCGATCTCTGGCGCCAATCCACCGCCTACATCCTTCCCTCCGCGCTCGCCCTCCTCTGCCTTGGCTTCTCCTACCTCCTCGCCGGTTACGCCGCCTTCCGCCGGAGGGATGTATGAACCACGCCCTCCGCTTCGACAACGTCGTCAAACGCTACGGACGCCGCCGCGCCCTCGACCATCTCTCCCTTTCCGTACCCGCCGGCTCCATCACCGGACTCGTCGGCAGCAACGGAGCCGGAAAAACCACCCTCATGGCCGCCGCCGCCGGATTTCTACGCATCCACACCGGAACCATCGATCTACTTGGCCAAGGCCCCTTCCATCCCGATGTTCATTGCGGACGCCTCTCCCTCCTTCCCCAGGATGCCGAACTCCCCCGCGACGCCACCCCCCGCAACCTGCTCGTCTTCTACGCCGAACTTCAGGGCCTCCCCCGCTCCCAAGCTCGAAGCCAAACCGACCTCCTCCTCCAACGCGTCCACCTCGCCGACCGCGCCCGCTCCCCCATCCGATCCCTTTCCCACGGCATGCGCAAGCGCGTCATGATCGCCCAGTGTTTCCTCGGACAACCCGAGCTCATCCTCCTCGACGAACCATTAAGCGGCCTCGACCCCCGCGAAGCCGCCTCCATGAAAGCCTTCTTCACCGAAGAACGTGGACGCCGCACCCTCCTCATCAGCTCCCACAACCTCCACGAAATCGAACAGATGTGCGACTACGTCATCTTTGTCGAACAAGGTCGCACCGTACGGCAGGATACCCTTGATGCGGTCACCGGACGCTCCGCCCTCCTCACCTATCGCTTTGCTGATGGCCCCGCTCCCGATCCTTCCACCCTTCAGACCTCCCTGCCCTCACTTCAAGTCGACTACGACCCCGCCACCCGCCTCCTCACCTGTCGCTACGACGAAACCACCCATACCCCCGAATCCATCAACCGCACCCTTCTCCCCCTCTTGCTTCAGACCGGATGCAACCTCCTCGAAATCCAGCGCGGCCAACGCCTCGAGCGCACCTACCTCCATCCTTGACCTGAAAAAATCGGCAGAAATACTTATTGCCATATAACCATATTGACACAAGAAATTCGGGCATTTAGTCTTTAACCATGAAGACAACCCTGAATATCGATGATGACCTCATGCGTGCAGTCAAGGTTCGCGCCGCACAAACCGACCGCACCATCACCGATCTGGTAGAGGAAGCCCTCCGGCACACTCTGGCAAAACCCGCCAAGGCTTCAGAAGCAGAAACTACGTGGCAATTCCCTGAATCAACCTTTGCTGGCAGGCCGTATCCCGGAGTCGTCATTCACGATCGCAAATCAGTCTATGACATCATGGACGGAATCAAGTGATTGCCTTGGACTCCAACATCCTGATTTATGCATTTAGCCGGGAATCGGAATGGTACTTACCTTGCCGAACGCTTTTTCTCCAGCAGCAAAACGAAAGCGTCACATATGGAATTCCCGTGTTTTGCCTTGGTGAATTCATTCGTGTAGTTACCCATCCACGCCTCTATCCGCAAACGGCCCGTCTTGAGCAAGCGCTGGTTTGGTTGAATCACATGATGACCTCACCTCATCTCCGCATCATGACTCCGGGCCCAGCCTTTCCTTCTCTCTTTCTGAATACCATCCGAGCTTCGGCGGCCTGCGGCAACCTTGTCTTTGATGCTCAGATCGTAGCTCTGTGCCGCGAACACAACGTCGACAAACTCATAACCTACGATCAAGATTTCGCCCGCTTCCCGGATCTGAACTGTATGACCCCGGAAACGTTGCTCAAAACCTGACCGGATTAGAACCGCGACCGCGTCCGTTCCTTGCGGATCTCCTGATCGCTCGTCCACACGATCTCACCCGTGCGCAAATCCTGCAGGGACATATTGATCATGTAGTACTGGTCGATCGTCCGCCCCGCCGTCGTGCGCATCTGGGAAATTTCCCCGTAAAGGTACATTTCAAACGCCGTCTGCTGGCCCGGACGAACCGCCTGGTTCGGATCCACCAATCCCAATTCCCGCTGCATGGTCATCGCATCGATATCCATACCCGCCGTGGTCTGGTCCACAAACCGGAACTTCCCTGATCGCAGCAGCCGCGTGCGCATCGCCGTGGTCAGGGCCCGGGTGTCGATGTGCTCCATCGTCCGGTTCTGCAGCGGCTGCAGATCCAGCACCGGGCGGTGCGACATCGTCAGCTCCACCACCGGTCCGAACTGAAGCATATCGTCCACCATGAATTCCACCGTCCGCCGGGCGTCGTCCGGATCAAACCGTTCGGTAATCGCCCGCTCCCGGTCCAGCGAGCCCCGGGTCACTCCGGTGGACGCGCAGCCTGCAGCAAACACCGCCACACCCGTCACCGCCATCAGTCGAATCAATACCTTCTTCATCATCTTCCCTTTCCTTAAATCGTTATCGAATGTTTTCTATCTTGAACAACTTTACCTTGCGCACCCGGATCTTGAACTCCGCCGCATGCGGCGAAGGCGCGACACTGTTCACCGACACCGTGTCCCGGCCCTGAAGCGTCACATCCCGGTACGGCCGCGACGCCGGATCGATCTCCATCCCGTTCGCATCATACCACGAAAACCGGTACTGGATTTGCAAACTCCGCCCCCGGTTCGACCGCATCGTTACATGGGCCCGCATCAAATCCCCAACGAAATCATGACTGACCGTAACAATCGTGATCTGATCTGCCAATTGAGGGTCATCCGCCACCAGATACGGACTTGACCCGTAACTCGAATCGCCGGCCTGAAGCCCCGCCGTCGCGCACCCCTGCCACAGGCTGGCCGCCACCGCCAACACCCCTGCCGCAATCCATTTTGTTTTCATCTTCATCATTCCTTCCTTCCTTACTCGTTTTCTCATTCTAATCGCCCACTGTCCATCTCAACCGCTTCCCCCCCGCCTCCCAATACCACCCGCTCCCCCGCCCGGGTTCGTACCGCAAAAAACGGAGGCTGACTTCGGGCATGGGTCAACGACGCCACCCCGTAGGAGATCCGCCCGTCCAAATCCGCCACCCACACCAGCTTGATCTCCCCCTCCTCCGCTCGCACCGGAATCTCCAACGGCGCCCCCGCCGTCGTCCCATTCAGTCGCAACCGCGTATCCCCCTGATCCACGCCAAACCGTTGCATTTGCACCACCATCGGCAACGAATACCACGCCCGCGTGTCCGCCAATTCAAACAGCGGCTTGAAAATCTGCATTCCGATATTGACTACATTTTTCATCGTATCCCCCCCCACTTGTCCGGCCAGGCTTCCCACCGCCCCGCTTTGCGTAGTGATCGCCCGCGTGATGTTACGAATCGTGATTCCAGGAATCTTCGCCCGCAAATCGTGGTACGCCAGCGCCTGGATCGAAGCCAGCGGCTCCAATCCCTGCCTCGCCCGCTCCCCCGCCTCGGCGGTTAGATGCCGCGGCACATGCGGACCATCGCGATAAACCGGAAACGACAGATTGACGAACCCCCTCGGCAGCAGGATCGGAAACGACTCGGCATAACGCTGCGAGATCAGCCCCTCCTCGTAAAACACCACCACCTCCGCCGGACTACGCTCCACCTGCTCCGGTCCAAACCCGAACGCCTCCACAAACTCCTTCAGCTCCTGCGGATTCTCCGTACGGGCCAAACGCACCAGATCCCGCCGCAACGACCCGTTCGCAGGTGCCAGCTCCCACGCCTTCTTGTACGCAATGTACGCATTCGCCCGGTCCCGCTGGGCCTCGTACATCAACCCCGCCAAATACCATACATAAGGATTCTGAAAGCCCGACTTCGCCATCCCCAGCACCGGCCCCATCGCCGCATACCGCTGGTCCACCGACTCCATCGCGCTCCGGTTCTTCCCCTCCAGCTCCTCCCGCGCCCGCTGTACCTCTTTTTCATACTTGTCCGCCAATTGGTCCTGAGCAAACACCGCCCGGCGCATCTCCACCATCGCCGCTTCCGGGTTGCCCATAAACAGACTGTTCAGAGCCTGAAACTGAAGCGCCAGCACCGCCTCGTACCCGGGCAGATTGTAGGGGATCGAACGATCATCGGTAATCGTCGCCGCCAAAAAACTGCTTCCACTGTCCTTGAGCCGAATCATTGCCCCTTCCTCAAACTCCATCACCCCTTCGATCGCCCGCTCAAAATTCCGGTGGCTTCGCTGCATATCTCCATCCAACAAACGAATCCGACCCGCCTCCACCAAATGCAACTGGCGACTGTTCTTGCTCCCGTCCGACTCGTGAAACCGCAAGGCCGAACTCGACTCCCCCGCACGAAACGCCGCCAAATGGTCAAACGACTTGTTCTGGTAGGTCGCACACCCCGACCCGGCCAGCATTCCGGCAAGAACGACAGCTCCAAGTCGTGTGCGCACCATAGTTTGTTATCCAGTGATCATGCCGCGTCGAGCCCCGCCGGTCCGGCGGGGGATTTACTCGCCAACCTGATTAATGAACCCCTCCTGTCGAATGACATTCTTTTCCAGATTGATCTCATTGCCGCGGTTGCCGATCGCCACATCCTGCCACCCCGCCGTATCGAAATTGATCTTGATGTCCTTCGTGTACGCCGCCTCTGCGTACGTCAACGCAGCCATCGCCTTAAACCCTTCCAGACTTTGATACCGGCGCAAACCTGCATCCGACAGCTCCAGCGCAATCACGAACTCCGAACCGTCCTGGATCGACACCGTATTCTGCCACGGCTGCATCCATTGCCGGGTCAACCGGAGCTGGTGCAATCCCGCTGGCGCCTCGAACGTTCCCGGCGCTGAACCGATCGTCGCCCCGTTCAACTGCACCGATACCCCGCCCACCATCCGCCGCAATTCATCCAGCAGCTCGTTCGGACCCCGCGCCCCCGCCTCGAGACCGTCGATCAGCTCGTCGATATTCGTCCGCACCGTGAAGCGAACCATCTGCACCGTCGCCGCCGGGCGACGCCAATCCGCCGCGTTTGCAACCACCGCATCCGCCACCTTCGGCGCAAGATCGCGCAGGATCATCCGGCGGAAAAAGTTCAATTCATTCCCCGCGTTGATCGACGCCGAGGTCACATCCTTGATGTCGAACATGTCGCCATCCACCGAGGTTCCCCCCACCGCCTCCAGCACATTCACCGAGGCCATCAGATCAAGCGTATTGACGTGCCGCCCCGCCACCGTATTCTGGAAGACATCCATGCCATCAACCGCGACCAGCACCAAATAATCCGCCCCGATCATCTGGGCCACCCGCACCACGCTTCCCCCCGAGAACAATCCATCGATCAGTCCCGCCTTCTCCTCCGCCGTCGTCACCTTGAAGCGGTTGAAGCTAGAGGCAATATCCTGCGCATCCAGCACCACCATTCCCTTGCCGGCCAAGCTCGCTCCAATCCGGCCTCGCAGCGCATCCATGTCCTCATCCAGCCCCCGCCGGGTCGTGTTGTTCTTGGCAAAAATCGCCACTTTCACAGGAGCTTCCTTCACCGCCGGAGTCGCCATCGGTGCCGGGGCACTCCCCGCAACGTCCATCCCCTCCACCGGTGCCGGTTCCAGATCCTCTTCGACCTCCATCACCGGCGCCGCAGCAGCAATTCTTGCCCGGAACGCCTCCAGATCCATCGACGCATCCGCCTCATGATCCCCCTCCTCCGCACCGGCCATCCCCGCACCGAATCCCCACACAAGCCCGATCACCAACACTGCCATCCAACCACGCTTTTTCATTTTCATGTCTCCTCGATCAATCTGATCATATCACACTCACGAAACCACGTCCCCATGGAGCCCCGCTGCCCCCACCCGGACAGCCTCACCCCACGAATCCAACCCAACCAATCCCCGGTTAAAACGCAAACCGCAGTGAGAGCCGCAGCCCCAAACCTTCCAGCGACAACTTCTCGTTCGCGTCATTCTTGCTCCCTGAAATGTCAAACCGGTAGCCCGCTCCAAACTCCAGGCCGAATCCGGTGGCCAGCGCTGTGCTCAGGTTCACCCCCGCATACGCTCCCACGCCATTGTCGTAATCCCCGCCCTCGTCCTTGTAGTCCACGATGTTGTAGCGCAACCCCAGCTCGACCCCGCCATTGAACGCCGTCCGGGGGGGAGGCCCGATCAAAAACGATAAACTCAACGGAATCACATCCGCGTCGGGAATCCCCGTCTTGCCCTGCAAACTCTCGAACGCAATCCCCGTGCGGATGGCAAGAATCTGCTGCAGCGGGAACGTCACATTCACCCCAATTCCCAGCGCCTCGTCGAACCGCTTGTCGTCCGTCGATGGCAGGTAAATAAAATCCAGCCCCACATCGCTTCGCCACGCCATGTACGACGGCGGACGTACCGCCGGGGTCGGAGTAATCCCCGGCTGGGCACCCGTCACCACCGCCCCATGCGAAGGCAGCGTCTGCCCCGAAGCGCCCATCGTAAACACCACACTTGCCGCCATGACCGCAACCGCCAAAACTCGAATCGAATGTTTCATGATGCCTCCAGTTGTATACGAATAGGGTATCGTCCTTTGCCGACTCCATGTCAACAATCATTCCGACGCCAACACCCCTCTCAATATTCAATCCAAGCGCAGAAAAGATTCCATCGGTTCCCCCCCTATCTGGTGCCGGAACAAAGGTTCGGCATTCTTGGCCCACCAAACACAAAACTTGAACAGTAGTTGAGTATCTTGGAAAGGGCCTTTGTGATTCAACGGATTTTCCACCGAGGTACCAACGTGCTTCGGGAGCCCGAGACGGACGCGGGTTCCAGAACCCGCTCCAGAAAACGCCTTCAAGAAGGCGCACTCCAAAAGGCTATATGGAGTGCGGCAGCTTGATGCCGCTTTCTTCTCCGCTT
>DAOLCW010000020.1:22055-40718 GCA_035327665.1 Kiritimatiellia bacterium
ATGGAGTGCGGCAGCTTGATGCCGCTTTCTTCTCCGCTTCTTGAAGCGGAGAGGGCAGGGAGAACGACCCGTTTTGTTTGCGTTATGCTTCTGCAGGAGAGACGGACACGGGTTCCAGAACCCGCTCCAGAAAGCGCCTTCAAGAAGGCGCACTCCACAAAAAACGGCCCCGATTGTTCGGGGCCGTTTTCAAAACCACCATCGTTTGGTTGGATCAATCGATACTGTTCACCTTCGAGTAATCCGCCCAAGCATCGTTGCCTTCCGGGAAGATCAACTGGTTCGCAACGCCCTCACCCTCGATCGACAACACGCTTCCATCATAGTGAAGCACATTGCGGAAGCTTGCCCCGTGGTTGTCGATGTCGGTGATCTCCGGCATCCGGCCTGGAGTCCGGTCGCCGCGTTCCCGCTGCCACGACTCGTCAAGCAACACCGCAGCTTTCGAGGGACTCGTCACCTGCAACCGGCGCCCCATGCCCGCCACATACATGTAGCTGGCATTGCCAAAGCTGTTGAACGACTCGAGGTTCTGCGCGGGAACCACCCGCGTATTCAGATTCGGTCCTTCTCCCTTGTCGCTCGGACAAATCCAGATTCGAAGATCCCGCAAGGCGTTTTTGTTATACAGCTCCGCGACCACCCGGGTAAACGGCCATTGGTTGCCCAACGAACCTCCCTGTCCGTAGGGGTTACGATAATCCGTCCCTTCGGCGAGGGGGAACCACCCATTGTTGTCAGCGGCAAAACTCATCATGGCAATCCCCGCCTGCCGCATGTTGTTGCGGCACCCTGCCCGCTTCCCGCGCTCCAGCGTCGCGGTCACCGCAGGAAACAACAGGGCGGCGAGAATACCGATGATGGCAATCACCACCAACAACTCGATCAGGGTGAAACCACCTTGATTCTTATGGAAGGCTCGAAGAGACATGCTTTTCTCCCTTTTATGGATTGGCCGGAGCGGCGGTATCGGATGAAAAGATCATCGTGTGCAACCCGCTGCCATCCGCGAACGCTTCATTGTCCCAAATCTCCGGGGTCGCCCGTTCGCGGAACAACATATTAAACGTCTTGAAGCTGTTGGTCGGCATCGGCACCTGTACCGTCCACACTTCGCCCGCCACGTTGGTCATCTGGGCTTCCACCGTGTTGATCCAGTCCGTTCCCTCATGCTTGTTGAACCCGGCATGCAGCCAGATGTTCGTCCCGCCCAGCAACGGTCCGCCCGTCGCGTCGTAGGTCACGGTCAGGATCTCTTCAGGCGCGGGATTCTCCGGCTCCCAGGTCGCCCGGCCCCCGATGATGATCCGGTAGTTTTCCGTGCCCCACGGTCCGAAGTTTTGATCCCAGCCCGAAGACTCATCCGGATTGCGGAACCCAAACCGAAGGTTTCCAATCAATTGAGATTCGGGAAGAGGGGCCACGTTAAGGGCAACATGCCAAAGCCCGTCGCCGAGGAAGGTCATGGGGTGATCTTGCCAGTCGCCCGCCGTGATCAGTGTTCCATCCATAGCGAGATTGCCGCGCAGGTTGACCTGAGGATACCCCCGAGTGTTCCGGGTGATCTGGGAGAACCACACATGAACCACTCCGCCGGTGGCCGGGACCGGATTCGGCGTCCAGAAGGTGTTCAAGCGCTGGGGAGCCGGACCAGCATACGCCGCATACGAAAGCACCGGAGGAATATTCTCGGGGAATACCGCCTCCCACAAGCCGGCATTGGTCACCCCACGCAAACCATGCTCGCGCAGGCCTTCCTTCAGATCCAAGGCATATAGCACGCCGTGTTGAGGCTCTCCCGGATTATCAAACACCACCTTGGTCCGGGTTCCGCCGGAGACCAACTGGATGTCCAACATGGTCGGGGAGTTTGTCGGAGGCGGCAACGGCAGACCATCGTTTTCCCACACATGAGGAGCAAAAACCACATTGGTAACCGATGCCCCGAGATAGTGACGAAGGTTGGGACCTTCCGGACTCAGCAAGGCCTCGCCCGAACCGGCTTTGTAAATCGCAAACTTATAGTCGAAACTGCGCGGACTCCGCCGGTCGAACCAACTTCCTACATAAGGCTTGGTTGATCCGCTCCCTCCAACCAGTGAGGTCCCGTCTCCGGTGAGCGCTATGGTGTCCAACCCGGTCGTGGTAAACGCCCATCGCCGCGAGTAGATGCCATCTCCCGCCACCAGGTCACCACGGGTTCCGTCGTCGAACAATTCAATCCCTGCATCCGCCCAGGTCGCATCATTAAACGGATCGTTGTTGCCGAGGGGATAATCGCTCCAGCTCGCCGGGGCAAAATCCCCCGCGTTGTTGAACCCGCGAAGCGGATCGGAGCCAAGCAGAATCACCCGGGTGATCCCCGCCCGGTTGCGACCGGAAAGATCGACTTGAAAGACCACTTCCGCCCGTTGCCGCACCCCGGCATCGCCACGCCGCGAATCATTGTAAAGATCAGCCTGATCATCGGGATCGTTGGGATCACGATACGGCGCCGCCGCCGCTCCCAGCCAATCCGTCACCACCAGCGACGAACCGTCGGTAGGTAGAACCAACTGACGGGATGCATCCCCGAAGTCCGCATGCCGGATCGCTTCGTAGTTGTTCTGCCCGGTCGCTTCCGAGCCTTGCGACAAGACCCCGGAATACTTGTAATTCACCACCAGCGGGCTTCCCGGCGGGAAGACCACATCCCGGAAATGCTGGTTTGCCGCAAAGGGCGCCAGAGGGAACGTGGTGTCAGGCGGGAAACCCCAATCCAGAGGAGCGTCGCCATTGACAAAAAAGTTGGTCGCCCGGGGATTCGCTGCACCCGCCCCGAATCCGCTGTTCACATTAAGAATGAACCGCACACTGACCGCCTCCTCGATCCCTGCACTGGCCGGATTGAGGAAGTTAAAGGTGAACTTGGAGTTACCCGAGGTATCTTCCACTCCGTCCGCTGACACCACCACCAGCGTCCCCGCCGCCGGCAACGGGGCCGCCAAGGTCAGCAAAACCGCGTTCGGCTCGACCCGGTCCGCCGCCGTCGGGGCCAACCCGTTGACCAGCCAGTTCGACGCATCTTCCGCCGTGGTTTCATCCACTTCTTCATTCAAGCGAACATACACTTGGCTTTGTCCCTGAACCCCGTTCAACGAACGGATCCACGGGGCATTTTCATCCCCGGCGGCAAGATCGGGGAAGCCATCGCCCGTCGAATCGATCACAATCTCCGCATAGCTGTCGATGATCAACCGCCCCCCCGTGTACGATGCATTCGCCCCTTGCTCGGGAACGACAATCGGAGAGCTGAACGTAAATCCGGACTGATTCACATGAACATTCGCGAAAAGCTTGAGGGTCGCGTTGCGAGGAACCACCTCGCCCGGCTCGACCGTGCCGAAGCGGGGATTACCGTAAAGAACCGACCACGGAATGCGCGCTTCGAGCCCCGCAATCGATTTCGTGGGATCCGTGGGATCGCGGCGAATCGTCGTCGCCATATCTACCGGCTGACCCGTGGCCCCCGATCCATTCCCCTGGTCGAACAACGCCACCACCGTATTCGTATCCGGGGTCACATCATCATCGTCATAAAGAATCTGAAGGACATTGTTGAAGTTCCCTTCCGTGGCGATCATGTAGTCCGCACCGAACTCGGTGGGATCGAAGGCGCGCCAGCTCACATCATTAAAATCAATGTAACCAATCCCCGTGCCCGTCCAGTTCGTGGTCGTGGCAACCCCGGTGTCATTGCCCGGATCCACATCGATCAGCACCGCGATCTTGTTCGCATTCAACAGTTCCACATACCCTTGCGCCGCCACATAAAGGTATTCGGCATCCCACGTGACGAACACGTTGGAAATCATATTGCCCTGTCCCCATGGAGCCATATTAAGGGGATCCCCCACCGCTCCCGTGAAACTCCCCGCCAAATCGTTGGCATCGTATTCAAGGATCAACCCGTCACGGGTAATCGTGTTCGGGGGCGTGGCCAAAGTGGCCGCAGCAATGAAACAGGAGGCGAAACAACCGACAAGCGTTTTAATGTTCATAGTAAATCCCTCTACTGGATGGAAACATCCTAACAGGAACATACCGGAATGCTATGATTTTTTTAACTTTTTTTCCCCAAATCCGTAATCGCCCCAAACCTCCAGCCGTTCAGCAGGTTGCGCGGCTTGCCCCGAATAGCGCATCGTTATGGCAACGGCTCGGCGAGGCGTCTCGCCGCGTCGCCGCCCAACCCAACCGCCACGACATTGCTTAAACCGCTCTAAACCGCCCAGTCTTCCCACGCTATGCCTTCAATCCGGGAAACGTCTTTTCGATCATGCCGCATCGTCCATACCTCGGGAAAATCCGATGTATCTTCCCCTTTGTGCAAGGCCTCCCACTCCTTCAGAGCCTCAAGAAGTTCCAGATCCCTCCAAGCTCCTCGGCAACGCTCCGACCCATCGTCATGCGTCATTTCGGCCTTCGTGCTTCCTTCGTCATTGGGTCTTTCGTCATTCGTCATTTTCCACCCTCCCCTCACCACCCCGCCAAATCCTGCCCCTCCCGGGCCAGCACCACCGCCCGCACCTTCGGAACGTACATCCGCGTCTCCGACGGCAAATGGGCGGCGATTTCTTCGAACGTCGTCGCGTTATGGGTCCGCAACAGCCTTCCCACCCGCCCCTCCCCCGCGTTGTACGCCGCCAACGCCAGCGGCCACGAATCGAACCGCCGGTTCAAAAACTTCAAATACTGTGCCGCCGCCCGCGCGCTCTTCTCCGGCACAACCCGCTCATCTCGAGGCGTTAACGCCATCCCGAACCGCTCCGCCGTCGCCGGCATGAACTGATACAACCCCAACGCCCCCACCGGACTCCGGGCCTCCGGGTTGAACGACGACTCCACCTCGGCCAGCCACACCAACCCATCCGGCACCCCCTCCTCCTTAAAGATCGGCCGCAACCTCGGCACCAAAGCCTCCGCCCGGGCTGGCGGTGGCCGCTTCTCCATCCGCGCCTTCCACGTCTCAAAGTCCGACGCCTTCTTCGACGCCTCCGCCGGTGGAACCGCCGGACGCGACGGCGGACGCTGCGGCGGCGGCAAAATCACCTGCGGTCGCGCCGGGGGCGGCGGAACCGGGCGCCCCGGTTGCGGCGGTGGGGCAGGCGGAGCCATCGCCTCCTCCGCCGCCCAGAAATAATCCATCCGTTGCCTCAGCCACGCCCCATACCCCTCCCCGCCCGGACTCCGCTCCAACACCCCCAACGCCAGCTCCGCATACGGCCGCAACCACACCAAATCCTCCAGCGACTCCGACTCCAGCGCCCGTTCCACCAATCCCCAGAAATGCCGCCAGTCCTCCTGCGTCGGCATCCGGAACGGAAGCGCTTCCCAGTCGATCTCCACGTTCTCGAACCACGAGCTGACCAACCCCGTCACCTCCTCCACCGCGATCTGCCCCTCCGCCCGTTCCACCCCCCGCAACATAAAAACCGCCAAACCCACCATCCCCAGTTTCCAAACCTTGGAAAACCCACCCCTTTTCGTTTCCAAACCTTGGAAATCAGCCCGCCGCCCATCCACAAGCGAATCAACACCCCATCCCCTTTTGGAGTGCGGCGGCTTGACGCCGCTTTTCTTCCGCCCCTCCGTTCCCACCGCATCCAAAGCGGCGTCAAGCCGCCGCACTCCAAATCTTCTATCCAAAAATCGAATCCTCATCATGGCTGATACACCCTCATGTTCGCAGGAAGCTGAAACGCATTTTCAATGTGACGAACCTCCGGTTCGACCCCCGAACCCTCGGTTCCGATCACTTCGACGACATCAAACCGGAAAAACTTCGGTTTCTCCCGCAGTTTTTTCATGTACCCCACCCCTGCCCGCATCACCCGCCCGCTTTTCACCCGCCCCACCGCCGCCCGTGGACGCCCCATCACCTCCGAGGCCCGCGTCTTCACCTCCACAAACACCAACACCTCATCCGGCGAACGCATCACCAAGTCCAGCTCATCATGCCGACCCACCCGCACCCGCACCCCCAGCGTTTTGTAGCCCTTCCCCTCCAGATGACCCCGAGCGACGTCCTCCCCCCACACCCCCGCGCGAAGATGGACCGGACCCGAATTCCTCCGGAACGGCCACCAACTTCGCCAGCCCCCCATCGCCCTACCCGTGCAACGACTCGAGGTAACGCTCCGCCTCCAGCGCCGCCATACAGCCCGTCCCCGCCGCCGTGATCGCCTGCCGGTAGGTCGGATCCTGCACATCCCCCGCCGCATACACCCCCGGCACCTTCGTCCGCGTGTTCGAGGTCACCAAATATCCCGCCTCGTTCATCTCGAGCTGGCCCGCGAACGCATCCGTGTTCGGCTTGTGCCCGATCGCCACAAACAACGCCGCCACCTCCAACTCCGAAACCTCCCCCGACTTCACGTTCTTCAGCTTCAATCCCCCCACCCCGCCGTCCTTCTCCATGACCTCCTCCACCACCGAGTCCCAGATCACCTGGATCTTCTCATGGGCCAGCACCCGGCCCGCCATGATCTTCGACGCCCGGAACTCGTCCCGGCGGTGAATCACAAACACCGTCGACGCAAACCGGGTCAGGAACAGCGCCTCCTCCATCGCCGTATCCCCGCCCCCCACCACCGCCACCGGCACATTCCGGTAAAACGCCCCGTCGCACGTCGCGCACGACGTCACCCCCCGCCCGATCAATTTCTGCTCCGACGGCAACCCGATGTACTTCGCGCTCGCCCCCGTGCAGATGATCACCGTCTCGGCTTCAATCACCTTCCCGTCGTCCAGGGTCAGCTTGTACGGGCGCGACGAAAAATCCGCCCCCGACACCATCCCATACTCAAACCGGGCTCCGAACCGCTCCGCCTGCTTCCGCATCCGGTCCATCAGCTCCGTCCCGTCCACCCCCTCCGGAAACCCCGGGTAATTCTCCACCTCCGTCGTCGTCGTAAGCTGTCCCCCCGGCTGAAGCCCCTCCAGCACCAGCGGTTTCAAATCCGCCCGCGCCGTATACACCGCCGCCGTCAACCCCGCCGCCCCCGTGCCGATAATCAAAACGTTTTCCATGTCATGCTCCCGATTTCACTCAAGCCGTCAACCGCTCCCCTTCGGGCAGGATACGATGAAGGCTTACCTCGCCGAGATCCACCTTCCGGCTCGCGTTATCGATGTCAATCCCCACCACATTGCCCTCCTCGTCATAATCGAGGACAACACCCTCGGAGATTTCCCGGCTCTCCGCGCTCGGCTTCGAAGCGAGGTCGATGTAAAGCGAATCTGTTTCTTTATAATACGTTAATTTCATCACGAAAATCTCCTGTCCGGGAATGCATTGTGAATTGTTTTCTTGTCCCCGAGGGTAACCACCCTCAACACCCGGCCTTCAAGCTCTTCCACCCTGCCCCAGAAACGGTAGCGGTTGTGCTCCTGAGGCTCGACCCGTATCGGGTTCTCACAGACCTGAACACACCACTCCTTCTTAAGGTAAGGCCTTTTTCGCAAGACCTCACGCTCAAAATAGCTGGTGAATCCGTAGCCGCTCATGCCCGAAATCTAGCCTAATCCTCCGCGCTTGAGAATGTTTTCCTTGATCATGCTTGGATTGAAAAACCCGGTGGATAGCCAGCCATCCAATCAATCCGCAGATTGACAAACCCTCCCCTCCCACCATGATCCTACCCGTCCACGCAACCCCCAAGGAAATCCGCCATGACTGAAATCAACATGTTCGCCGAAATGTTCCGCATGCAGAAGGAACTCAACGCCCGCATCGGCGTCACCAATGCCGCCGAGATGACCGAGCAGGAGCAAATCCACTGGATCCTCAACTACTGCCGGGCCATGACCCAGGAACTCGCCGAACTGACCGACAGCGTCCCCTGGAAGTGGTGGGCCAAGTACCAGACCTTCGACAAGCAAAACGCCAAGGTCGAAGTCGTCGACCTCTTCCACTTCCTCATCTCCCTCGCCCAAATCCTTGGCATGTCCGCCGAGGATGTCTTCGAGGTCTACGGCCAGAAACACAAAGTCAACGTCCAGCGCCAGGAATCCGGCTACCACACCAAGGACGAAAACGACAACAAAGCCATCGGAACCTGAGACTCACTCCCCGCCCGCCTCAACCACGGTCAACGGAAAGATCCCGTGCGGCCCCAGTTCGAGAAGCTCCACCCGGTAAGCCCCCGGCTCGAGCGGAGGCAACTCCCCTTCAAGTAGCAGCGGGTCGCCCTCCCCCTCGAACGCCGCCACCATGTGGCCGTCCGAATGCCCGTTCGCTCGCACCAGGATCACCGGGCCCTGCTGCTGAATGACAAATCGCGTAAACGTAAACGACGGATCCGGCATCCTCCCCTCCAGAACAAACGGGATCGGCTCCCCCGCCGCCGCCCGGTCCGAAATCACCAACCCCGTCGGCACCAGCGACGACACATGACGGGGCGGCAACAACCGCCGCACATTCCCCGGATCCTCCACCTCCCCATCGCTCATCCCCTGCGCCCGCAAATGATCTTGGGCCTCCTCGATGTCCTCGCGCGTGTACCCCTCCAACTCCATCCACCTCGCCGCGACCTCCGATGCAAGCAGGGGCGCCCCCAACGGCAACGGAGCCGACCGGGGAGTGAGATCAAGACCCGCCGCCGCACGCTCAACCTCCTCTACCATCACTTGCTCCTCAACCACCGGTTCAGTCCCCCTGATCTCTTCCTCCCCGGGCACTAAAGAAGCCTCCTCCACCGCGATCATACCTGCCCCCTGACCCTCCTCGGCCCGATCCCTCAACCACCAAACAAGAAGAGTCAACCCAAGCACCGCTCCAAAAACCAAAAATAAACGCATGTTCATCGCCCCGAGTCATCAAACAATCACCGCCATTTGTCAACCCCGCCCGCCCATCCAGCGTCCGACACTCCACTATGTCCCGACTCACCGAACGTGTTTGCTCCCTATCTTTGCCCACAAGGGGTTGCATCAAGACCCTCACCCTTCAAAAAGCCCCCTCTCCCCCAATTGCCTACACCGACAACAAAAATTTATTCATACGCAAACCGTTACAAAAGAACACAATACACACATTCCGCCCAGGCTGTGAAAAAAATATCTTTACCTCATGCCCTCAATCCGCAAAATGTCTTAATCGTTTAAGTAATTTGTATTACTAAAACGTTATACACAGGTTGTTGCCAGCATCGGGAGACCCAATCATGAAGCACTTCAAATCCATCGGATTCCTTGTCCTCGCCGCCGCCCTCCTCGCGGGTCCGGTCACCTCATCCGCAGCCATCCAGGCCGTCGGCTCGGTGAACTCGATCCAAGTGGTCACCGATCCCGCCAACGGAAACCAGAAAGTGGTCTTCGGCCTCTCCAGTGGCGGTGCCCTCGAAATCGTCCCCTACGCCCCCGATCTCGTTCGCGTCCGCTACCACTGGGACGGCATCTGGTCGAAAGAGGATATCGCGATCGCCAAACCGGCCGGCGAATGGTCCGCCTTCTCGACCACCTTCCAGGACGCTGGCAACCTCTACCGCATCATCACCCCCGCCCTCGAAGTCGAAGTGGTGAAAAGCCCCAACATTCAGGTTCACTTCAAGTCCCTCCAGGGCTTCTACCTCTCCCGCGACTTCCGCATGGAATACAATGTCCAATACGATCCGGTCTCGGATCCCTCCTACGACAACCTTCGTTACACCCACGCCCTCCCCAACGGCTTCAAGCTGAAAAATATCCGCGAGATGCCGGCTGGGGAGGCCTATTTCGGCTTCGGCGAATATGCCGGCCCCATGAACCGCCGCGGCCACACCATCCAGGGCTGGAACTCCGACACCTTCGCCTGGGAAGAATTCTGGTCCCCCATGTACATGACCATGCCCTTCTTCTACGGCCTCCAACCCGAACTCCCCGGACGCCCCTCCACCGCCTACGGCATCTTCTTCAACAACCCCGCCCGCCCCGTCTTCCGTATGGGCACCCAGTGGGACGACCGCTACTCCTACGAAGCCGCCGACGGCCAAATCGACTACTTCTTCTTCGGCGGTGGCGATGCCCACCAGATGAAGGACGTCCTCGACCGCTTCACCGAACTCACCGGACGCCCCACCATGCTCCCCAAATGGGCGTTCGGCCACCACATGTCCCGCTGGTCCTACAACAACCAGGGCTGGGTCCAGTGGCTCGCCCAGGAATTCCGCAACCGCGACATCCCCCTCGACGCCATCTACCTCGACATCGACTACTTCGACATCGACGCCAACGACTACTACCTCGACAGCACCCTCCACCAGTTCCAATTCAACTACATGTTCCCCAACCCCTACGGCATGATCCAGTACACCGCCGCCCGCGGGGTCAAACTCGTCGCCATGATCGAGGCCTGGCTCACCCACACCGATCCCAAATACAGCGATGGCTTCAACGCCTTCCACTACCTCAAGGACTACAACTTCAACCAACTCATCACCTCCATCTACTTCGGCAACGTCTCCTGGGTCGACTTCAGCAGCTCCCCCGCCCGCTCCTGGTGGAAAAATCACATCGTAAACTTCCTCAACCAATACCCCCTCGCCGGGATCTGGAACGACCTCAACGAACCCGCCGACAATGGCGAAATTCCCCTCAACGCCCAGTATTGGCTCGATGGCCGCTACCCCGTCCAATGGGACAGCCGCAAATTCCACCTCAACGAGAAAAACGTCTACAACATCCGCGAAACCTCCCTCACCTACGAAGCCCTCCTCGACCGCTACCCCGGCCAGCGCCCCTTCGTGCTCAGCCGCGCCGGCTACCCCGGCATCCAGCGCTACGCCCTCGGCTGGAGCGGCGACAACGTCGCCTCCTGGAACCACTGCCGCCACAACATCGGCCTCGGGGTCAGCGTGATGATCTCCGGACAGGCCAACTTTGGCCACGACGTCGGCGGCTTCGTCGGCACCACCAGCGGCGAACTCCTCACCCGCTGGACCGAATGGTCCGCCCTCAATCCCTTCTTCCGCAACCACTCCATGAAGTGGGACGAGGAACGCGAACCCTGGCGCTTCGGCGAATTCTACGGCGGCAAGATGGCCGACATGATCAAGTTCCGCTACCGCCTCATGCCCTACCTCTACACCCTCGCCTATGAATCCACGGTCAGCGGCATCCCCATGAACACCCCCACCGTCATGCACTTCCAGCACGACCCCGAAACCCACTACCGCAACGACAACGACTTCATGGTCGGCGACTACCTCCTCGCCTCCCCCATCTTCTCCCCCGGCACCAGCGTCCGCTGGACCTACCTCCCCTCCGGCTCCGACTGGTACAACTGGTACACCGGCTCCAAACACACCGGCGGAACCTGGTCCATGCAAAACGCCCCCGTCGGCACCCTCCCTCTCTACGCCCGCGCTGGAGCCATCATCCCCATGGGACCCGACATGGCCTACACCGACCAATTCCTCCCCGACTTCCAGGACATCCACATCTGGCCCAACCCCGTCGGCTTCTCCAGTGAATTCACCCTCCACGAAGACGATGGCCTCAGCTTCGACTTCCTCAACGGAGGCTTCGCCCAAACCCGCTTCGTCCAAACCTCCGGCGCCGATTCCTTCACCGTGGTCATCCACGAACGCGAAGGCACCTTCGATACCGGCTCCCGTCACTACTACCTCAAGGTCCGCGACCTCGATGCCCCCACCGGCGTCACCATCAACGGCCAGGCCATCCCCTACGACACCATCCACGCCGCCCACGCCTGCTACAGCTACGACGCCGGTTCGCGGTTGCTCACCGTCAAAGTTCCCGACACCCGTGAGCATACCGAAGTGGTGGCCAGCGTGATCCCCGGCTACACCCCCCTCACCTGGGTCGGCGCGACCTACAATTGGCCAACCAACGGCGCCATCCAGCCCACCGACAACCTCTGGATCAACACCCAGTCCTCCCCCCAGGGCGCTGGCGTCGCCGCTCGCGTCATCTACTCCCTCAACGAAGGCGTCACCTGGCAAACCAACACCCTCAACCCCAACGGCGCCGCTGGCCAGAACGACCGCTGGCACCGCAACCTCGGAACCTTCCCCAACGGAACCAAACTCTGGTACCACGTCGAAGTCACCGACGCTCAAGGCGTGACCCTCGCCGACAACAATGGCGGCATGTTCTACCGCGCCACCGTCGGCATCCTCGGCCCCCCGCTTGTCTGGCTCGGCAGCAGCCATAACTGGCCTCTCGACGGTTCCATCCAGCCCACCGATAACTTCTGGGTCAACACCTACACCTATCCCCAGAACGCCTCCCAGGAAACCCTCGTCATCCTCAGCACCAATCAGGGCGCAAGCTGGATCACCAACACCATGGTCAAAGCAGGCAACGTCGGCAACGACGACTGGTGGCACCGCAACCTCGGCACCTTCCCCAACGGCACCGTCATCTGGTACTGGATGCGCGGCTCCGATAACCACGGCACCACCCGCATCGACAACAACGGCGGCGCCTACTACCGCGTCACCGTTGGCATTCCCCTCCCTGCCCTCGTTTGGGCTGGAAACCAGCAGCAATTCCCCGCCCACGGCAACATCACCCCCACCGACAACCTATGGCTCAACCTCGAATCCTGGCCCCGCCAGGCTGGCGTTCTCGCCCAGGCCATGATCAGCCACGACGACGGCGCCACCTGGACCACCAACACCATGACCCTCGCCGGCACCCGCAGCAACGGCGCCAACGACTGGTGGAACCTCAACCTCGGCACCTTCACCAACGGCACCAAGGTCTGGTACTGGCTGCGCGTCACCGACTCCCACGGGACCACCCGCGTCGTCGACAACGGCGGCGCCTATTACAAGACCCTCGTCGGCACCGTCGGCCCCGTCCTCGTCTGGGCTGGCAACGTCGACCAGTTCCCCGCCAACGGCAATGTGACCTCCGGAAGCGACCTTTGGCTAAATGTTGAGTCCTGGCCCCGCTTCTCCGGCGTTCAATCCCGCATCATCTACCGCGTCAACGGCGGCGCCTGGACCACCGTCACCATGAACCTCGCCGGCGTCCGCGGAAACAACGACTGGTGGAACCGCAACATGGGCAAATTCCCCGCCGGAGCCCAGGTCCAGTATTACTTCGAAGTCGAAGACAGCCACGGCACCATCCGCCGCGTCCCCACCACCGGCAGCCACACCGCCACCGTAA
The DNA here is from genome assembly GCA_035327665.1 of Kiritimatiellia bacterium. GTDB lineage: Bacteria > Verrucomicrobiota > Kiritimatiellia > CAIVKH01 > CAIVKH01 > DAOLCW01. The sequence continues at coordinate 35,217 of DAOLCW010000020.1, forward strand.
ACTGACCCAACCCAACCACCCCGAAACAGAATGCGCCGGACCCTGCGAAAGCAAGGTCCGGCGCGTTGCCTTTCACCGCGGGCTACCGGATCATTCGATCTGCCCGAGAATCGCCGAGGCGATGCCCAGATAGATCAACACCCCCGAAATATCCGCTAGCGACGTCACCAGCGGGGCGCTCGCCGCCGCCGGGTCATACCCAAGTTTTCGCAACGCAAACGGCAACGACATGCCGATCAGGCTGCCCAGCACCACAATGCACGACATCGCGATCCCCGCGACCAGCGCAATCGTCATCCCCGACCTCCACCATGCGAGTAAAAACACCGCCAGGGACATGGTCAGGCCCAAGCCGATCGCCACCCCCAACTCCCGCCACATCACGCGCAGGTAATCCGTAAGGCGCACCTCGCCCAGCGCCATACTCCGGATCACCAGCGTTGCCGCCTGGGATCCAGCGTTGCCGCCGCTGTCGATCAGCAGTGGAAGAAAAAACACCAGAGCGACCGAGGTCGCAATCAGATCTTCAAAGTGCGCGATACCCGCTCCGGAAAAAATGTTCATGAACACCAGAATCACCAGCCATGAAATCCGTCGTGCATATAGCATCTTGAGCGGCGCTTCCAGATACCCCATGCCCAACGGCTTGACCGCGCTCCCTTTGTGGAAGTCCTCGGTCGACTCCTCCACCGCCACGTCCAGCACATCGTCCGCCGTGACAATCCCCAGCATCACCCCTTGGGAATCGGTGACCGGCAGCGCGAAATATCCCGTCTGCTTCATGAGACGAACCGCATCCTCCTGCGACTCATCTGCGCGGAGGGCGATGTAGTGACCGTCCATGATCTCCGAAACCTTTTGATCGGACGTCGCCACCATGAAGCGCCGCAACGGAATGTCATCGATAAGCCGCCCCTTCTCGTCCGTCACATAGATCATGTTCAGGGTTTCGCTGTCCGCCGCCCGGGCCTTGATTGCCGCCATCGCCTGATCCAAGGACATGCCCTCCCGAACCGCCGCAAAGTCTGGAGACATCAGCCGCCCCACGCTGTGCTCGGGATAGCCCAGCAAGGTCAGGGCCTCCTTTCGATCCTCCGGCGAAAGTTGATCAAGCAACTTCTGGGTCACCGGAGCCGGAAGTTCCTCCAGCAGAGCCGTACGATCGTCGGGACTCATTTCGGCGAGGAGATCCCGTGTCTCCTGATCGGTTAATTCATTCAGAAGTTGTTCCTGAAGCGAATCGTTCAGAAAGCTGAAGACATCGCCCGCCCGTTCGCGCTCGATACAGCGGAACAACATCACCCGCTCGGATTTCGAAAAGTCCGGCAGGAGAATCGCAATCAACGCGGGTGGCATGGACGCCAACTCCTCCCGCAACGCGGTCCAGTTCCGGGCGCTCAGCAACCCGCCAATCTTATCGTCTTCGGTAGTGTAGGTCATGGTACCCTCGGGGTTTAGGGGGTGCAACGAATGGAACAGCGTGTCACCCTAGCCTTGACGGCCCGCATCAGGCCATCAAAACCGGACGTCGTCTGAACGATTTTTTGATCAGGCTACCAGCGACATCGGCCTCGTGCCTCCACATCCTATCGGATGCGGCCAGGACAATGGGTTCAGGCAGAACCGAGGGACGCGTGCCCCCTTGCCGCCCCGCACTCAGAAATGCAACTCGACACCCAGGTCCAACCGGTATTCGGTGTCCCAGTCCTCGGTACCCCGCCACTGTGGGCCGACCCGCACCTCTCCAATCACAAACCGCTTGTACATATCGAACCGGTACAGGCCGAGGAGGCGGTATTTATTGACCTTGTCGTCTGAACCAAAGACCGACGCGCTTATGCCGTAACCCGAAATCAAATCGTCCGCCCCGATACGACGGTGGCTGGTGCGGCGGGATTCGTCGAACAATTGGGTGGCCCGCCCGGCCGTGAACGATTGCTCCCACTCATATCCGTCACTCGTCTCGGTGATCTTGCCTGAAGTAGCTTGACGGTATAACCAGCGGTCCTGATTGAACCATCGATGGGTCGAGAGACTTTGCAATTGACCGAAGCCATCGTCCGATTCCCAAAACACCCGCTGCTCAAAGGTCCACTGCCACAAGCCCCACTGCCAGTCGGGCTTCCATGCGGCGCGGCCGAAAACCTCGGGAAGCCATTTTGCCCGCACCCCGACATCGGTACGGATGTCCCAGAGGTTATCCTTGCTGCTTGCCCCGACCGTCCACCCCTGATCTTTGCGGTCCAACTTGTCGCGACCGGGCAGATCGTTGCCCGAGGAGCTTTCGACGAACAGACTCACCCGGCGCTCGAGATTGGGCAGCTCCACATCCATGCGGATATCGGGCTTCAACTCGACCTCGGTTTTTTTTCCGAGCAGGGTGCGAATGTACACGCCCAGGCTCAACTCATCCATCGGCGGTTGCACGATGACCGGCTGGCCCTCCCCGGCAAACCGGGCATCGAAGGCCTGTACCTGATGCTGGAGGCGGTTGGGCACCTCACGCTCCAGATAATCCAGCCGGGCGGTGATGCCGTCGTACGTCGCGGGACGATCCGGACCTTCGTCCTCGTCCGTAGCCAAATGACCGGACATCACCCGGCCGCGCTTCGGGCGTTCGACAGGAACGCGCGGATAATCATCGCCGCGCAAGTCGATGAAAAACCAACCGGCGATAAAGTCGGCCAGTTCAAACGGATCCAGTCCGACCTCCACCCCGACCAAGCCGAGATGCACCCCGGCATCCACCTCGGAAAACCCATAATGCGGCGGGTGAGGCAACTCGTCGGTAGCATCCACCCCGGCCACGACCAAGCCGCGCTGGTATTCAAGCCCAACCGGTGAACGAAAGCCGCCAGGATAGCGCGGACCGGCTAGTCCCACATAGACCGTCTTCTGGCTGCCCGCATAAAAGGCTGCATAATCGGTCGCTCGCGCCGTCACCCCGAGACCCGGGCCGACCTTGACCCGAAGACGGACGATGTCGAGTAGGTCCATGCCCCGGTTGGGCAGGTACCAAAGGGCAATCGACCACACGGTCTGCTTCGGCGCTTCGGGCCGCATTTCCAGCTCAAGGTCCGGATCCGCTCCGGCATCTGCCCCCTGCGCCGCCAGGGGCGCGGCGGCAATCCACAGCAGAGCCGCCCACAGGCTTCCGGTTCGTTTCAGGTTGGTTCCATTCATACATAGTCCCATCAGGGTTCCCGGCTCGCGTCTCCCCGAATCATTCTTGCGGCCTCATACTCATGGTGACTCCAAACCACGGCTCCCGGTCCAGGCGCTGGTCAAAGGAAGCGTCGCCCTCGGTATCCACGGAAAAACTGCGCAGGCCGGAGAATCCGCCGCCTGCGGAAACCCACCAGGACCCGGTAAGCCGCCAGTTCGCCCATGCTCCCGTGTCCCAGCCGCCAAACGAGGCGACCACTTTTTCAGATCGGTCGGTCTGCTTCAATGCCCACGTGGCTCCGGACGGCACAACCCCCAACTGGACAAAGAACGAATCACTCGGCGCATAACTAACCGAAGGCCACGGGGCGAGCAGGGTGATCGCCCAGACCGGATCGATGACATAGGTGAAGCCAACATAAGGCAGAACATACCCTTTCGAAAATCCGTAGTCATATACCATCCCGTAGTACCACGTCGTTTGCTTCCCGCGCAAGTGACGGCCGGCGATGCCCCCCATCCCGCTGGTGACCCACTCCCCGTCGTCCGCGAGGGGGGAATACGCGGCGGGCATGACAAACCAACCCCATTGGGTTCCCGGACGGGACTGCCAGGCCGCGCCCACCGGCAGATAGTACGAGGTCACCTCCCCATCCGGCAAAACGCCTTCCGTGAAGCGAAAGCGCGTATGGCCGACATACGGGATCGCCACGGCAAGGCCGCGCTCCCCGATGTAGAGGGGAAGCGCGGCATAGGCCGAGCTCTGGTGAGATCGAAACGAGAGCTTCTCCCCATTCCCTTCTACGCGACTAAACTCGGTTTTCCCAAAGACCCGATAACTCAGCGACAACACGGGCAGGAAGGGAATATCGCTTTCGCTTCGCGAAAATTCAAACTCCATGGCTTCCAGCTTGGCCATGGTGCGCCCCACCCAGCCGGCGTCCGGTTGAGCCAGCCCGGCCGGGGCCATCCATAGACCCAGCCCGCAGCAGACCAGCGTTTTCCTGAAAACATTCATGAATGCGCAGCTGCCGGGGCGATGGGCTCGCGCGATACGTTAGAACCCAAACCGGAGCGCCGCCCCGAAGAAGATCGTATCGGTGTCGATGTTCGTATCGCTTCCCTCCAGATCCGTTTTGTCGTTGAACCGGTAATTGGCGTTGAGGTCGAGATGGATGCCGGGAAGCACCTCAAGGTCGAGGCCGGCCCGGAAAGCAAAGAACGGCTCATCGGCGAAACTGCCGTCGGTATACACCCAACCCGCGCCGACGGCGGCGTAGAGGGCATTGCCGAGCACAAGATACCCCTGGGGCGCCCAGGCGTCGTTGCCGAAGCGGCTCGGAATGAACTCCAGATCGGCTTGAAAACCGATCAATTTTCCCGCGTGATATTGATAGGTCAGGTAGTAGGAGAACCCGTTCTCATCGACATCGTCGACCTCCACATCATCGAGGGCGACCCAGTAATTCAGCCCTAAACCCAGCCGGCTGCCGGCGTTCGCCGACATCATCGGGTTGACGGCCAGAAGGGCTGCGCACACGCCTGTCCACATCCAATTCTTCATATCATTTCTTTCTTTGGGTTTTGTAATCGGCTCGTTTCGTACCCGAGTTCACGGGTAAATGACGGCCCAATCCTCTTTCATATCCACCACGATCCAACCGCGAGCTTCGGCCTCGTCCAGTCCGCGGGCCAACCGCCCGATGTGCGAATCACGGTCATAGGCCCACTCGCGCTCCCCATCGGTGTGATGGATGATCACCCCCAACCGGGGCCCTGCGCCAGCGGTGGTGTAGTCAAGCATCTGGAAATCGCCATCGGAATTGCCGAAGGCGATCAGCGGGCGACGCCCGATGTGCCGGTGAATGCCCACGGGCTTCCCTTCTTTGTCGTCGATAAAATCCACGTCCGGCAGGCGGATCAGCACGGGCTTGCCGTCGCGCACGTCGTACTTCGTTTTGATGCTACTGCCGATGACCTGCTCAGGCGGAATGCCGTACACCCGTTCGGTCCACGGGCGCATAAATTCAATCCCGCCGCCGGAGACGATAAACGTCTTGAATCCGTTGGCACGCAGGTAGTCGAGCACTTCGAGCATCGGTTGATACACCATTTCTGTGAAGCGCTTGCCGGTCGTCGGGTGAGTGGCGGTGGCGATCCAGTTCGTAACGATCTGTTCAAACTCCTCCGCCGTCATGCCGGCGTGGGTGGCCATCGCCATTTCCATCAAGGCATGCTCACCGCCGGCGAGGGCGGCCTTCACATCGCCCTTCAGCACCGAGGCAAACGGCTCCCGGGTTTCCCACTCCGGATGCAGCGGGGCCAGTTCCCTGATGC
>DAOLCW010000021.1:0-39018 GCA_035327665.1 Kiritimatiellia bacterium
AAATTTCGCAAAGAAACGTTTCTTTATACCGTAAAGTTGTAGGGGTTGGTATTAGGCATGTTTGGTCACTTCTGCCGCAGGGGATACGGGCTGGTTGACGTTCGGCGTCTTTCTCTCCCGGCAAAATTCCGGCAGGCCGATATCCCTCACGAGGTGGGGCGGGACGGATCCGGTTGGCGGCTCACCAGGAATCATCATCCGTTTGCGGATGTTGTAGAGACAGAGGGGCATGGCGAATCCGCGCGATTGGGCTTGATAGAAGGCAAGCCGGTGCAACGCACCGGGTGATGAATACCCGCGTTGAGGGAGGGCAAGGTGGAGCGAGATGGCCATATCGACGAGTTCGGCCCATACCTCGCGGTCCTTCAACTCTCCTTGTTTGAGTTGATTCCACAAGGTGTGAATGCGAGGTGGAAAGAAGGCCAACTCATAAGCGGCTTGGATTTTTTCGCGAGGGGTCATGCTTTTGACATCCATAAGGCCATGTCGGATCGAAGATTTTCCAGATTTTCCTTCACGATTGCGTCATGCCGAAAGGTTGAAGGAAGTCGCGGGACGGCATCCCGTACTTGTTCCCAGTGAATGTTCATGCGAAAGCAGAGCGAGCGTATGTCCGATTGATCGGTTTCGTCGTAACGTATCAACTTGCTGGCGATCAGGGCGGGAGGCGAAACGGTCTTGACCGATAAATGTCTTCCTTTCCAGAGCAGCATGGCTTGTTCGTCCGGTGGCTCCAGGCTCAACCGGTCCATTTCAACCCATTCGATATGATCGCGATGAATGTGAGAAGGAGGATTGATGGGATAACCGGCTTCCAGAATTGCAGATCGAAGCGAGGCAAGGTCACCGGAGCAATAGGGGGCGGCAACATCAACGTCGATGCTGGTGCGGAATTCTTCACCGAGCAGCATGAAGGCGGAAGCGCCGTAAACGACCAGGGTTGCCGGGGAATCCAGCTTGGCATCGATGGCCGCAAATAGCGATTGCAGGGTGGCTTTGTCCATGCGCGATAGCATATCGGTCCAGTTGCCGGAATCAATCCAGAAGCCAAGTTGAATGCGGGGTGTTTTGTGTTATGCTTTCAGCATGAAGCGGCGTAGCCACTCCCCGGCCTCAACAAACAAGGTGATTCGATCCTGGATCGCGGTGGGGGTGTTGGCGGTCGCGGGAGGTGTATGGATGAATCAATCGATGGGATCGGGCGCGGAATCGTTGGCGTTTGAGCCGAGTGGCCAGGTGGAGGTGGCGACCTTCGGCGGCGGATGTTTTTGGTGTGTGGAGGCGGTGTTTCAACGGGTGCGGGGGGTGATTGCGGTGACCTCGGGGTACAAGGGAGGCGAGACGGAGAATCCGACGTACCGGGAGGTCAGTTCGGGGAGGTCGGGTCATGCGGAGGTGGTTCGGATCGAGTTCGATCCGGAGGTGGTGAGCTACGATGGGTTGCTGGATTTGTTCTGGAAGGCTCATGACCCCACGCAACTTAACCGTCAGGGCGCGGATGTGGGGACGCAGTACCGGTCGGTGATTTTTTATCATTCGGAGGAGCAGCGGGAGCTTGCCGAGGCCTCGAAGGCGAAGCTGGCGGCGTCGGGGCGGCATGGTGATCCGGTGGTGACGGAGATTTCGCCAGCCTCGGAATTTTACGAGGCGGAGGCGTATCATCAGGACTATTTCAACCGGAACCCGATGGCTCCGTATTCGGTTCATGTGATCCGGGGGAAACTGAACAAGCTTGGTATGAAGCCGTAGGTAGAGGCACTTACTCGATGAGCGGGAGTCGGACGCCGTAGGCTTGATAGGCCGGGTCGCGCGGGGGGAGAAATGCGGCGTCGGAGGTTTCTTCGGCGGTGGTGGTGTAGAGGGGAATCCAATCCTGGGTGTTGGTGGTGGCGATGAGTTCGTAGGTGGTTCCGATGGTGACGGGCCAGCGGACGGTCCAGCGGTTTGGATCGGGGTGAGGAACGTCCACGGCCCACTCGGCGGAGGGTTCGTCCTGGCTCCAGAGTTGGATGTCGTCGATAAGGACTTGGCCGTCGTTGGCGGGGCCGGGGACTCGATAGCGCAGAATGAGGTTTGTTGCGGGTAGATAGGCGTCGAGGGGGATGGAGATCTGGGTCGGTTGGTTGGTGGATTGGGTGGCGCTGAACAACAGGTTGGTGGAGGGTTGAATGACCACTTCGACGAGGAAGGTGTAGTTGGCGGGTAGGTTGCCACGCCACCAGAAGGTCAGGGTGGCATTGGTACGGGTAGGATCGAGAAGGAGGCCTCGCTGGATCCGCGAGTCCCCGCGTAGCCGGGCCTGCCATAAGCCCTCGGGTGGGGCATTGCTGGTCGTGACGTCGGCGGGACCGAGGACTTGCCAGCCTTGTTGGACCCAGCCGAATCCTCCGACGAAGTCGCCGCTCTCGAAGTTGTCGGATGCGAGTAGAACCTGATTGGATGCCACGGGGATGTTTTGAAGGCGGATGGTGGTGGTGAGGCTGGTGGTTGCGAGTCCGTCGAGATCGGTGGCGACGGCATGGACGGGAATTATCCCGGTGGGGGCATTAAGCCAAAGAAGGGAGAAGGGGGCACTGGTGGATACGCCAATCCAGGCGTGGTCAGCGAAGAAGTCCACGTGAGCGATGTCGCCGTCGAGGTCGCGGGCAAAGGCTTCGAGGGCGACGATGCCGCGGGTGTTGAGCATCACATTTTCGGGCGGGCTGATCATTTTGACCATGGGGGGCAGGTTGCCGGTGGGGAACATCCAGGAGGAGGTGAGGGGACTTTCGGCAAGGAAGTCGGCCCAGAGACCGGCGAGTTTGGCCCGTGCGCGGGTTCGGGGGTGGGTGCCGTCGTTTTGAAAGTCGCGGCACTCGTAGAAGAGGCCATCGGCGCGAGGGATGAGACCGTCGGCCCAGGTATAAGGCCCCCATGCCATCCAGGAGGTGGTGACGGGTCCGAGTTGGGAATCCCAGTTGAGATCGGGATGGCCGTCGATTTGTTTTTTGATCATCCATTTGGTGGCGAAGCCTGAGTAGTAGGCGTAGGGCTCGGGGTTGTTGATGGTGGTGGCGTAGCCTCCATATTCGCGGGAAGACCAGAACGTGAGGTGGTTGTTGGGGAATACGGCGAGGGTGTTGGTGGCGATCTGCTCGCAGAAGGTTTGGAAGTCTTGAGGGGTGTCCGGCCAAGGTTGCGGGGGGTAAATGCTGTGGGCCATGCCGTGGTAGTGGAGCACAACCTGGACCTGGGCGGGGGTGAGCCCGGCTTCGGTGAGGCGGAGGGGGACGAGGTTGGTCCAAACGGTGTTGGTGGCGTTGGCCCACGCGCCGGCATGAACCCCGCCAAAGGCGGCGTTGACCACGATGACGTTGTCCGCCACAGGAAGTATTTCGGCAAGGACGGCGAAGAGGTTGTTGGCATTCGACATGCCGAGGCAGATGACCCCGATTTTTCCGTCGGGGTCGGGTTGGCCGGTGGCGTCGAGGGGCTGGATGAGGGCGGCTTGGGCGAGTCCGGCGAGAAGGTGGTCGGGAGGGATCAGGTTGGAGCCGGCAGCGTAGAGGCCGCCAGTGGCACCGAGGAAGGTGGCATTTCCGAGTTCGGTCAAGGGGGTGAAGCCCCAGGAGGTGTTCTGGCAGAAACCGCCGGTGTGTGCGGTGGGAGCGGATGCACATAAGAGGCCGAGCCCGATTAGCCATGGAAGGGACAAGCTAAAGGGGAAGGATTCACGGGAACGGAAGGCGCAAGGCATTGCACAAGGATGATCGATGAGGGATCGGGTTGGCAAAAGAAATATAGGGCGAAGGGGTCTTGATCATGGGAGTGCTTGTCATGGGGCGGGGGTTTTGGAATAAGTAGCGTCATGTTGGCAACGATCATGTCCGGAGCGGTGTATGGAGTGGATGCGTATCCGGTCCACATCGAGGTTAATGAGGGGGGCGGAGATCCGAAGGTGATCGTGGTGGGGCTGCCGGACGCGGCGGTGAAGGAGAGTTCGGACCGGGTGTGGACGGCGCTGCACAATTCGGGGTTTGCAACGCCAAGGGGGCGCACGGTGGTCAACCTTGCCCCGGCGGATATCAAGAAGGAGGGGCCCAGTTTTGATCTTCCGATTGCCATTGGCATGATCGCCGCGACGAGAGGCATCGATCGGGGGAAATTGGAGGGGTTTTGTGTGGTGGGGGAATTGGCGTTGAGCGGGGAGGCCCGGCGGGTGCGGGGAGTGCTTCCGATCGCGCTGATGGCGCGGGAGCAGGCGTGCCGGGGATTGATTGTTCCGTCCGACAATGCGGAGGAGGCGGCGGTGGTGGAGGGATTGACGGTGATCCCGGTGGCGAGCTTGCGGGAGGCGGTGGATTTTCTCGCGGGAACCCATCCGATTCCGCCGTGCCGGATCGACCTCGAGGAGGTGTTTGCCAGTTACCAGCGCTACGAGTGCGATTTTTTTGAAGTGAAGGGGCAGGAGTTCGCGAAGCGGGCGATCGAGGTGGCGGTGAGCGGCGGTCACAACCTGCTGGCGATTGGTCCGCCGGGTACGGGCAAAAGCATGTTGGCGAAGCGGGTCCCTTCGATCCTGCCGCCGCTGAGCCTGGAGGAGGCGTTGGAATCGACAAAGATTCACAGCATTGCCGGGCTTCTGCCACCACACCATGCGTTGGTGGCGACCCGTCCCTTCCGGATGCCGCATCATACCATTTCCGACGCAGGACTGTTGGGCGGGGGAACCCACCCGATGCCGGGCGAGGTGAGCTTGTCCCACAATGGGGTGTTGTTTCTCGATGAGCTGCCGGAATTTCATCGTAATGTGCTGGAGGTGATGCGGCAGCCGTTGGAGGATGGCAAGGTGACGATTTCCCGGGCGGCGGCGAGTGTGACGTTTCCGTGCCGGTTTATGCTGGTGGCGGCAATGAATCCATGTCCATGCGGATACGAGGGGGATGTGAAGCGGGAGTGTCATTGCACACCGGCACAAAAACAAAGGTACAAGGCGAAGATTTCCGGGCCGCTGCTGGACCGGATCGATATTCATGTTGAGGTGCCGGCGGTGAAGTACGAGCAGTTGTCGTCGCTGGCGACGGGGGAGTCGTCGGAAGCGATCCGGAAGAGGGTGCTGAAGGCGCGGGCGATTCAGCAGAAGCGGTTTGCGGGGATTCAAGGGGTGAATTGCAATGCGCAGATGCGGTCGCGGGATTTGCAGGCGTTTTGCTTGATGGAGGACTCGGCACGCGAGGTGTTGAAACAGGCGATGTTGGAATTGAACTTCAGCGCCCGTGCTTATGACCGGATTCTCAAAGTGGCACGGACGATTGCCGATCTCGCGGAGTCGGAGATCCTCGCGCTGGAGCATTTGTCAGAAGCGATTCAGTACCGGACGCTGGACCGGCAGCAGGCGATATAAGTGTGTGTTTAAACCGTCTTTATCAATATATTTCATTCATGAGGCCGTCCCCAAAGGTGCGATACGCAAGAACACGATCTGGTACGCCATTGGAGCAAGGGCAAACACTTGGCGAGCATGCCACAGGCGTTGCCGAGACGTGTCGGGATTTCGCGAGTTTATTCGGGGCTGGGGAGTGGGGATACTTCCTCGGGATGGCCCACGATTTGGGTAAGGCGACGGATGCGTTTCAAGAGCGACTGAAAGCGGCTTTAGATGACGAGTCCAGTTCTGAGCAATTGCCGGGAAGGGTGGATCATTCGACGGCGGGCGCGCAATACGCGGCTCTACGGAGCAAATCGATGGGGTTGCTATATGCGTATGCGCTTGCCGGGCATCATGCAGGTCTCGCCAATGGTCATGATGAAACGCAGTCCTGCCTTAGCGCCCGTCTGACCAAGGTGGTTGACCTACCTGATCAAGAATGGGTGGAGAAGCTCGATCGACTGGTTATGCCGGGAACCTTGCCCTATCCGACCGATGCAACAAAGCGGAGGGATATTGCCCTTCAGGTCAGTTTTTTTATTCGTATGATATTTTCCTGTCTTGTGGATGCAGATTGCCTGAATTCGGAACAATGGAGCCAACCAGACCAGCACAGAATCCGGGGTGAATTTCCTAACCTTGCAGAACTCCGGGCTCAGTTCTTCCAAACCTTGGAAGCGCGATACCCGATTCGGCGAAAGGACCCGAATCCTTTGGTTGCACAACGAAGTGACATTCTTTGGCACTGTTTGGAGAAAGCTAAACGGATCCCGGGGCTTTACTCGCTTACGGTGCCAACGGGTGGCGGCAAAACTTTGGCGTCTATGGCGTTTGCCCTAAAGCACTCGGAATGCCACGGGCATCAGCGAATCATTTATGCCATACCGTACACCAGCATTATCGAGCAGACGGCGAAGGTGTTCCGGTCGATTCTCGGCGAGGATGCTGTGCTTGAGCATCACAGCTCATTCGAGCCGGATCAAGAGGATCAACGTTCTCGGCTCGCATCTGAAAACTGGGGAGCCCCTTTGGTTGTGACCACCAATGTTCAGTTGTTCAACTCCCTATATTCAAATCGGACCTCCGCCTGTCGAAAGAATCACCATCTTACCCGAGCCATCATTATCCTGGACGAAGCCCAAGCTCTACCGATCCCTTACATTCAGCCATGCCTTTCCGTACTGCGTGAATTGGTGGATCATTACGGTGCAACGATCATACTTTGTACCGCGACACAACCTGCATTCAAGAAACGGCAGGAGTTTCCATCCGGGCTTGAAGGGGTCGAAGAGATCATCCCGGACCCTCGCGGGCTATCGCGGTCTATGCGCCGGACCCGCTTGACTCGTTTGCCTACCTTGTCCATTCCCGAACTCGCTGATCGAATCCGTGGCGAGCGACAGGTCTTATGTATTGTCAATACCAAGGCTCATGCCCGAGCTCTTTTCACCCAGCTCGGATTGATGAAGGGAGTTTATCACCTAAGCGCCGCAATGTGTCCGGCGCATCGCCGGATGATGTTGTCTCGGCTAAGGAGGGCCCTTCATTCCGACACACCATGTCTTGCCGTAAGCACACAGGTGATCGAGGCCGGGGTGGACATAGACTTCCCCGTGGTGTATCGGGCTGCCGCAGGGTTGGACTCCCTTGTACAAGCGGCGGGGCGGTGCAATCGGGAGGGGATTCGACCGTATGGCCACGTGTATTGGTTTACACCTGCTGAAGGGGTGCCAGCGATTTTCAGACAGGCTGCGGAAACTCTGGAGTTGGTCTCGAAATCGCATAACGACCTTTTGTCCTTGGAAGCGATGGATGCCTACTTTCAGGAGTATTATTGGCTTCGCGATCAGGATCTGGACAAGAAGGGGATTCTACGCATGCTCCAATCGGGGGTTCCATCTGGCTTGTTCCCGTTCCGAGATATTGCCGATGCCTTCTCATTAATCGATGACCAGAGCAGAGCGATCATTATACCTTTCAACCGCGAGGCAAAACGATGGATCAACGATTTGAAATATGCCGAGTCGGGCTTGAGGTTGGCCCGGAAACTTCAGCCTTTCAGTGTGAATGTGGCTTCGACCCTTTGGTGTGAGTTGGAAGCCATGAAGGCCATTGAGTGGGTCAAGAGCCAGTACCCGGTGTTACGGGACGAATTTCGGTATTTGTACTCGAATGCGACTGGGCTCTCGGTGGATGGTCCAAACGAGGGATATCTTCAGATTTAATTGACGTCCATATGGTATATCGTATGATAAAAAGATTGGAGTAGCTTATGACCAAGATCATTTCCATGCAGGATATCAGGGTTTCGTTGGCAAAAATTGCTGACGAAGCGGAGCGAGGGGAGCGCTTCATCGTGGTTCGCAATTCCAAGCCGGTGTTCCAACTGGCACCGTTGAGCGATGCCCGGCAATCACCACCTGTTCAGCGAATGACATTGGGCGAATTGCGGGCGACCTTTGATGCAAATCCAGCGGAAAAGTGGGGGATCACCCCCAGCGAGGTGGATGAAATCATTCATAAGGTCCATGGAGAAATACCGCACGAGGCGGGAAATCCGCCTCATGCGTAAGCTAATCACAAAACATGTTTCAATCCACTCCGATGAAGGAGACAAGGGGAATCTACTTGACATGACGAATAATGTCAATTCATGTTATGTGAATAGCTATGAAACTCGTTCTCGATAGTAATGTCATACTTTCCGGTCTGATTTGGGGTGGAAAGCCTTATCAGATTCTTCAGCGCATCGACGCAGGACTTGATCTTTTGTTCACCAGTCGGGATCTCTTGGTGGAGTTGGAACGAGTGCTTGGTTATCCCAAATTTAAGAGGTATCTCGAACCTTTGGGTTTATCCGCTTCGACTCTACTTGTTTGGGTGGTTGAGCATTCGGCGCTGATCCTCCCTCGAAGGATCATACCACCGGTAATTCAAGTGGACCCAAGCGATAATTGCTTGCTTGAATGCGCATGGAGCGCTGGAGTGGACTATCTGGTGACCGGCGACAAGCGACATCTTTTACCATTGAAAAAATGGAAAAACATTCAGATCGTTGATGCAGCAATGTATCTTGATGCAATTCGGACGATGCCGTCCACATCTGAGGAAGCGCAGCAGGGAGAAGAGTGATGAGTTTTGGAATCCGAATTCGTGTTTTTGGTGATTTTGCCTGCTTTACCCGGCCGGAAATGAAAGTGGAGCGGGTGAGTTATGACGTAATGACCCCATCAGCGGCACGGGGCATTCTTGAGGCGATTTACTGGAAGCCGTCGATCTTGTGGGTCATCGACCGTATTCACGTCCTAAAGCCCATTCGATTCACCAATCTTCGCCGAAATGAAGTGTCGGAAAAAATTCCTCCCAACACGGTAACTCAGGTGATGAATCGAGGGCAGGGGAGGTTGGAACTGGTGGCTGAGGAGCATCGCCAGCAGCGAGCAAGCTTGTTGTTGGTGGATGTGGATTACGTGATTGAAGCTCATTTTGAAATTCGCGATCCCAACGATGCGAATACCGAAAAGCATCGTGAAACCTTTCAACGCAGAGTCCGGAAAGGTCAGACCTTCCATCATCCCTATCTAGGATGCCGGGAGTTTCCAGCGAAGTTTGAAGAGGTGGGGGAAATCCCGGTTTCTCCGTTATCCGGCTCTCGCGATCTTGGGTTCATGTTACACGATCTGGATTTTGCCCATGATCTCCAGCCCCGGTTTTTCCGCGCCGAATTGCAGGACGGGATTTTACATGTTCCCGCCTTCAATTCGGAGGAGGTGGTGTCGTGATTTTGGCACTCTTGAACGATTATTATCAGCGTCTCCAGTCAAACGCCGAGGTCGATGTTGCCCCTCCTGGCTTTGCTGAAACGCCGATTCATTTTGCCTTGGTCATCGATCGGGATGGTGGGCTGGTGATGTGTCGGGATCTGCGCAGCCATGAGGGAAAGAAGGCAAAGCCGCGTCGTTTGATCGTGCCGACGATCAAGCGCTCCGGTGCCGGATTCAGTTCACAATTCCTATGGGACAACACCGGTTATGTGCTCGGATTGGACTCGAAAAAGGCGGAACGCGCGGCCAAGGCCTTTGAAAGCTTCCGATCTTTTCACCAACGACTCGGTGGCACCATTGAAGACGAGGGAATGCGTGCGTTGCTCGCATTCCTTAGCCGTTGGAATCCAGAGTGTGGCCCGACCGGTATCGTAGCATGGGAAGAAGTGGATGGGAGCAATGTTGTTTTCCAATTGGAGGGCGACACGATGCGGTTTCTTCATGACCGGCCTGCTTTGCGCTCGGCATGGATCAACCATTTCAGCTCGTTGGATGCGCCGGAAGGCATGTGTTCCCTGACCGGAAAGACGACTCGGATTGCCCGCACCCACCCCGATATCAAGGGAGTAGATGGCGCGCAGAGCAAAGGTGCGGCGATTGTTTCGTTTAACCTGGCTTCATTTGAGTCATATGGGAAAGAGCAGAATTTTAATGCCCCGATTGGCATTGAGGCCGCATCCGGCTACACCACCGCGTTGAATTACCTGCTACGGCGCGATGACAATCCGCAACGTCGAAGGCTTGGCGACACCACCACCGTGTTCTGGACAAAGGAAAAGTCGCCGGTCGAGTCGTTGTTCGGATACGTTCTCGACCCACGTGAGGACAAAGGCGATGATCCGTCGGTGGCTGCGTTTCTTTCTGCGGTATCAAAGGGCAAGGTGCCTCCCGACATCGACCCTAATGTCGAGTTCTACATCCTCGGCCTTTCGCCGAATGCGGCTCGGATTGCCGTGCGTTTCTGGCATATGGACACGGTTGGAGCTGTCCTGCAACACATTGGACAGTTTTATGAGCAGACGGCGATAGTTCACGCGCCTTGGGAGCCGGAGATCTTGACGGTTCGCCAGATGCTTCGCGACACCGCTGTGCTGAAAAAAGATGATAACATTCCCCATGGGTTGAGCGGAGCGATGATGAGGTCCTTTTTATCTGGCGCCCGATTTCCGGAAAGTCTTCTTCCCATTGTCTTGGAGCGCATTCGGTCAGAGCAGTCGGCCAAGGATGGCAAAGGTCGCGCGGCTCCCAATGTGACCTATGCCCGGGCATCCATGATTCGCGGAGTATTAACACGAAACTACAACCAGGAGGCAACCATGAGTCTGAATCCCGAAAACCGGGACGTCGGCTATGTCTTAGGCCGATTATTCGCAGCGCTTGAAAAAGTCCAACAAGAGGCGTTGGGGAAACCCAACGCGGGAATTCGGGACCGATATTACGGATCGGCATCGGCGACGCCTCGGGTCGTCTTTCCCGTATTGTTGCGTTTGGCAGGACATTATGTGGCGAAAGCGGAGTATGGAAAATCCTTGGACCGGAAGCTTGCAGAAATCATCGACCTGCTGGATGGGGGAGACGCGGGCTTTCCCGCTCGTTTAACCTTGCCTCAGCAAGGTGCATTCGCCCTTGGCTATTATCACCAGCGTCAAGCCCAGTATCCATCTAACCCTAAATTGGAGGCAGTCAAATGAGCAAAGTCATCGAGCATCGTTATGAATTCGTTTATCTATTCGACGTTGAAAGCGGGAATCCGAATGGGGACCCGGATGCCGGGAACATGCCGCGCATCGATCCGGAGACAAGCTTTGGGTTGGTCACCGATGTTTGTCTGAAGCGGAAGATTCGTAACTATGTGGAATTGGTTGGCGAGGACAAGGCGCCCAACCTGATTTATGTGAAGGAGAAGGCGGTGCTAAGCGAGCGCCGGGCACCGGCCTATGAGGCGGTCAAGGATGAAACGGAGGATGCGTCAAGGATCGCCAAAGCTCGGGAGTGGATGTGCAAGAACTTCTATGATGTACGGACGTTTGGCGCGGTGATGTCGACGAAGGAGAACAATTGCGGTCAAGTGCGTGGCCCGGTCCAGTTGAACTTCGGGCGAAGTATCGATCCGATCATGCCTTTGGAAACCACGATTACACGCATGGCGGTAGAGACCTCGAAGGAAGCAAAAGACCAGAGCGGGGATAACCGCACCATGGGCCGGAAGCACATTGTGCCATATGCGCTCTATCGCACGGAGGGATATGTTTCTCCTCATCTTGCCCGTCAAACCGGATTCACCGAATCGGACTTAGAGTTACTTTGGCAGGCGCTGGCTAACATGTTCGATCACGATCATTCGGCGGCTCGCGGGAAAATGGCGGGACGAGCACTGATTGTCTTTGAGCATGACTCCGCGCTGGGAAATACCCCAGCGCACAAACTTTTTGACCGGATCAAGGTGGAGCGCGTGGATGCCACCAAACCGGCCCGAGCGTTCAGTGACTATTCCATAACTGAGGATAAAACCAACCTTCCGAATGGGGTGACGGTCAAGCATATGTTGTAATGCCCCGTAGGGGCCACCGCCTTGGCATCATGACCTTGAGCATCTGAGGAAGGCTTTTGTGTACACGGACGAAGATCTGTTGCCACTTTCCGCGCTTCAGCATCTGATCTTTTGCGAGCGTCAGTGTGCATTGATCCATGTCGAGAAGCTATGGGTTGAGAATCGGCTTACCGCCGAAGGTCGGATCTTGCACGATAAGGTCCATGAAGCAGGTCGTGACGTGCGGGGGGCGGTTAAGACCGCAAGGGGGCTGCGCATACGGTCCCTGGCCCTCGGTTTGATTGGACAGGCGGATGTGGTCGAGTTTCACCGCCAAACAGACGGCGCGACTACGCCTTATCCGGTCGAATTCAAGAGGGGCCGGGCCAAGGCGGATCGTTGCGATGAAGTGCAACTTTGCGCACAGGCGATGTGTCTGGAGGAAATGCTCGGCACCACTGTGCCGTGCGGGGCGATCTTTTATGGTCAGCCGCGGCGGCGCGCAGAGGTGGAATTTTCCAATGATTTAAGGCAGGAAACCACGGAAATGTCGAAGCGGCTTCATGAGTTGGTTGAGCGTGAGATCACGCCACCCGCGGTCTATGACAAAAAATGCGCAGCCTGTTCCTTGTTGGGACTTTGCCGTCCCAAAGAAGCAGGTGGAGGTGGTTCCGTAGAAACGTACATACGTAGGATGATTAAGGCATGAAGAAATTTCTGAATACCTTATTTGTTACGACTCAGGGCGCTTACCTGAACAAAGAAGGTGAAACCGTGGTGGTGTCGATCGAGCGTGATGTCAAATTGCGGGTTCCGATTCACACGTTGGGTGGGGTGGTATGTTTTGGGAATGTCTTATGCAGTCCCTTTCTTCTCGGTCGTTGCGTTGAAAACGGAGTGGCGGTGAGCCTGTTGACGGAACGAGGCCGGTTTTTAGCCAGGGTTTCAGGGGGTGTTTCCGGCAATGTGTTGTTGCGGCGAGAACAATACCGGAGGGCGGATGATCCTTCGGCTTCTGGCCGGCTTGCCCGGTCCATCGTGCAAGGCAAAATTGCGAACTCCCGAACCGTGCTTCAGCGTGCACTTCGCGATCATGCGGACAAAGATCAGTCGGCTGCCCTCCATCCCGTGATTGTCCGACTGAATCGCATTCTCGATGAGATTTCGGGTTCAGAGGATGTGGATCAAATTCGGGGACGTGAAGGTGACGCGGGGCGGGAGTATTTTGGCGTCTTTGATGTTCTGATTACGGCACAGAAACCAGCATTTACCTTCTCGGGTAGAACGCGGCGTCCTCCACAGGACCCTGTAAATGCCCTGTTATCTTTTTTGTATACACTGCTGGTCCATGACTGTGTTGGAGCGTGCGAGAGTGTGGGGCTGGATCCTCAGGTGGGATTCTTGCACCGGGAGCGTCCGGGTCGGCCGAGCCTCGCCCTCGATCTTATGGAAGAATTTCGACCCTTTCTTGCCGATCGCCTTGCTCTCTCGATGATCAATCTCAAGCAAGTTCAGGCCAAGGGGTTCAAACAAACCGAGTCAGGAGCGGTGGAGATGGACGATGAGACTCGCAAGACCCTTCTTGTTGCCTATCAAAAACGTAAGCAGGAGGAAATCAAACATCCCTACCTCGGAGAATCGGTACCAATTGGATTATTGATGCATCTTCAGGCACTCCTGTTGGCCAGGTGCCTTCGCGGCGATCTTGACGGATATCCGGCTTTCATTTGGAAATAAACAGGGAGGCATGGCCGATGATGGTATTGGTTAGTTATGATGTTTCTACCGTGGACAAGCTGGGCCAAGCACGTTTGCGGAAGGTCGCGAAAACTTGTTTGAATTTTGGGCAGCGGGTTCAAAACTCGGTGTTTGAATGTGATGTAGATCCCGCCCAGTGGGCGGTATTGAAAGCGAAGCTGGAATCGATCATCGACCCTGATTCGGATAGCTTGCGCTACTATTTTCTCGGGAATCAATGGCAACGCAGGGTTGAGCATGTGGGGGCAAAGCCCACGCTCGATTTCCGGCATGATCCGCTTGTCGTTTGACCTCCGCGAACTCCAAGCTCGCAGTAAAACTCCGGGAGGTTCGCGGAATAATTAATTCAAGACTTTTTAAGTGATTCTGGTGAATTCGAGCCCGAATCAGGTTCTTTGACAACTGAAAAAAAGAGATTCGCGGAAACCCTTGATTTACAAGGCCTGTATCAATGGTTTATCAACATAGGGTCGCGCCCCTCGCGGGCGCGTGGATTGAAACACCCCATCCGGCGTCCAGGCAACCGCTGGCCATGTCGCGCCCCTCGCGGGCGCGTGGATTGAAACGTCTTCTCGTGGGCAAGGTCTGCCCAATACTGCAAGTCGCGCCCCTCGCGGGCGCGTGGATTGAAACAGGGTACGCTGGACCTGCTGGTTCGGCTCCTGCCAGTCGCGCCCCTCGCGGGCGCGTGGATTGAAACAGACCGATGAGGATTTAGGCTTGCCCTGTGGATTGTCGCGCCCCTCGCGGGCGCGTGGATTGAAACTCGGTTGTCTCCCCGACCCCATGCCGGTTCGACGGTCGCGCCCCTCGCGGGCGCGTGGATTGAAACTTTCCGATGCGGGCGTGACCATGCTTTCCGGCTGTCGCGCCCCTCGCGGGCGCGTGGATTGAAACAGGGTTGGCCGTGGCCTTTCCCGCGATCCGCGTGTCGCGCCCCTCGCGGGCGCGTGGATTGAAACTTCCAAGGCCAGCGCATAACCGCCAAGCTGAACGTCGCGCCCCTCGCGGGCGCGTGGATTGAAACCTTGCTATTCGCGAAACCCGGTTCGCCAATAACGTCGCGCCCCTCGCGGGCGCGTGGATTGAAACATCACGCGGGCCATTGTGTCGCGATGTTCCGCTGTCGCGCCCCTCGCGGGCGCGTGGATTGAAACCCCTCCAAGGGTCACTGTTCGAAGCACGAAGTTGTCGCGCCCCTCGCGGGCGCGTGGATTGAAACCCGGTTCAAGTTGCAGTTCAGGACGGGACGCAAGGTCGCGCCCCTCGCGGGCGCGTGGATTGAAACTTTGATCCAGATTCTTTCACGTACTTCAAGGTCGGTCGCGCCCCTCGCGGGCGCGTGGATTGAAACTTCGGTGTTATCCCTTTGTCGCTGTATGCCCGTGTCGCGCCCCTCGCGGGCGCGTGGATTGAAACTTGAGAGCCAAGCAGACGTGGTGTTCTTGTGTGAGTCGCGCCCCTCGCGGGCGCGTGGATTGAAACAAGCGCATGAAGTCCGACTTCGGCGCGGAAATCGGTCGCGCCCCTCGCGGGCGCGTGGATTGAAACACGCCCGAAGTCGTCATCTCCCGGATTGACCCAAGTCGCGCCCCTCGCGGGCGCGTGGATTGAAACTTTGACATGACGATCACCAAGACATTGTTTGACGTCGCGCCCCTCGCGGGCGCGTGGATTGAAACCTCACTTCACGGGCGATCACCCTCAACCCCTCATGTCGCGCCCCTCGCGGGCGCGTGGATTGAAACAGCTTTGATCCCTTTGCGCGTCCAGTGCGCAAGTCGCGCCCCTCGCGGGCGCGTGGATTGAAACTCATGCCGGTGTCCAACAAGGCAGTCGAGGTTAGTCGCGCCCCTCGCGGGCGCGTGGATTGAAACTGTTCAGCCACGGTGTACCCGCTGGCGATCATCGTCGCGCCCCTCGCGGGCGCGTGGATTGAAACTGGGTGCGGGCATTCACCACCTCGCCACGGGTTTGTCGCGCCCCTCGCGGGCGCGTGGATTGAAACAGCACCGAAACATTCACCACCGCCCCCCGCCTTTCGTCGCGCCCCTCGCGGGCGCGTGGATTGAAACAGGAAAGAGATGTAGGGGAGGACGACAGTTTGCAGTCGCGCCCCTCGCGGGCGCGTGGATTGAAACCCCCACCTTATAGCTGAACGTGTTGGTCGCTCCCGTCGCGCCCCTCGCGGGCGCGTGGATTGAAACCCGTCGCGACGTGTCGGTAGTACGGCCCCAGGCCGGTCGCGCCCCTCGCGGGCGCGTGGATTGAAACATCGCGTCGGCGTGCATCCTGTGGTGCGTGGCAGTCGCGCCCCTCGCGGGCGCGTGGATTGAAACACCCGGCCACCCGGAAAGCTCGCCATCTTCGCCAGTCGCGCCCCTCGCGGGCGCGTGGATTGAAACTCTGCTGCAAATTGAACACCGTCAACGCGGCCAAGTCGCGCCCCTCGCGGGCGCGTGGATTGAAACCAGTCCGGCAGACACGGCCTTGTCGATGATCGCGTCGCGCCCCTCGCGGGCGCGTGGATTGAAACGTTTAGTGCTTTTGCTATCTTTTCCGCGTCACCAAGTCGCGCCCCTCGCGGGCGCGTGGATTGAAACATATCTGCGTGCACCGGGAGGGATTTCCGGAGAGTCGCGCCCCTCGCGGGCGCGTGGATTGAAACTTCCGCGATCGCCAGGATGCGGTACGTGCCCGGTCGCGCCCCTCGCGGGCGCGTGGATTGAAACATAGCCGCCGTGCATAGTGGTTGCGGCGTTAAGTCGCGCCCCTCGCGGGCGCGTGGATTGAAACCCCCCGTTGTGCGATAACTGTGGAGCCACTCGCCACGTCGCGCCCCTCGCGGGCGCGTGGATTGAAACACCCCACCGCCGCCCCAGATGGAGCCTTGCCAGGTCGCGCCCCTCGCGGGCGCGTGGATTGAAACTTCGTCTCTCGTATGCCGTACCCTCGCCCAAGAAGTCGCGCCCCTCGCGGGCGCGTGGATTGAAACCAGTCTCGAATAACGCCATCTAGAGCATCCCTAGTCGCGCCCCTCGCGGGCGCGTGGATTGAAACTCAATCTTCCAGTTGTGGACACCCATCAGGGGAGGTCGCGCCCCTCGCGGGCGCGTGGATTGAAACCTGATACTCCCGGTCACGTTGTGCAACCGGGCCTTGTCGCGCCCCTCGCGGGCGCGTGGATTGAAACCTGTCGTTTCGGTTGCGCCGGTCATTGGAAAAGGGTCGCGCCCCTCGCGGGCGCGTGGATTGAAACCTTTGGTTTGGTTTTTTGTTTACGCGCCTTCCAGGTCGCGCCCCTCGCGGGCGCGTGGATTGAAACACGGGATTTTGTTGACGTTGATCGATTCGGGTCATGTCGCGCCCCTCGCGGGCGCGTGGATTGAAACTCCTGCTGCGGGTCAGGCAGTGGGGTCGGGTTCGGTCGCGCCCCTCGCGGGCGCGTGGATTGAAACCTGCATCACACGACATCAACAGTTGCGGCGGTGGGTCGCGCCCCTCGCGGGCGCGTGGATTGAAACACCGTATTGATCGCGCTTGGCCTTTCCAGCCTTGTCGCGCCCCTCGCGGGCGCGTGGATTGAAACGGAAAGGTCGCGGGTCAGGTCGGGCAGTCCCGCCTGTCGCGCCCCTCGCGGGCGCGTGGATTGAAACGTCACGCAAACGAACTCGCCTTACATGGTTGTGAGTCGCGCCCCTCGCGGGCGCGTGGTTTGAAACCCCTCCGCCCTCTAGTTTTCAATACTCGTTTTGCACGGGTTTGTCATAGAGGGTCGGGCGATTGGTCACTGACGAAAGCAACCCAATGTGTAGGGCTTATCCAAAACGTTGGTTCAACGATGCAGAAGCGAGATGTTGTTTCGAACAGTTCCTGATTACGTCAACGAGCCCGGGATGTGCCCCATATCGCGTGGATTGTAGTCTGGATTGGATTTGACGTTGATCGGTTAAGAAATTACCCTTTGCCAAGTGAGGAATTCCACGAAAAATACGCGGAGAATCCATTTGCCGATTCTTCGCGATCCCCTTCCGCCTCATCGCATTCCGGTGCTGGTCTTTCTGCTGATTTTTGTGCTGGTTGCCCTGTTGGGACTTTACAACTATCGGGATGAGTCCCGTCGTTTCCGGGATGGCGTGAATGAATACCTGCATGTTGTGGTGACGCTCAAGGCCGAACAAATGAGCCTTTGGTTGAATGAGCGGAAACAGGACATTCTTTTTTTAAGTCAGGATCCGCTGATGGTTCGGTTGTTTGAGAGGTTGGAGTCCGGCGAGGATTTGTCGAGGGTGGAGGAGCGGATTCTCGAGGCGTTTGAAACGATGAAGACGCGCCACGATTACAGTGTGATCGTGATCTTCGCGGGGAATGGATCGATCCTGTTGAGCACCGCAACCGGGGAGTTTGATTCCAAGCTGATTCGATCTACGGTTGAGCAGGTGGCGACAGAGGATGGGCCGAGGTTTACTCCCATCCATCGAGGCGAGGACGGAGGATACTATGTTCACTTGATTGCGCCGGTGCATTCGGACCCTTCGCCGAATGGGAAGTATATTGTCACCCAGATGCGGGCTACGGATGTCCTCCTCCCCCTCGTCAGGACATGGCCGACCCCCAGTCCGACGGCGGAATGTATCGTGGTGCAACGGGATGCGTCGGGGATTACCTATCTGGGAGGGCTCAGGGACGAGCGATATGGCGATTTTATGTTTCGTCGTCCGGTGGATGACCCGCGTTTGATTTCATCGCAAATCGTATCTCATGATAATGAGATTCTTGAGGGTCTTGACTACCGGGGTCAGGAGGTCTTGGCGGCGGTAAAAGAGCTCGCAGGAACTCCCTGGTTGTTGATCGCGAAAATCGACAAGCAGGAGATTTTGCATCCGATCCGAAGCCGGGCGATTCAAATCGCGCTCAGTGCGGTGGTGGTGATCGCATTGGGAGGGGTGGTTTTGTATGGATGGTGGCGGCGTTTACGCAGGCAGACGCTGCTTGCATTAACGACCAGTGATGTGGCGTTACGCAAGGAGCTTGAACGCCGTGAAGTTCTCGAAGATATTGTGCAACATAGCCCGGCGTTCGCATTTATCTGGAGTCTCGAAGACGGTTGGCCGATCGAGTATGTTTCGGAAAGTATTCATTTGCTGGGGTATCGCGCCGATGACCTGATGAACAATCGGGTTCGCTTTGACGAGATGGTCCACCCTGAGGATCTGCTGCGGATTTCGGAGGAAGTGAAACAGCAACTGGATTCCGGGGCGATGGACTACACGCAAGAGTACCGACTCCGATCGGCGGATGGTTCCTGGCGATGGATGGACGACCGGACCTGGGTAAAAAGGGACGCTGAGGGACGGATTATCCAAGTGCAGGGAATTCTGCTCGATATTACGACCCGCAAGGAATTCGAAGCCAAACTCCGTCATTTAGCGATGGCGGTCGAGCAAACGCATGATTCGATCGTGATTACGGATGTCGAGGGACGTATTGAATATGTGAATCCGGCGTTTTGCCGGGTCACCGGGTATGAGCGGTCGGACTTGTTGGGAGAGAAGCCGAGTCTTCTGAAGAGCGGGCATCAATCCGAGGCGTATTACAAGGAACTTTGGGAAACCATTCTTGCCGGGACGACGTGGACGGGGGAGTTGGTCAACCGCCGAAAGGATGGAACGATTTTCCATGAGCAGGCGGCGATTTCACCGATCCGCGATGACCAGGGAAAGATTGTCCAATTTGTTGGGATCAAGCGGGACATCACCCGGGAGAAGGAACTCGAACAGCAATTTTTACAAGCGCAGAAAATGGAGGCGGTGGGACGTTTGGCGGGCGGCGTCGCGCATGATTTCAATAATTTGTTGACCGCGATGATCGGCTATAGCGAGCTGCTGCTAAAGGATGGCGATTTGTCGGAGGCACAGCGGACGGATCTGGCACAGATTCACGATGCCGGAGGCCGGGCGAAGGAATTAACCCGCCAACTTCTTCTGTTCAGCCGGAAACAGGAGGTGGATCTCAAGGTGCTCGATATCAATGAACAGTTAAAGGGTACGTTGAGTTTGTTTCAGCGCATGGTGGGTGAGGATATTCAGGTTGATCTGGCACTTTCGCCAACCTTGTGGCGGGTACGAGCGGATCCGGGGCAGTTTGATCAAGTTCTCTTGAACCTTGTGGTCAATGCGCGCGATGCGATGCCGGAGGGTGGCCGGATCACGATCGGTACGAAGAATGTGAATGTTACCGAGTCGTATTTGGAGTTGTCGGGAAATGTCGAGGGGCAAGCGGGAAGGTTTGTGCGGGTTTCGGTGACGGATACGGGAAGCGGGATCGAGCCTGATGTTCTCTCGCATATTTTCGAGCCGTTTTACACGACGAAAAAACAAGGCGAAGGAACCGGCCTGGGTTTGTCCACGGTGTACGGAATCATGAAGCAGCATCAGGGGTGGGTTCATGCTTACAGTGAACGAGGACAAGGAGCGGTGTTTCATGTTTATTTCCCGGAGTGGCACAATGTTTCCAACGGGGCGGCTTCTCCTCCAGCCGGTCCCGGTGTGCCGATACCTGGAGGTCAAGGGGAGCGAATCCTCGTGCTTGAAGATGAGCCGGGGGCTCGCTCTCTCGCCCTCCGGGTATTACGCGCTCATGGGTATGATCCGGTGGGTTGTGGGACGCTGGAAGAGGCCCGGGAATTGCTTCATGGGGCAGGGGCGCGATTTAAGTTGGTTTTATCCGATGTCGTTCTGCCCGACGGAAATGGTTTCGACTTTTCCCGTGAAGCCCAAGCGGTGGTTCCCAGTGAGCGGATTATCCTGACCAGTGGATACACGGATGATCGCGCCCGGCGGACGGAAATTGATCGCTACGGATATCGATTTCTGGCTAAACCGTATGCGATTGATGACCTGTTGGGCCAGGTTCATGAGGCCCTTGGGACGGCGGACGTGTAGCACCGCTTCGGGTCAAGAGCCGTGCGGGGAAAAATCGGATGCCGGGGGTTGCAATCGGATGGACTTTACTGCGGGAATTGGATTGAATCCGTCTCATCATGCACAACGATCCGACGCTTCAAGAAGACATTCGTGACCTGACCGGGCGGTTGGAGACGACCCTCCGCGAGCAGGTGGGGGACAAAATCGCGGACCGGATTTTCCGTCTGCGCGAGGTGGCCTTGCGGGTACGGAAGCACCATCGGCCGGGAGATATTCGCACGAAGCGGTCGATGGTGGCGCGGATGAAGCTGGAGGAGGTACATGCGGCGATTCATGCGTTCAGCCTGTTTTTTCAGTTGGTGAATTTCTGCGAGGAGCGGGCGCGGGTACGGGCAGTGAGGGAGCGCCGGGGATTGCGGCAGTCGCTGGGGAATTTGTTTGGGGAGGTGAAAGCGGCGAGGCTGAGCCGGGAGGCGGTGGCGGCGGCTCTGGCGGCGGTTTCGATTGAGCCGGTGTTTACGGCACATCCCACGGAAAGCAAGCGCCGCACGATCATGTTTCATTTGATTCGCCTGGGGCGGGAGCCGGAGCGGCGGGACGAAGTTCTCGAGACGCTGTGGCAGACCGAGGAGACGCGGATGCACCGGGTGACTCCGGAGAACGAAGTGGAGAATGCGTTGTTCCTGTTCGAGCAGTCGTTGTTCGACGCGGTGGCGGATTTTTACGGGGTGTTGGAGGAGGAAGTTGGAAAGGTGTATCCGGGATTGAAGGTGGAGCGACCTATTTTGACGTTCGCATCCTGGATTGGCGGGGACCGGGACGGGCATCCGTTTGTAACCCCGGAGGTGAGTCGCCGGGCGGTTGAGCTGATGCGGGGGTGCATGGCGCGGTTGTATGACCGGGAGTTGGACCGCCTGGTGGCGGAGATCACGCATGCGGATCGCGGGGTCTACGAAACGACGACGGGTGGGGATGCGTTTCATCCAGAGGAATCGTTCCGGCGGGAGCTGGAGGGGATCCGCAAGAAACTTGCGGGGGGTGGCTACCGGCGGCCGGAGAATTTGCTGGAGGAGCTGGAGGGATTGCGGGACCGGTTGATTGCCCAAGGGGCGGGTCGTGCGGCGCGGGGGCGGTTGTCACGGTTGATACGTCAGATCAAGGTCTTCGGTTTCCATCTTGCCGAACTGGATGTGCGGGATCATTCGGGGAAGTTGAAGGATGCTCCGGAGGAAATCGACGCAGAGCTGGGATTGATTGCGGAGTTGCAGAAGCGGTATGGGGAGGAAACGGCGCATCGATTTATTTTGAGCATGACTCATTCGGCGGATCAGATTCTCGAGGTGGTGCAGCGGGCGCGGAAGATGAAGGCGCGGGCGCTGGATGTGGTGCCGTTGTTCGAGACGATCGGGGATCTGGAGCAGGCCGGGACCCTGATGGAGGAGTTGTGGGCGGACCGGGAGTATCGTCGACATCTGGCGGGGCGGGGGAACCGGCAGGAAATCATGCTGGGGTATTCGGATTCGAACAAGGATGGGGGGTATCTGGCGGCAAACTGGTTTTTGTACCGGGCGCAGAAGCAGTTGGCGAGCATGGGGGATGAACGGGGGATCGGGATCCGGTTTTTCCACGGGAAGGGCGGGACGATTGACCGGGGGGGCGGGTTGTCGTACCGGAGCTTGCTGGCCCAGCCTCATGCGTCGCACGGGGGGGAGGTGCGGCTGACCGATCAGGGAGAAGTGATCTTTATGAAGTACGGGCATCCCGTGATTGCCCGGCGGAATCTGGAACAGTTGAGCTCGGCGGTGTTGCACAATGTGTTCTTCGAAGAGGAGAAGCGAGCGGTGGACCCGGAGGCGGAAGCGGTGATGGACCGGTTGGCCCGGAGATCGTTCCAGCATTACCGGGAGTTGTTGGAGGCTCCGGATTTTCTGACTTATTTTCTGGAGGCTACGCCGATCGATGTGATCGAGCACACGCGGATTGGATCGCGTCCGAGTCGACGGGGGCGTGCGTCGGATCTTTCGGGGTTGCGAGCGATTCCGTGGGTATTCGCGTGGACGCAGTCGCGGCATTTGATGCCGGCTTGGTACGGGGTGGGAACGGCGTTGGCCGAGGTGCAGGGTGAGGATGCGAAAGCGCTCCGGTGGTTGTACCGGGAGTGGCCGTTTTTTGCAGTGTTGATGGATAATGCGCAAATTTCCCTGGCCAAGACAGATCTCTACATTGCCGGCCGGTATGCGTCGATGGTGTCGGACGGGAGGATCCGAAAGCGTTTTCTGGGGCGGATGGAGGAGGAGTTTGAGCGGACACGGGAGGTGGTGCTTTCGGTGTGCGGGCAAAGGCGGCTGCTGGAGAATCAGCCGCGATTGGCAGAATCGATCCACAATCGAAATCCGTATATCGATCCATTGCATTACCTTCAAATCAAGCAGTTGCGGGAATGGCGGAGCACCCCGGAGGACGATCGCACGGAGGCGATGCGACGGGTGCTGGCGCTCACGGTAAATGGCATCGCCTTCGGCATGAAGAGTACGGGGTGAGGATCCTTTTATGACGGATGGTAAAGGTAAGGCATGGCTGGAGAGGGTGAAGGGGGATTTGTTCGGGGGAGTGACCACGGCGGTGGTGTCGCTACCTCTGGCCTTGGCGTTCGGGGTGTCATCGGGGGCGGGGGCGATGTCGGGGTTGTACGGGGCGGTGCTGGTAGGGTTCTGGGCGGCGCTGTTCGGGGGGACACGGACGTTGATTTCGGAGCCGACGGGTCCGATGACGCTGATGTTGACGGCCGTGCTGACCCGATTGGTGGCGGCGGATCCAGAACATGGGTTGGCGATGGGGTTCACGGTGGTAATGATGGCAGGGGTATTCCAGATCGCCTTCGGGATGCTGCGGTTGGGCCGATACATCACGCTGATGCCCTACAGTGTGATTTCCGGATTCATGTCGGGGATTGGGGTCTTGTTGATTGCTCTGCAAGTCGGCCCCCTTCTTGGCCATCCGACTCCGCCGGGAGGGGCGGTGGGGGTGATCAAGAACCTGCCGGATTTGATTGAGAACCTGAAGCCGGCGGAATTTTTTCTTGGGGGGATCGCTTTGGTGGTGATGTTCGCCTTTCCGGCGCAGTGGCGAAAGCGGGTTCCCCCGGCGCTGGTCATGCTTCTGGGAGGCAGCCTGGCTGCGTGGCTATTCTTTCCCGATGGCGCCTTGCGAACGATCGGCGAGATTCCCAAGGGATTGCCGAACATGCATTTTCCCGTGTTCACATGGGACTTGCTGGGGGTGTTGCTGGTGGATGCGATTGTATTGGGGATGCTGGGTTGCATCGATACGACCCTCACTGCGATGATCTCGGACAGTTTGACCCGCCATCAACATCGGACCAACCGGGAATTGATCGGGCAGGGGATTGGGAATCTGATGTCCGGTTTGTTTGGGGGATTACCGGGAGCGGGCGCCACGATGGGCACGGTGGTGAACATTCAATGCGGAGCAACCACCCGACTTTCAGGCATGTCCCGGGCGATGGTGTTGTTGGCGGTGGTTCTGGTTTTGGCCCCTTTGCTTAGCGGGGTTCCTTTGGTGGTCTTGGCCGCGATCACCGCCAAGGTCGGTTTCGACATTCTCGACTGGAGTTTTCTGCGCAGGTCGCACCGGGTTTCGCGTTCCGCAGCGGTAATTATGTTTGGTGTGCTGCTGCTCACGGTGCTGGTGGATATCATCGTGGCGGTGGGGATCGGGGTGTTTATCGCGAATTTGATCACAATTGATCGTTTGTCGCGGGTTCAGGAAGGGAATGTTCGGGCCTTCGATGTGGTGTCCGATGACCTGCCATTTTCGGAAGAGGAAAAACGTCTGCTTGAGGCAGGCCGAGAACGTCTGGTGGTATTTCACTTAAGTGGTCCAATGATTTTCGGGGTGGCAAAAGCGATTTCGCGGATGCATGAGGAGATTCTGGATGCGAAGGCGCTGGTGGTGGATCTTCGGGATGTGCCGCTTCTGGGAACCACGGCGGCCCTTGCGCTCGAGAATTTGTTGCGGGAGGCCCATGGGAACGGGACAAAGATCTGGGTGTCGGGGGCGAGCAAGGCGATTCGCGAACTTTTTGAAAACCTCAAGCTGACGGGTGAGCGGGGATTGATTACCTACGTGGACGATCGGCTGGCTGGTATGGAGCTGGCCATCCGGGACCTTGAGAAGCTGGAAGATCGGACCAAGGATCCGGAACCATCCGAACCGCACTTGACGTAAGGTGGGGGGGCTCTTATGGTTGCCGCTCATTTTCATCCGATTGAGGAGTCCGAACCACATGAACAGCAACGTTTCCGCCGTAGGTCCCTGCCGTCGGCATCTCGAGGTGACCGTTCCCGCCGACAAAGTCGGTGAGGAATTCAATGATGTGATCTCCAATTACCTTAAATATGCGCGGATGCCGGGTTTTCGTCCGGGAAAGGCCCCGCGCAACATGGTGGTCCGCCGATTCCAAAAGGACATCGTTAAGGAAGTCAAAGAACGCTTGATCCCCCAAGGCTACCAGGCCGCCCTGAAGGAACACGGGTTGAAACCGGTGACGGTATTGGATGTCACCGAGCCGGAACTTAAGGAAGGGGAAGCGTTTACGTTCAGCGTCATGATCGATGTGAAGCCGGAGGTTACCCTTCCGAGCTACAAGGGCTTGACGGTTGAGGCGAAGCCCGTTGAAGTGTCAGACGAGCATATCGATGAGGTTTTGAACAACCTGCGTCAGCGGGAAGGAAAGTTCGAAGAGGCTCCTGAGGATACGTTGGTGTCGAAGGGGGATTTGGTTCAGGTGGATTTCGAGGCGACGGTGGATGGTGCCCCGCTGGTCGAAAAGGCACCTGCGGCCGGGGAACTTTCCTCGGGCAAGGGATTTTGGCTGTTCGCGGACGATGAGTCATTCGTGGTCCAGGATTTCACCCGTCAACTTGTCGGCTTCAAAAAGGGAGAGGAACGGATGCTTGACGTGTCTTTCCCTGATCCCCATCCAATCGCCGAGCTTGCGGGGCTGAAGGCGGTTTACCAGGTGAAGGTGACGGGTATCCGCCACCGGGTGCTTCCCGAATTGGATGCGGCGTTTCTGGAGACGTTGGGGGTGGAGTCGTTGGATGCGCTGAAGGACCGGATTCGCAAGGATCTCACCGAGATGAAAACGGTGGACGAAACCCGCCGGCAGCGGTCGGAACTGGTCAACCAACTTCTCGCGGCGTCCCAGATCGACCTTCCGGAATCTGTGGTTTCGGAGGAAACCAGCCAGGAAGTTTACGACTTGGTGAGCATGAACTCCCAGCGTGGAGTCTCCTCGGAGGATATTCAGAGCAACCGCGAGAAAATCTTCGAAATGGCGGAGAAGTCCGCGAAGGACCGGCTGAAGCTGCGATACCTTTGCACGGGGATCGCGGAGGAGGAGAAGTTGACGGTATCCGATGCGGAGGTGGATGCGCGGATTCATCGGCATGCGATGTCGAGCCGGAAGAACCCCGACAAACTCAAAGCGGAGATGCAGAAAGATGGCGGGATCGGCTATCGCCGACTGAAGGAACAACTTGTTGCCGAGAAGGGCCTTGATTTTGTGGTCCAGCATGCGGTGATTACCAACCCTTAAAGGAGCGATGTATGAACGAACGAGCCCAAGTGTTAGTGCCGATGGTCATCGAACAGACCGGGCGTGGCGAGCGTGCCTTTGATATATATTCGCGCCTGCTGAAGGAACGGATCATCTTTATCGGAACTCCGATCAACGATGACATCAGCAACCTGATCATTGCCCAGATGCTGTTCCTGCAAAGCGAGGATGCGGACAAGGACATCAGCCTGTACATCAACTCACCGGGGGGATCGGTGACGGCGGGTCTGGCCATCTACGATACGATGCAGTTCGTGAAGTGCCCAGTGGTGACCTATTGTGTTGGTCAAGCGGCGAGCATGGGCGCGGTGCTGCTGGCTGCGGGCACTGCGGGCAAGCGGTTCGCCCTGCCCAATGCGCGGATCATGATCCACCAGCCTTGGGGGGGCGCCCAAGGCCAGGCGAGCGACATCAGCATTCAAGCCAAGGAAATTCTGCGGCTGCGCGACCGGCTCAATGAGATCCTCGCTCATCATACTGGGAAAACCATGGATGACATCAGCCGGGATACGGATCGCGACTTCTTCATGTCCGCCGAGGAGTCGAAGGCATACGGGCTGATTGACCATGTGCTGACCAGCAAGAGCGCTCAGGATAAGAGCAGCAAGGAAGGTTGACCATGGCCCGGGGGGATACCCAAAATCAAAAGTGTTCGTTTTGCGGTAAGGGGCAGAATGACGTCGCCCGGCTGATCGCAGGTCCGGGCGTGTTTATCTGCGACCAATGTGTGGAACTGTGCGGAACCCTGCTTGACCGCGAGCCCAAAGGTCGCAAAGGTGCTGCGCGCCAAGCCAAGCCGCGCTCCCCGGATATTCCCAAACCGCATGAGCTGAAGGCCGCCCTCGACGAGCATGTGATCGGACAGGAACACGCCAAGAAGGTGCTTTCGGTCGCCGTTCACAATCACTACAAGCGGGTACACGCACATCAGGCTGATGTTGGAAGCGCCTTGAAGGATGTACAGATCGAAAAGAGCAACATTCTGCTGATCGGTCCAACCGGATGCGGAAAGACCCTCCTTGCCAAGACCCTTGCCCAGACCCTTGACGTGCCGTTCAGTATGTCCGATGCGACCACGCTGACCGAGGCGGGCTATGTGGGCGAGGATGTGGAGAACATCCTGCTCCGGCTTCTTCAGGCTGCCGACTACGATGTGGCCCGGGCCGAGCGGGGAATCATTTACATCGACGAAATCGACAAGATCGGTAAACGCTCGGCGAATCCTTCAATTACCCGCGACGTCTCGGGTGAAGGGGTGCAGCAAGCCTTACTGAAGATTCTCGAAGGCACCACGGCGAATGTGCCGCCGCAAGGAGGACGCAAGCATCCTCAACAGGAATATGTGAAGTTGAGCACGGAGAACATCCTGTTCATTTGCGGTGGCGCATTTATCGGATTGGACAAGATCATGCAACGTCGCCTGGGTAGCCGGGCGATCGGTTTTCTCGCCGGGGGGGGCGCCCGCAGTTCATTGTCGAACCGGATTGAGCCGGAGGATCTCGTCGAGTTCGGCCTTATTCCGGAATTTATCGGACGTTTGCCGGTGGCGGCACTGCTCGAACCGCTTTCCGAGAACGATCTCGTGCGCATCCTGACCGAACCCAAGCACGCGATGACCAAACAATACACAAAGTTGCTTGCCATGGAGGGGGTCGAGTTGTCGTTTGACGACGGAGCTTTGCGGGAACTCGCCCGCACGGCTTTGGCCAAGGGAACCGGCGCTCGCGGGTTGCGGTCGATTCTCGAACATGTCATGCTTGACCTGATGTACGAAATTCCCCAACAGAAGCATCCGGAAGCGATCCGGATTACCGAGTCCATGATCAGCGGGCACCGGTCCTTCGTCGCCCCGGAGACCGTTTCTCGTAAGATCGCCTGAGCCCGTCCGGGCGCTCCGGACCGGGCCGGCCCCGTCGAGGATTATGCCAGGATGGCCAGAAGCAACAGTAGCAAACAGGACGAAAGGGCCGGTCACGGATCGGCGATTCGGGTGTGTTTTCTCGCCGGGTTGATCTGCTTGGCGAGCCTGGTTTCCGCTCCTGCTCGGCTGGTTCAGGTGACGATTCTCCACACCACAGATCTCCATGGCCACTTGCTGCCCACGACCGATTACGATGGGAATACCGGGGTGGGGGGCTTCCTCCAGTGCGCGGGTCGAATTGCGGCATGGAAAGCGAAGCGACCTCACGCGCTGTTGATCGACTGCGGCGACTTGTTTCAAGGCAGCCCGGAAAGTTTTCGTGCGCGGGGTCGGGTGATGATGGAGGCCCTCAGCCACTTTTCGTATGACGCGTGGGTACTCGGAAATCATGACTTCGATTGGGGTCTTGATCTTCTCGCGGATCTGGTCCGGACGGTGCCCACCCCGGTCCTTGCGGCAAACATGTACACCTTGCCTGGCCATCCCAATCCACTGGCTTCGGTCAAACCTTACGTGATGCTATCGGT
Source organism: Kiritimatiellia bacterium (assembly GCA_035327665.1). Lineage (GTDB taxonomy): Bacteria > Verrucomicrobiota > Kiritimatiellia > CAIVKH01 > CAIVKH01 > DAOLCW01. The sequence continues at coordinate 28,535 of DAOLCW010000021.1, forward strand.
TGAAGGAGTGAATGTGGCGGTGATCGGTCTTATCACTCCGGGCATTCCCCGGTGGTCAAGGCCGGAACTGATTCAGTCGATGCTCTTTAAACCTTCAGTCGAAGCGATGCGGGAGATCCTGCCCCGGGTGCGGGCGGAGGGGGCAGACATCGTGATCGTCGCCGCCCATCAAGGCTACCGGGAATTTGGGGACGACCATGCCAACGAACTCAACGCGGTCGCCCGGGCCTTTCCGGAGATTGATGCGATCATCGGCGGCCACACCCATCGCCCCATTGAGCAGGCGAGCATCAACGGGGTGCTTTACACCCAGGCCGGGTATCACGGGATCTGGCTCGGCATTCTCGAACTCACGTTCGACACGGTCAGCCGCAAGGTGGTGCATCGGTCGGCCAAGCTGGAGCGGGTGGGACCGGGCGATCCGTGGCATCCTCCGCTTGCCGAGGCGTGGGAGGGATTGATCACCTCGACCCAGGCGGAACTGGACCGACCCTTGACCCGATCCTCGGATGTCTTCACGCCTCACCCCAGCCGGATTGGGATTTCGCCGGTGCAACGTCTGATTTCGCGAGCCATTGCTGATGCGTCCAAGGCCGACTTTGTCCTTCACGGTGCATTGTCCTCGGCGATCCTCCCCGAGGGACCGATTGCTGTCCGGCATGTTTGGGACATTGTTCCGTACGAAAATACCATCGGGATCGCCCATCTGAATGTCTCAGAGATTAAAGAGATTCTTGAGGAAAGCCTCGCCCTCCGGGCTACACCGTTCATGTTGGGACCCCTCGGGTTCCACTACCGGATCGAAACGCATGATGGGGTTCGACGAGCGGTGGAGTTGCGGGATGAGAAGGGCCGTCCCCTCCATTCCCGCCGCCGCTACAAGGTTGCCTTCAACAGCTACACCCTCGCCTCGGGCGGCAACCGTTTCCCTCGCTTGCGGGAGATTGTCGACCAACCTTCCTCCCGGCTGACCATGTTGGAGATCGACACCCGCACTGCGGTGCAACGCTATCTGCGGAGCAAGCGAGTTTTGTCGTTGGAGAAGATCATGGAGGGTGCGCCGTGACGTTGCCGGACCGTTTGGCCCGGCTGCTTCTGCTTCACGCGGCGCTGCTTCCGTTTTCAATCGTGTTGGGTCAGCCGCTTGCCTACCTCGGCGCGGTGGGTTTTCTTGTTGTGTTGGCCATGGGCAAGGTCGAGCGCCTTCCGCTCCGTACCTTCGGGTGGTGGATTGCCTTGTTTATGGCATGTGCGGTTGTTGCGTCTGCCCAAGGTTGGGATCCCGCTCGTTCCTTCCGTAAGATGGACCGCTTGTTGCTACTGGCAATCCTTCCCGCCCTTGCCGTGCTGTTCCGCCCGGGGTCGGTAACGGCTTCCCCTTCGATCGGTCTTTTCGCCAATGCGTTTGTTCTTGGCACCTCGTTGCTGGCGGCCAAGGACTTCATCCGCATTCCGATGGAGCTGAACCTCGGGGTCGATCTTTTTCACACGGGTAACATGCGCGATCCCCAGTTTTACATGGTCAGCCTCGCGCTCATCATCGGAGCCATCGCCGTCGGCCGGTGGTCGCTTCGCCATCCGGTCACCGCAACCGCTCTGATCTTTAATGCCCTTGGACTGCTCCTTCACTTCAAACGGGGGGCGTGGATCTCCTTTGCGGTGGCGGCGCTGGTCATGGCGGTGTTGCTGCGTCAGCGCAAGGTTGCACTGGCCGTTCTGGTGGCGGTGGCGGCGGTGGTGACCCTCGGCCCGGTGCGCGAGCGGTGGTCGATGATACAGGAAGAATTCACCGAGGATCTGGGTGGCCGTTACTTGCTGTGGACGGAAGTTGCCCCCCGCTTGTTGGCCGAGCATCCTTTGGGGGTGGGGTGGAAAGCGGTGTCCCATGAACGTTTGCTTGAGGTCAGCGAGCAGGTTCAATCCGGTCTCAATCACCTGCACAACAACATCCTGCAAATCGCCCTGGAAACCGGGTGGTTGGGCGCGGTGGCATGGACGGGCTGGATGGTTCATGTTTTGATCCTGGGTCTGGCCACCTATCGTCGCCTGCCTGAAACGCGTCGCGAGGAGCGGGCGGTGCTCGTCGGGGCCTTGGGAGGATTCATCGCTCTCATGGTCAATGGCATGGTCGAATTCAACTTCGGTGATTCGGAGATCTTTATGACCCTCAATCTGCTTATGGGGATCATTCTTTGCATCAGCCGGGGCCTTGGGAAGGAACTCGGTGCATCCCCCTTTCCAGTTGACCCTGCTCACCGGGTTGCCTAGGGTACCCCGGCGCACTCGGATCAACCTCCGTTGGCGCCCCGGGTCCCCAAACTCACCAACCCGTACGGATGTAAGGAAACTACATGCCCAACACAGTTTTAATCGGCGCCCAATGGGGCGATGAAGGCAAAGGCAAGGTCATCGACGTGCTCACCGAGCGGGTCGATTGGGTCGTCCGGTACCAGGGTGGCAACAACGCCGGCCACACCGTGGAAATCGGAGATGATAAATATGTGCTTCATCTCATGCCCTCCGGCATTCTTCATCCCGGCAAGAAGTGCGTGATCGGCAACGGGGTGGTGATCGATCCGGTCGCTCTGGTCAAGGAACTGAAGGGGGTCGAGGCGCGGGGCGTGACTACCCAAGGACGCTTCTTCATCAGTGCCCGCGCCCACATGGTTTTGCCCTATCACCGGCTCATCGACGAATACCGTGAGCGCAAGCCGACCACCGGTTCGGCCATCGGCACCACCAAGCGGGGCATTGGACCCACTTATGGCGACAAAGCGGCCCGCACTGGGCTTCGCATGGGCGACTTGCTCGATCCGGTCTTTCCCGATCTCCTGCGCAAACGGGTTGAGGTGAACAACAAGATTCTCACCGCTCTCGGGGCCAAGCCGGTGGATGCCGAGGAAATCCTCGCCGACTACCGGGCGGCGGCCGCCGTTCTCGGTCCCCACATCACCGATACCATTGTCCTGCTCAACGCGGCCATTCGCTGCGGCGAGTCCATTCTGTTTGAAGGGGCCCAAGGCACCATGCTCGACATCGACTATGGCACCTACCCTTATGTGACGTCCTCCAGCGCTACGGCCGGTGGCGCTTGCACCGGGTCCGGGGTTCCACCCCACCGCATCGACCGCGTGCTCGGGGTTGTGAAAGCTTACTCGACCCGGGTGGGGGAGGGACCGTTCCCGACCGAACTGCTCGATGAAACCGGCGAAGCCCTCCGCCAGGCTGGCGGTGAATTCGGAGCGACCACCGGTCGTCCCCGTCGCTGCGGTTGGTTCGACCTCGTGGTCGCCCGCTACGCTGCCATGATCAACGGGATCGACACCTGGGCGATTACCAAGCTCGATGTGCTCGATACCTTTGAAACCATCAAGATCTGTGTGGCCTATGAGGTGGATGGGGAACGCATGGAAACGGTACCGGCCAATGTCCGTACCCTCGAACGATGCAAGCCGATCTACGAAGAGATGCCGGGCTGGCTCACGCCGACCCGGGGGGCCAAACGTTTTGAAGACCTCCCGCCCAATGCTCAGGCCTACCTTCGCCGCCTCACCGAACTGACCGGCGTTCCCGCCGAAATCATCTCCCTCGGTCCCGCCCGTGATAGCACCCTCATCCTCGACACCCCCCTCGGCCCCGGAGCCTGAACCGCCCCTATGACCTTGGACCCCAAGAGAATTCCCCGCCATGTCGCCATCATCATGGATGGCAATGGCCGCTGGGCCAAGGAGCGAGGTCTCCCCCGCATCAAGGGGCATCAGCGCGGGGCGGACTCCGTGCGGGCCGTGCTCAAAGCCTGCCGCAAGGTCGATGTCGAATACCTCACCCTTTATGCCTTTAGCTCCGAAAACTGGGTCCGGCCCCGGCCCGAAGTCTCCGGGCTAATGACCCTTCTGCGCACCTTCCTTCGCGACCAGGCCCACGAACTGCACGACAATCAGGTCCGCCTGCGGGTCATTGGCCATGTCGGCGACCTTCCCAAGTCGGTACAGAAGGAACTTAACCGGGTCATGGACGAAACCCGTCACTACACCCGGGGAACCTTGACCCTTGCCCTCAGCTACGGAAGCCGCACCGAACTGACCGACGCGGTCCGGGCCATCGCCCGCAAAGTTGAGGCCGGTGAGTTGACGTCCGGAGCCATCGATGAGGCCACCGTAGCCTCCCATCTTTATGCACCCGATCTTCCCGACCCCGACCTGCTCATCCGCACCAGCGGCGAAATGCGGATTAGCAATTTCCTGCTCTGGCAGATATCCTATGCCGAACTTTATATTACCGATGTTTATTGGCCCGACTTCCGGGAGGAGCAATTCATTGAAGCGCTGGAAAACTATCAACAACGGCACCGGCGCTTTGGCAACATCAAATAAGAGGCGTTTATGTTGAACCAGCGTCTGATCAGTGGAGTCATCCTTTCCGGCCTGCTTATTGCGGGTGTGGTCTTCCTGCATCCGGTGATGGTGCTGATTGTTCTCCTACTGGCCTGCGGGCTGGCCATGTGGGAGTTCTACGCTTTGCTCGAAGCCGGTCAGCTTCCCCATTTCAAGGCGCTCGGCATGGTCTGCGGGCTCGTCCTGGTGGCCGGAACCTGGATGGCCATGCAACTTCCCCGCCTCGAAGTCGTCCGCTACGATGTCGAACCCTTCCTGCTTTTTCTCATTCTTACCGCGGTGATTTTCCGGCAAATGGTTTCCCGCAAGTCGGACCGGGCATGGGGCGCGATGGCCGGAACGCTCATCGGCATCCTCTACGCGGGCTTTCTGTTCAACTTCCTCACCAAGCTGCTCACCGCGTTTGGCGATACCGAAGGCCGGTTTCTCCTCCTTTATCTCGTGGTGGTGGTCAAGGCCACCGATATCGGCGCCTACTTCATCGGTTGCGAATTCGGGCGCAACAAACTGTGGCCGAAAATCTCCCCGGCCAAGACGTGGGAAGGAGGGGCGGGGGGCCTGCTCGCCGGCCTCGTGGCCAGCGCCCTGTTCTACCTCATTGGCCAGAAAGGTTCCGGCACCCTCGACTTCCAACTCTACCACGCCCTCCTCCTCGCCCCCTTGCTTTCCATTACCGGGATTCTCGGCGATCTTGTCGAATCCCTGTTCAAGCGGGCGGCCGGGGTCAAGGACTCCGGAACCTACATCAAGGGGATGGGGGGATTTCTCGACGTTCTCGACAGCTTATTATTCACCGCGCCGGTGCTCTACATTTTTGCCCGGCTCTTCATGGACATTCCGTCCTGATCGCGTAAAGGTATTCCATGTACGAACTTCTCATGACCGTTTGGGCGGTCGGCCTCACCGTCCTTATTTTTGCTGTAACCATCTTCGTCCACGAGCTGGGCCATTTTCTCGTCGCCCGGTGGTGCGGGATGACCGTGGACACCTTCTCCATCGGGTTCGGTCCCGCCTTGTGGAAACGCACGATCAACGGCGTAGTCTACAAAATCGGTCTGCTTCCTCTCGGCGGGTACGTGGCGCTTCCCCAGATGGATCCCACCGGGGTGACCCTCGTCAATGCCGACGGCACCCCCCGCAAGTTGTCTCCGATCGGGCCGGGCAAGAAGATCCTCGTCGGCCTGGCCGGGGTCACGTTCAACATCATTCTTGCCTTTATCCTCGCGTGGGTTGTGTTCTGGCATGGTCGCGACTTCGCCCCTGAGTTCACCCAGGCCACCGTCGGTTATGTCCTCGAAGACTCCGCGGCATGGCAAGCCGGTCTTCGCTCCGGCCACGTCATCGAGGCGGTCAACAACGAACCGGTAGGTGACTGGCAACGCTCGATCGTCATCTCCGCCCTCTACGACGAAGTCACCCTCCGCCTCCGCACCCCGGACGGCACCATTTATGAAGCCCTTCTCGCCACCGATCGAACTCACGGTGTGCGAATGATTCCCGGCATCTTCCCCATGAGCTACTGTTCCGTGCTCCGGGTTATGCCCGGCTCCGCCGCCGAAGCGGCCGGCATCCGGTCCGGAGACCGCATTGTGGAACTCGACGGCATCGAGCTGTTTAGCCGCGGCCAAATGGTTGAGCTGGTTCAGCGCCTCCGCGACCAACAGGTCGACCTCGTCTATCTGCGCAGCGGCGAACGCTTTTCCACGCAATTGACCCCCCGCTATGATCCCGACCGCGACCGCGTACTTATCGGCATCGAATTCTACACCGAGGAAATTCTTCGCCCCATGGACCAGATTAAGTCCCATGCCACCCTGATCTTCCGTATTCTTCGCGCCCTCGTGACCCCCAAGGAGGCCAAAGCAGCGGCTGAAGGTATCGGCGGTCCGGTGTTGATCATCGACATGCTCTTCAAAATCGCCGGGGTGGGTCTCATCGCTGCGCTCGGGTTTGCCTGCCTGCTCAACGTTAACCTCGCGGTGTTGAATCTTCTCCCCATTCCGGTGCTCGACGGCGGCCATATTGTCCTTTCCACCGTCGAACTCATCACCCGCCGTCCCGTTCATCCCCGGATTGTTACCTTGTTATGGAATGTGGGAACGATCCTGCTTCTGACCTTGTTTGTGGTGCTAACCTTCAAAGACATCCGTTTCATCAGTCGCAACAACAATTCCTCCGCCCCCGTTCCGGTGGAAGCTCCCGCCGAACCTGCCGATTCCGTCCTGCCTGAAGCCGAGTGACCGGCAGTGTTGGGAATCCACAACCGAGGTCTTCGCAAGCTGATCGAGAGTGCGTACCGGGTCGCATGGATCATCAGCGGGCTCCTCTGGCTTACCGCTTGCGGACGCAGCCCCGAGGTTTCCCCTCGACCCGAGAACCTCGATCCGGTCGCCGCTTCGATTCGCGATCTGACCGGGGCCCGCACCCGTATCGTGTGGGTTCAGGATGTCGGCGACGGCTCCGACTACCTTGCCCGCGGCACCGGTCTTCGCCTGATGGGACTGGATACCGACGACCACCGGGGCGAGCGCGAAATCCTTCCCACCCCCCGCAACTTCGTCAAGCCGCTGTTCACCTCCGACGGGAAGCATATCCTTTTTTCCGACCGCATTCATGGGACCATGCACCGGGTGGCCTGGGAAGGTGGCGACGTCGAAGATCTTGGCCAAGGCTTTGCCGCAGCGGTTTGGCGCGATCCCGAAACCCGGGTCCAATGGTTGTATTACCTCCGCGATTTCATTGAGGATGGCAACCTGCTCCCCACGCACGGGTCGCTTTACCGCAAGCCCCTGACCCCGCTTCCCCGTAACCGGACCCGGGACACCGGCGGGGTGGTCATGTCGGATATCCAAATCAGTGAAGACAGTTTCCAACTCACCGCGGACGGTCGTCTTGCGAGTGCGGCCTTTCCCTGGCCGGAGGTCGGATACCTCAATCTGGACAACCAAACCTGGCACCGGTTGGGTCGTGGATGCTGGGTCGCCATGGCCCCGGATGCGCCGTATCACTTTTGGGTGCTCGACGGACCCCATCGCAACCTCACCCTGTTTCAAATTGATCCATTCGAGCGTTGGATGGTCAACATCAGTCAGCTTCCCGGCCATCCGGGATATGAAGTGTACCATCCCCGCTGGTCCAACCATTCCCACATCCTTGCCGTGACCGGACCCTACAAGGTCGGGGAGGGAGCGTATCGCCTCTCTGGAGGGGGCGCGGATGTCGAGGTTTACCTCGGGCGGTTCAGCGAGGACCGTCGCGAAGTTGCCGCTTGGGTGCGAGCCACCTTCAACGCCTTCGCGAACTTTTATCCCGATGTATGGGTGGAGCCCGATCCGCGCGGACAAACCTCACAACCCTTCAGCGCCGCTCTCCCCGCGACCCGCGATTGGACCTGGCCGGTCGAGGACACCTCCCTGGTGTATTTGTGGCAAACCCTGAACGGTCGTCATGAAGTTCCCGCCTCGGACTCCCGCCCTGCGCTGCTTTGCCGTCCCGAACCGTTTGGCCATGCCCGCTACGGGCGCCACTTCGAGATGTTGATTGAAAATGGTGGCTTCCGGGACCGCGAGGCGGGTCGTCGAGCCGTGGAAGCCCTCGCCGGTGCGTCCACCTTTTCCCTCGAATTGACGGTGCACCAGGACCGCGAGGTGGAGGAGGAGGCCGGGGTGGTTTTTCTCTCCTTGGCCGGTTCCGAAACCGACCTCGTTTCCATAGGTCGCGAGGGGGGGCGCGCAGTGTTTCAAATGGGCGATCAACGGGTTGAAAGCGAACCCATTCATTGGCCCGCGACGTTTCATCTCGTTGCTTCGGTCGATTCCGGACAGGTTCATGTGTATCGAGAAGGGGAGGTGATCCTTCAAGCCGATATGCGACCCATCGACTGGCCTGCGGACCAGGGGGGCGAACTTCGCCTCGGCGACGGGCGATGGGTCGGATCGCTCGAGGGCATTGCGATTTATGCCCGGGCCTTAACCGCCCGCGAAGCTCAACTCAACAGCCGGTTGTATCGCCAGACCATGACGGACCGGACCCGGTCGACGGTATATGAGGTCGAGGGACGGATCGTCGCCACCTCCTCCATTCCTTCCCCCGCCGACATCGCCCCGTATCGCCGCGCCCTCGTCGCCAATGAAGTTGACGTCACCTTCAAGACCGGCGAGGGGCCGATTACCCAGCGCATTCTCGTTGCCCATTGGGCTCTACTCGACGCCGAAGTCCTGCCCACGGCCGAACGGGTGATTGGAGAAGTGTACGCCATGCGCCTCGAACCCTTCGACAACCGTCCCGAACTTGAAGGCGAACGCCTCGCCATCGATACCGACGACCTCCTCCTCGACCTGTACTTCGACCATCAGTTTTAAGCGAAGCGAGGTTCGGGCGGAGTTTGGGGTGGACCCCCCGCAACTTTTTCGAATCACTGGTTCAGCGATCACCGGTCAAAGGGCATCGACGGAATCCTCTATTCAGATCTGCTTTCATCGGATATGGGAGCTACGAATGGCGGTTGTCGGCGGGCCGTAGCGAAGAATTTTTACCGAAGGAATGCCCGGAATGCTCCCATCGGATAAGGGAGCTACGGGATGGTGGTTGTCGGCGGGCCGTAGCGAAGAATTTATGTCGAAAGAATGCCCGGAATGCTCCCATCGGATATGGGAGCTACGAATGGTGGTTGTCGGCGGGCCGTAGCGAAGAATTTTTGCCGAAGGAATGCCCGGAGTGCTCCCATCGGATATGGGAGCTACGGATGGTGGTTGTCGGCGGGCCGTAGCGCCGAAATCCGTTCGGCGCATCCCCGGGTTCGCTCCACTCCGATCGGAACCGACTTTTACCAGGAATGAAAAATACTTGCCTGTGAGTTCCGCACTTTTCACCATCCCGTTATGCCTGAAGTCACTTTCCTGCCCTTCCGTCCGCACAGTGAAATGACGATCTATCGACGCAATATGCCCCATTGGCGGCAACGCGGTTGCACCTACTTTATCACGTTTCGTCTCGCGGATTCCATCCCTCGCCAGGTCTTGTCGCAGTGGCGTGAGGAACGACACCTTTGGCTTAAGGCGCATCATGTAACAGACCCTTTGGATCGTGATGAAGGCATGCGTCAATATCTCTGCATTGATGCCGCTGAGCGCCGAAGGTTTGAACGACAGCAAGCTCGCCACCTTCATCGTGAACTGGATCGCTGTCATGGGGCATGCGTGCTTGCGGCCAAGCTTAATCGACAGTCAGTGGAAGCCGCACTTCACTATTTTCACGGGAGCCGTTTGTGGTGTGGAGACTTCGTGGTCATGCCTAACCATGTTCATTGGCTGATGACACCCTTGGACGATTGGCAGGTGGAGGATCTGTTGCAATCGATCAAGCGTTTCACGTCCACGGAGTTGTTCAAGCACGGCGTGTCAAACGACAAACTATGGCAGAAGGAGAGCTTTGACCGGATTGTGCGCGACCGTAAGGAACTGCGAGCTTATCGGGAATATATCGCGAAGAATCCAGATAAGGCAAAGCTATCGGGTGCGTCCTTTTCCCTGCATCAAGCGGGCTGGATTACGGAGATACTGAAAGAATCTATCCCAAGTGGGTAGATCCCTGTGGACAAGCCTGACATTGTCAACATTTGTAGCGCCGATATCTGATCGGCGTATCCCGGGGAATGCTCCCATCGGATATGGGAGCTACGGATGGTGGTTGTCGGTGGGCCGTAGCGAAGAATTTTTGTCGAAAGAATGCCCGGAGTGCTCCCATCGGATATGGGAGCTACGGATGGTGGTTGTCGGCCGACCGTAGCGCCGAAATCCGTTCGGCGCATCCCCGGGTTCGCAATCAGGTGGTGGTCGTTCAGTTCGATGCGATCAATCGAAGCCCAATCGGAACTGTCGCATGTGTCCCGCTTGCCAGTATGATGAAATGGGCCGAAATTCCGGAAATTGCATTGCGGAAATCATCGCTGTAATGCAAAGCGGCTTAGACTTTCGGTTCGAAAGACTCAATGCTTGGCCAGCCATGCGTAGCCTTGAGCTTCGCGAAAGGCGAAGCATGGTGGCCAGACTCGGAATCGAACCGAGGACACAAGGATTTTCAGTCCTTTGC